>JALZAL010000267.1 GCA_030948325.1 Candidatus Dormiibacterota bacterium
TGAGTAAAGTCGCAGCGGCCTTCGGCATTCTGGCGTTCGGCATCGTGGGCGCCTGGGCATTCCTCGCCCCGCGCAGCTTCTACGACACGATCGCCACCTACCCGCCGTACAACCAACACCTGATCCACGACCTGGGCGCCTTTCAGCTCGGCCTCGCGGGAGCACTCGCCGCCGGCCTCTTCCTCCGCGACGCGCTGCTAGCCGTCCTCGCCGGCGTCACCGTCGGGGCGGTCGTTCACCTGGTCGCGCATCTCGAAGACCAGTCGCTTGGCGGGCGGTCAAGCGATCCGCTGACAGTTGGCGTGATTGCCCTCGTCCTGCTTGCAGGCACATACCTGCGCTGGCGTGAGTCCCGGCATGGCTGAAACCGTCCTCGTCACGGGCGCCTCCGGGACGCTGGGCAAGCAAGTAGTGCAACGACTCCGCACCCGCGGGTACGACGTAGGCGAGGCCGGGCGACGTGGACCAATCCGACTGGATCTCGCCACCGGTGAGGGACTTCGCGAAGCCGTGGCGGGCGTGGACATCATCATCCATGCCGCGACGAACCCCCTCAAGGACAGCTGGAAGACCGACGTCGAGGGAACGAAGGCGTTGCTCGAAACCGCCCGGCAGGCGTCGGTGCGTCATGTCATCTATCCGGGGATCGTCGGCACCGAGCGCGTCCAGACCTTTCCCTACTATCGCGTCAAGCTCGCCGCCGAAGCAGCGATCAAAGCAGCCGGCGTCCCCTGGACGATCCAGCGCGCGACCCAGTTCTACGAACTGTTTCCGGACGTGTTCTTCCCGCTCCTCGGTCGGTTCGGCGTGCTCATCGTCTTCGTCGGCGCAAAGTTCCAGCCGGTCGCGGTCGGCGAGGTGGCGGATCGTCTGGTCGAGATCGCCGGGAAGCCGCCCGCCCGAATGATGCCGGAGTTCGGAGGTCCGGAGGTCCTCACGATGAGCCAGATGGCGCACGATTGGAAGCGCGCAGCAGGCATTCGCAAGCCAATCCTGCCGCTCCCGCCACTGGTCGGTTTTCCACGCCGCTGGGCCAAGGGGGCAGTGCTCACTCCCGAGCATCGCGACGGCACGACCAGGTGGGACGAGTGGCTGGAGCAGCGGTACGGAGTCAGCGTTGCTCGGAGGACCGCCCTCGACCGCTAGCCCGTCGTCTGAGAGGCTTCAGTCCTCGCGTGCGCGAGCGCATGTTTCGGCTGATACAGCGAAATCCGTCCGCCACCTGGCAGAGCGATCTCGGTAACCGTTCCCCATCGCGGCTCGTCAAACGGGCGCTTCAGAGGGACGCCTTTCTTCTCGAGCTCCCTGGCAGTCACCTCGATGTCATCGCATAACAGAAAGAGTTCGTGACGCTCCGGTTCCTCGGTTGGGTGCAAGGCAAGCTCAGCCGGGGGCAGCGCGAAGATCAGCCATCCGCCACCTGAGTCGATCGAATCGAGTCCGAGCACGTCCTTGAAGAAGGCACGGTCGGCTTCGGCGTCGCGGCTGAAGATGATCGTGTGAACGCCGGAGATCAGGGGCTTCATCATGATCAGTCTACGGCCGCCCAGATAGACGGGAGGCCGCTACGCGATCCGGCGTCGAAGCGTCGCCGCGCCGGCCACGATGACGAGGACGCAGAAGCCGAGCATCACCGCGAAGTCCAGCTGAAGCGAGGACCACGATAGGTCGGCGCCCTTGATCATGATGTCGCGCATGCCGTTCACGGCGTAGGTCAGCGGCAGGACATGCGACACCACCTGAAGAGGACCGGGCTCGGTGCTGACCGGGAAGATGATCCCGGCGAGCAGCATCTGCGGCACGATCACCAGTGGAATGAACTGCACCGCCTGGAACTCCGTGCGCGCGAACATGCTGAGGAAGATTCCCAGGTTGACGGCGGCGATCGCCATCAGGGCCTCGAGCAGAAAGATCAGCCCGATGTTCCCCGCATTGTGGACATGCAGGACGAGCAGGCTGAAGGCCAGGACCTCAACCGCTTGCACTAGCGCCAGCACCGTGAATCCGAGCATGTAACCGAGCACGATCTCCGGTCGCCGCAGCGGGCTGGCCATCAGCCGTTCCAGTGTGCCCTGGCCTCGCTCGCGAAGGAAGGCGACCGCTGTGATCACGAAGACCAGGAAGAAGACGACCAGGCCGACGAAGGCCGCGCCGAAGTAGTCAAGGGTGTCGAAGCCCGGGCCGCCGTAGCGATACGTCACCTGCGGCGCGAAGCGAATCGCGGCCGTGCCGGGGAGCTGCGCGGCGAGCGTGGCGAAGGATTGGCTGAGTGCCTGGAGAATCGTTCCGGACAGACCGGGCTGGCTCCCCTCGAGCCGGACCAACGGTTCCACCAGGTGCGATTGGCGAGCGACCGCCGTGAAATCCGATGGCAGCAGGAGGTAACCGCCCAGGTCGCCATTGTTCACGCCGGCATCCGCGTCCGCGCGTGACATGAGTCTTGCCGACACCTGTGACGAACGCTCGAGGGAGCTGGCGACCAACTGCCCAAGCGCACCGGAGTCCTCATTGACGATGCCCACAGACGGCACGACGCCACCACCACGGAGCAGGTAGCCCAGCAACCCGAGGATGATCAACGGTGCGCCGAACAGCAGCCCAAGCGTGCGGTGGTCTCGGCGGAATTGCTGGAGGATGCGCACCGTGATGGCGGCGACGCGCCGGCGGCTCACGACGCCTTCTCCTCGGAGAGCTTGATGAACGCGTCCTCGAGTCGGGTGACGTGCGCCATGTCCTTGAGCTCCTTCACGCTCCCCTCCGCAAGCAGGTGCCCGAATCGGATCAGGCCGAGGCGGTCGCAGCGCTCGGCCTCATCCATGACGTGGCTCGAGACGATGATCGACGTGCCCTCGCCGGCCATCCGCCGAAACCGGTCCCAGAGCTGGATGCGCAACTGCGGGTCGACGCCGACGGTCGGTTCATCCAGCAGGAGCAAATCCGGGCCGTGCACGAGCGCGCAGGCGAGCGAGCAGCGGGTTCGCATGCCGCCGCTCAGGGTGCTCACGACCGAGCCGCGGCGAGGCCAGAGGTCGACGAACTCGAGCGCCTCGTGCACGCGGCTCTCACCGCCGCTGATCGCCGCAAAGAAGCGCACGTTCTCTTCGACCGAGAGGTCGGGATAGAGCGCGGCCTGCTGCGTCATGTAGCCGACGCGTGCCAACACGTCCAGGTCCGGCATCCGATGACCGAGGACGGAGATGGTGCCGCTTTCGGGTGCCACCAGGCCGACGAGTGCACGGATCAGCGTCGTCTTGCCGGAGCCGTTGGGACCGAGCAGGCCGTAGACCTCGCCCCGGGGCACCCGAAGCGTTACCGAGTCGAGCGCGGTCAGATCGCCGAACCGCTTGGTCACTCCCTCGATCTCGATAGCCATTTCTGCCATGACGTCCTCCTTCAGGCCTCCGGCCGCATGCCACGAAGCCAGGTTTCCGCGAGTTGCGTGATTGCCTGTTCGCCGTCGATCCCTGTCATCCCACCCAGCATCGGCTCGCTGAGGAGGTGAAACATCACCCCACCGATCAGGCTCTGCAGGGCGACGATCGGCGCCACCTTGCGGAGGCGTCCGGCCTCCATCTGGGCAGATAGGTACATCGCCAGCGTCCCGAACGCGCGCATGCCGGTCTCGCCGAACGTCTGCTGCGTCTCGGGCGTCATGGAGGTTGCCTCGAAGAGCAGCGTTCGAACGATTCCGGTCCGACCGGCCATGGTGCGATAGGCAGTGCGGAGCAACGCCGGGATCAATTCCTCGGGCGGACGATCGCCGAGTTTCAGGAATACCGCCATCACCGGCTCGAAGGGCGAGTACGCCAGCACGATCGACTTAAAGAGCGCGGCCTTTCCCGGGAACAGGCGGTAGAGGTTGGCGCGAGACACGCCTGCCTGCGAAGCGAGGTCATCCATGGACAGGTCGGCGAGCGCCTGGACGCGCAGCATGCCCAGGGCGGTTTCGAGCACCCGACCGCCGGTATCCGGTTCCGGGTCACGCTGTAGGGCCTGGAGAAGCTCTGCCCGCGATGCGAAGGCGCGATAGAAGCTCGTGCGTGAGACCCCGGCCGCGTCCGCTATCCGGGCGACGGACGCCTGCTTGTTCTGGGTCAACACCCGGGTTGCCTCCTTCAGGATCCGCCGGCGCAAAGCCGTCTCGGCTGCCACCTGTCACGATACTAGACTGGACGTCCAGTCTAGTCAAGTAACAACCGCGTTCACGCCAAGGTCCGCTTGCTCGGGTAGCCTGAAGCGATGCCCGAATTGCCCGAACTCGAGGTGGTGCGCGAGTACCTG
>JALZAL010000367.1 GCA_030948325.1 Candidatus Dormiibacterota bacterium
CCCGCAGGCCGTCGGTGGCGCGCCCAATCGAGCGCGAGCCGAGGGAGCGGCCTGCCTGGTTGATTCCAGCGGCTGTGGCCGTCGTGCTCCTGCTCCTGCTGGGGGCTGCCGCCGGCATCTACCTGAAGTCGCGGCCTGCCTCCTCGGGAGGCGGCCCCATCGCCCACTCGTCACCAACGCCCAGGGCGACACCGAAAGCTTCGCCGACTCCAACCAGCACCGGAGCACCTCAGGCAGTCCCCGTGTATGCGCCGGCGTCGGCCACCCCGGTGACCAGCGTCGCGTTCTGCATTCAGGCGACCCACCCCTGTGCGGGGCTGAGCGCCAATGACTACACCAACTGCCGTCTGGGCGGCCCCTGCAAAGTCCAGGTGGAGTTGAAGTTCTCGAAGGCTTACACAGGAAATGCGGCCTACATCTTGAAATTCTTCGATCGCTGCGCAGGCACCACCGTCGACCTACCCGGGCCAACCTATCCAGTTCCTGGTTACACGCGCGTTGACATCGTGAAGGTGCTCACGCTACCGACGGGCGCCAGGTCCGCCGCGCTGGTGGCGGTGAGCACGAGCCCTGCCGCGGCCGCCTCGGCACCCCTGTTGCTCGGCAGCGACACCTGCTAGGCGACGGCAACGGGGCCGGCCGGACGGGCCCCACCGAACCACCAGCCCGAAGCAACCTGACGCGCCGGGAAGCGCAGGACCGCGCGGCCCTGATCACGGACCTCAGTTACGACGTGAGCCTCGATTTCACGACCGGGGACGAGCAATTCGGTAGCGACACCACAGTGACGTTTCGATGCAGGCGCCCGGGAGAAGGAACGTTCATCGAGTTCGCCGGACCGGTGATCTCTAAAGCCGAGCTGAACGGCAAGACGCTCCCCGCCGCAGCGTTTCGTGGCGGCCGGCTCCAGCTCACAGACCTGGCCGAGGAGAACACTCTGAAGATCACTGCGATGGCTGCGTACATGCACGATGGAGCGGGGCTGCACAGGTTTCATGACCCGGTCGACGGACGCGTCTACCTGCACAGCCAGTTCGAGAGCTATTACGCGCACCGCATGTTCGCGTGCTTCGACCAACCCGACCTGAAAGCCACTTACTCGTTCCAGGTAAAGGCGCCGTCGGACTGGGTTGTGGTCTCCAACACGCCCGGCAAACGTGGCGAGGGCTCGGTGTGGACATTCCCCACCACCAAGAGGATCTCCACCTATCTCACCGCGATCGTGGCCGGGCACTATCACTCGGTCCAGCAGGAGTACCGGGGAATCCCTCTCGGAATCTACTGCCGGCAGTCGCTCATCAAATATCTGGATTCGGACGAGATCTTCGAGTTGACCCGGCAGGGGCTCGACTACTTCGAAGAGCGCTTCGGTTATCCATACATGTTCGGCAAGTACGACCAGCTTTTCGTGCCGGAGTTTTCGGCAGGGGCGATGGAAAATGCCGGCTGCGTGACGTTCGCCGAAGGCTACATTTTCCGGTCGCGCGTCACGGAGGGAGCGCGAATGCGCCGCAGCGAGACCCTCCTTCACGAGATGGCCCACATGTGGTTTGGCGACCTCGTGACCATGCGCTGGTGGGATGACCTTTGGCTCAACGAAACTTTTGCGACCTACATGGGCAATCTCGGAAATGTGGAGGCGACGCGCTTCAAGAACACCTGGATCTCATTCGCGCTGGGCTATAAGGCTTCGGCAAAGGCACAGGATCAGCTGTCGACCACCCACCCGATCGTCGCCGACGTACCCGACGTTGAGTCCGTGCTCCTCAATTTCGACTCGATCACTTACGACAAGGGCGGGGCCGTGCTCAAGGAGCTGGTCGCGTGGGTGGGCGAGGAGGCGTTCTTCCGCGGGATTGCCGCCTACTTCAAGCGTCACGAATACGGCAACACCGAGCTCACGGACTTCTTGGCCGCCCTCGAGGAAGCGTCCGGGCGCGATCTGAAAGCATGGTCGCGCGCCTGGCTCGAGCTCCCCGGGGTCAACACCCTGAGCGTCAAGATCGAGGCCGAGGGCGGACGCATCAAGGCCGCAACCTTGCTGCAGCAAGCTCCCCCGCAGCACCCGACGCTGCGGCCGCATCGCTTGCGCATCGGCCTGTTTGATATCGAAGGCAAGGCGCTCGCGCGTCGCCGTTCGGTGGAGCTTGACATCGAGGGCGCGTCCACGCCTGTGCCTGAGCTTGCCGGCGAGCGGGTTCCCGACTTGATTCTCGCAAACGATGACGATCTCACCTACGCGAAGCTCACCCTGGACAAGACGTCCCAAGCGACCTTGAAGACCCATCTGCGGTGGCTGGACGACCCGCTGGCACGTGCGCTTTTGTGGGAAGCCAGCTGGGACATGGTGCGCGATGCACAGCTCCGGGTCGCCGACTACATCGAGATCTCGATCGGCAACATCGACGTCGAGACTGATGCGGCAATCGTCGGTTCGCTGATCAGCCGGATGTCTGGCGCGATCGACAGGTACGCGGATCCCCGAACTCGGGATGTGCTCCGCGACGCCGTGGCGGCCAAAGCCAAGGAGCGGCTCTCCAGGGTCGCCCCTTCCAGCGACCTCCAGCTCCTGTGGACAAACGCCTTCATCGGCTTCGCTCAACGTCCAGACGACGTGGCGTGGGTCAAGGGCCTGCTCGACGGGACCACGAAGCTCGATGGCCTCGAGGTGGATTTCGCCATCCGCTGGAGCGTGGTCAACTCGCTTGCTGGTCGCGGCATTGCCGACCTGGACCTGATCGAATCGGAGCTCAAACGAGACCCAACGGACCAGGGCCATCGTGCGGCGGCGTCAGCGCGAGCTGCCAGGCCGCTGCCGGAGGCGAAAGCTGAAGCCTGGGCGGCCGCCATCGGGGACGACCTCTCCCTGGCCATGAAGCGAGCCATCGCCTCGGGGTTTCACCGCACCGACCAGGAAGAGCTGCTCAGCGCCTACGTCGAGCCCTACTTCGCCAGCCTCATCCCGATCTGGGAGACGAAGCTGATCGATGAGGCGCTCGACTTCGTCAGGTCGATGTACCCGAGGACGGTGGTCAGGCAGGAGGTGGTCGACCGAACCGACGCCTGGCTGGCTCAGGACCTGCCGGGGCCGGTCCGCCGCTCCCTTCTCGAATCCCAGGACGACACGAAACGCGCCCTACGCGGACGCGCGTTCAACTCGCGTTGATTCAGGTCTTGCGAAACCCGTAGCGCAGAAAGAGGTAATCACTGTGGCGGCGAGCGCTCAACAGGGTGCTCCAGGCGCCTTTGGCGGGCAGCAGCTCGATGCCCTCCACCATGCCAAGTCTTTTCTCATCGCCTCGTCCGGCGACCACCGGTGAGACGGTCAGGAATGCCTCGTCCAGGAGGCCCTGTGCGAGCAGCTCACCCATCAAGTGCGGACCGCCTTCGCTGAGCAGGACCTCAAGACCGCGGTTTTTCAGCTCATCGATCGCCTTGCCGATATCGAGGCGCTCGCCCTTCCCCATCGCGACCAGCTCGCATGCCGGTGGCAGGCGACGGCCGATCTTCTTCGCCCCACCGTCGGTCGTGAGGACGATTGCGCCTTTGACGAGAGCTGGATGTTTGAAATCGAGCTCTCCGCTCGCCGTCAGCAGCACCAAGACAGGTTCCGCGGTTCGTCCGAGGCCGCTGCGAAGGGCGGTGAACTCGGTCGCCAGCACCGGAAAGACGTGTGCAGGGGTCCACAGGTGGCCGGGCGTCGCACGAAGCGTGCCGGCGCCGATGACCACGGCGTCCGCGCATGCACGGAGCAGACCCATCAAGAATCGATCCGCCGCGTTTTTGCCGCTGATCACCGAGGCTGCCGAAGGTTTGGAGCCTAGGGTGACGACGCCGTCCAGAGACGAGACGAAGTTGGAGTAGAGCACGGGAGCCGAAAAGCCGAGGCGGCCGTAGAGATGCTTCAGGTCTGCGGGGAGCGGATACTCAGGCAGCTCGGCTTCGAACAGGACCTCGAACGGCGCGAGCACTCAGCGGGTCGGCTCGAAGGCAGCCTGTAGAAATTCGGTTCGCAGCTGCGGATCCGATTCGTAATTGCCGCGCCAGAACGACGTCAAGGTGCGTGAGTGACCTTCGCGGACGCCCCTCATCTGGGTGCAAAGGTGCATCGCCGAGAGGTGCACGGCCACACCGTGAGGCTTGAGTACGCGGACCAGCTCGTCGGCAATCTGGACGCCGACCCGCTCCTGGACGGTGAAGCGGCGTGCGAACACCCTCACCAGGCGCGTCAGCTTGGAGATGCCGATTATCTCCTCGTGTGCGATGTAGCCGATGTACGCATGTCCGTGGAAGGGAAGCGCGTGGTGCTCGCAGAGGGAGAAGAACTCGATCGGCCCTTCGATGACCTGGGCGATGTTGCAGTCAGGGCCGCCACGGCATTCGGTTGGAAAGGCGGTGAGGAGGTTGGGATCGCCCTCATAGCCGGACGTGGCGTCAAACAGGGCCCGGAGGAACCGGGTCGGGGTGGCCGTGGTCCCGGGCGTGTGGAGGTCCATACCGAACGCGGTGAAGATCTCTGCCGCGTAGCCCTCGAACTGCATCCACTTTTCGGGGCTGACCGTCCGGGGCCGGATCTGTTCCCACTGGGTTGTCTCCTCGGGGTCGAAGGCGAGACTGGGCATGAGCTGACTCCTATGTCTGGGTCGACAGGCTCACCTCACTCTACGGCGTGGCGGCTTCGTCGATTCCGCCACGCCGCGCTCCCCGACAAGGGGTCGGTGGACTAGCTGACGATTGTGTCGATAACGAGACGAACGGGGTTCGTGAGCACCGACGCTCGGTAGCACGCAGTCTGTGTGAGTCCCAGGCCCAATGAGACCTGGCCTTCGAAGTCCTCGAGGACCCGAACCTCGACCAGGCTGGGATTGCTCGTTTTGATGTCTCGAAGCCCGAAGTACGACGTGTGTGCGTCAGCGCCGCGGACGATGATCAGGATGCCGTTGTTACCGGCGAGCTTGACGGCCTGGCCGCTCGGCGACTGAGTGAAGGTGGTTCCCGCCTGCGGGCGGATCGTGATGCTAATCGGCTGCCCGTTAGTGAACTCGACGGTCATACGGTCGTACCCCACTTGTGAGCCGGTCCGGATCGCGCCGACGAAAGCGGTACGCGGCGACTGCTTCGCGACCAGCGAGGATGAGCCGCAGACGAAGGCCGCGAGGTCGGCACCGGGTACTGACCCCGGCGTGCCGGCCGGGACGGGGCTCGGCGCCGACGCCGGACTGGGTGACGGCGACGCTTCGGGTGAGGTGCTGGGGCTGGCGGTGGCTCCTACCGGTAGGCCACCTGTGGGGTGAGGACGGTTGGACGCGTTGGCCACGAACATGACTCCGACCGCGCACGCCGCCGTCAAGACCGCTGCAACACCGACGATTCGGTATGACCGATTTCGCTCCGTCGTCACCGCACTGTATGTATTCATGCCTATTGGATGCAGCCAACAGGGCAGTTGGTTGCAATTGACGACTACCCCACCTTGATGTCGATGACGAGGCGCGTCGGGGTGGGCATCATGACTGCTCTGTAGCAGGCCGGGTTCGCCAGGCCCAGGGCGACTGAGACCTTGCCCTCGAAGTCCTGGATGATGCGCACCTCGAGCAGGCCCGGGTCGCTGACCTTGATGTCGCGCGAGCCGCTGTACGCGATGTGCGCGTCCGAGCCGGTGATGGTCACGAGCAGCCCATCTTTGCCGGCGAGCGTGATCGGCTGGCCACTCGACGACTGCGTGAACGTCGTTCCGCTTTGCGGCCGAAGCTCGATCGTCGCGGGCTGTCCGTTGTTGAACTCGATGGTCACGCGATCGTATCCCGGGTGGGAACCCGTCCGAATCGCATCCACAAACGCAACCGGTGGCGACTGGTGCGTGATGATCGCCGATGACGCCGAGCAGATGAATGCGCCGGTGTCCGACGACGCTGTCGGGCTAGGACTGGGGGAAGGAGAAGTCGTCGGGGTCGGGTGACCACCACCGCTGGGTATGAGCGCCTTTCCAAGCGGGTTGGAGACCAGGAGGACGCCGACCAGGATGACTGCGATCACCGCAGCCGCCAGGGCGGCAATCCACACCTGGTCGTGCCGCTCCGGAGCCTCGACCAGGGCAGAGCGCACCCGATCGGAGAGGTCGCGGCTGGGCGGCCCGCTGATAGCCTCGAACGCATCGCCGAGCTCGCGGCGGAAGTCTTCGCGGGTCACCTCAGAACACCTCCTCGAGGGTCAGATCCGATCGCAGCTTGCGAGCGGTTCGATAGATTCGGGACTTGGCGGCCGCCGGCGAGAGCCCAAGCGTGCGAGCCACCTCGTCGAGCGGAAGGTCGAGATAGAAATGGAGCACCAACGGGAGCCGCTCCTCGGGACTCAGCCTCAGAAGCGCACTTTTCAGGTCAGCCGACGTCGCATCGAACTGATCGTCGACCACGCGAACCGGACGGACCTCTGCAAGCTTCGTCACCGACCACCAACGCTGGCGGCGGACCATGCGGCACTCGTTGGCGACGATCGACAGGAACCACGACCGCAACGAGCCCGCATCGCCTCGGAGCTGGCCAAGCTTGCGCCAGGCCTTGATGGAGGCTTCCTGGACCGCGTCCTCGGCCGTTGACCGGTCCTCCAGCATCACAGCCGCCAGGCGGTACGCGGGATCGAGCAGCGGCTCGATAAGCGAGGCGAACGCGTGGGGATCGCCCGCCGTCGCCCGGGCCAGGATCTGGGGCCGCTGCTCCGCCACGACATCAATCATGTCCTGCCGATTGGATGCGTAAAGTGCCCGTTTGGTTGCGGGCAGGCCGTAAAGCCGAGGCCGGCTGGTTAGAGGTCCAGGCCTGCCACCCCGTGCATGCCGAGGCTGTAGGAGATCTCGCCGCCGTGATGAAGATCGTGCTCGACCAGGTGCCAGACGATGTGTTGGCGGCGATAGCTCGGCCGTTCGCCTGCAGCGTTAGGTGTAGGCCGCTGGAACTCTTGCTTGAGATCGGCCGGCGACCATCTCTCGAGCGCCGACTTGATCACGGACCAGGTCACTTCCAGCCCACGGACGATCTCGGCGGCGCTCCTGGTGGCCAGAGCCTCGTCCTCGTCCCAATCCGCCATCGCGGCGAACTCGGTTCCCCCCTCGCCCATCCACCTGTGGAACCACCATGCCCGTGTCGCGATCACGTGGCACGCGAGCGTTCGAACCGACCACAGATTGGGAGCGGCGGTCATATCCAGCTGGCCTGCGTCGAGAGGCTCAAGCGCGGTTACCAGCCGTCCCTGGTAAACCTCCCAGCCCGCGTAAAACTCGCCGAGGATCCCCTCGTCTTCAAATCCCACCGCGGCATCGTATTCCCGGCCTTGCCTTCCCGCAACCGCCGCATCGTGGCAGCACCTGTCGATCCGTCCGGGTCCCGTGTTCGGCCGCTAGAGTGGAGGGCCGATGAGCGGAAGGGCAGTCCTGTCGGTGATGATGCCGGCTTTCAACGAGGAGCGAACCATCGAGATCGTCCTCGGCCACGTGCTCGAGCGGCCCGAGGTTGGAGAGGTGATCGTGGTCGACGATGGGTCTACCGACCGCACATGGGACATCCTCAGCAGAGTTGCCGCACGCGATTCGCGCGTCCGACCGATCCGGCATGAAACCAACCTCGGCAAAGGTGTTGCGCTCCGGCAGGCCATCGCGGATTTACGCATGCCCTACGCGCTGGTCCAGGATGCGGACCTCGAGTACGACCCTCGCGACTATCCGGTCTTGCTGGAACCTCTGCTGGAGGGCCGCGCCGACGCTGTCTACGGGGTGCGCGGATTTGCCGGGCAGACGGCCTTCAGCTTCTGGTTTGTGCTCGGCAACAAGGCGGTCACGCTGGCCACGAATGTCCTGTTTGACTGCTACATCTCGGACATGGAGACCGGTTACAAAGTCCTACGGTCAGACCTATGGAGGCGGCTCAACCTGGGGGGGAAACGCTTCGACATCGAGCCAGACATCACCGCACGAACCCTGAGACTCGGGTACCGCATCCACGAGGTGCCGATCCGCTACTACGCCCGTGGCCGGGACGAAGGCAAGAAGCTCACCTGGCGAGATGGCGTAAAGGCCCTTGGCGCACTCATGCGACTACGTCTGAGCTCCGACCAGGGTCTATTCGGAAGCATGATCGACTGGACCTACCATCAGGAGCGACAGCGGGACTTGGCCCAGCACCACCCTTTGGTGGCCCGGTCCAACACGGGATCGAAGCCTTAAGCGCTCTTGACGTCTCAAGGCGGCGCTTATGAAGGGCAAGTCGTGATACCGGCCGAACCAACCTTATGGCGAAGGATCGCGCAGTCGGAGTGGCTGGTGCCGGTGCCGATCCTGGCCTTCGACCCAGCCGGGCGACCAGGGCGCGCGGTACAGGCCCAGGAATGGAACCCGCTCGAGCCGGCCGCGAACAGTCGGGCCGTGGCTGCTGCTGTTGAACGTCCTGCTCTTCGTCGTCTTTCTGCACCGGACGACGTATGAGGATATTTCGGCATCAGGGCGGGTGACTACCGGCGTCGCGCTCGCCGCGGTGCTGTGCTTACCAGTTGCCAACAGGTTGCTTGGAACGCGCTCATGGTTCTGGGCCAGCACCGCCCTGTGGCTCTCGGTTATTCCTGTCTGGGTGCTCATCCCAGAATTTCAGTACTTGATGAGGTAATTTACCGGCTGCCCTTGCCCTCTGATGAGGTTGTTCTGTCCTTACTAGGGCTAGACGCGCTTACGAGCCGCAGCCCAGAGGTTCATCCGCGCCTCGAAGGTACCGTGGCGTACCCCGGCGCTGTCAAAACCTGCCGTCGCCAGAAGTGAAACGATCCGGCCAGGCGAATACGTGGCCTTGTGCTCGCCCACCTCCTCGCCGCTGACAAGCCGCAGGTAAGCCATAACTCTCAAAATTGCTTCGGTCCAAGCCGCAGGGGTGGTCATCACGAATACTCCGCCTGGCCTGAGCACGCGATGAATCTCACGGAGAAGTCCCTCGAGCACTGGCAAGTCAAGATGCTCAAACACCGCCAGCAGGGTGACAACATCAAAGAACGCATCCTCGAAGGGCAGCCCGGCGCCGTCGGCTATGTCTTGCTCGATTAGCGTCAAGCTCTCGTCACTCACGCCATACGACTTGACTCTGTCGACGCCATATCGCTCGTGGAATCTCGTGTTGTTCAAGAACAGCGGGTAGGATCCGCAACCCACGTCGAGAATCCTGCCCTTCCGCAAATCCTCAGGAATCAGCGAGTTGGCTTTGCGCACACGTTGACGGGCGAGAAAGCTCTCGAGGAGACCGTGCCCTCTGGTAGGGCTGTGCTGATGGATGTTCAGGTCAACATTATCTGTGGTCGGCAGTGGGCCCCGCTGCTCAACCGCTGGGAGTCGGTTCGTAGAAGCCGACCCCTTCTTGAGTCCACATCTGTTTGAATTTCACGCCGCCGAGCTGGACGAACGGCGGCTGTCCGGGGACTGCGGCGACTAGCGCGCATGGCGTTGAGCCAAACCGATGTGCGCCATTTGATTCATTGGTGATGAAAACCTGGTCGATCCGGGCCTGTCCGTCGAGCTGCCTGGCCAAGGCCCAGAACGGGTACTCCCAATCGGCAGGACCGCTCCACAGGGCGATGTCGTGGCAGCCCATCTGGGACGCCTGAGCCGTGGCGTTGACATACGGGGCCTCGAGCGTCTGCTGCTTGGCGAAGTAGAGGTCGGTCCTGGGAACGTTGAAGATCGTCTCGCCAACCGGGAGGTACCGCGGCTGGGCGCTGATGGCGGTGGGCAACGCGAAGCCGACCATCGGGCGCGTCTGGTTGTCGATCACCCATGGCACGGCCGCGACGAGCAGCGCCGCTCCCACAACGCCGGCGACCCCGGCGTTGAAGAAACGCGCGAATACAGTACCGATGAGCGGCGCTGAGAGCACCAGCAGTGGAAGCTCGAGCCGCGAGTGCCAGGGCTGCCATCTCAAATAAGCGGCAAACAGCAGGAAGGCGAGCACCAGTCCGCCGCTAAATAGAGCCAAACGCCGCGGCCCACGACGCAAGCCGATGAAGACGGCCGCAAATAGGGCAGCAATTGCGAGGAGCGCCTGAAGGGGATCGCCCGCGTAGTCTTCGTCGAACGAAACAGCGTTGACCTGAAAGCTTGTTCCGGGCCACGTCGTGGCCGGATCACTGACCCCGATGTGCAGAAATCGGTTGTGGACTTTTGTGACCTCGACCTCGAGCCAGATGTTGAAACTGAGGTTGGGCGTGCCGAACTGGAGCATCGCATCGCGAAGAGCGTTGGACGCCACGGCGCGTGGGCTGAACCTGGCGTTGACCAGCTGGACGCTCTCTTCGGACGCCGTCAAGGGGTTGTGAAAAATCGCTTCGTTGCGTAGGTAGTAACCCGAATTGATCACAAGGGGAACAATGAGCATCACGAGCGCGGGAGCAATCATTCCGCGCCGCAACCGGACCAATACCCAGATGCCGATCGCCACCACCAATGGGACGGCAAAGATGTATGCGGTCCCCTTCGTCACCATTGCGAGGCCGAGGCTTGCTGCGAACCAAGCAGCCGGTTGCACCGTAGCCCGAGCCACGAACGAAAGCGCGAAGGAGACGCTGCAAACGAGCCAGAAAGCCACGACGTAATCCGTCTGGGTGCTAGAGGCCTGGAGGATGCCCATCGGCAGAGTGGCGACAACGATAGCTGCCAGCACCTGACCCCTCAGTAAAGACCCGAGCTGTTGCGCGATCAACGACACGCCGACCACGCAGCCCACCATGCTGGACCACTGAACCAGGTTGGCGAGCTGATCGCCGCCGGACAACACCTGAAGCTGCAGGATCGCCCACTCCGACCACGGGGCCTCGTAGAGCTGACGAAGGATGTTGGTCGGGTAGTTGGCGACAGTTCCGTCAGCGGCCCAATGCGCGACTCGGGCCATGTGATAGGCCATCGAGTCGTACGTGTTCGGCGGCGCCGTCCAGGCGATAACGCCGATCGCTGCAATGATCGCCAGAAGAGGTACGGCAGCGACGGCGACCCAACGCGACGGGCGATCGGGCCTGAGTCGCAAGCGTGCGGCGAGCTCGGATCGGCGACGCCACACGCCAAACCCGGCGACTCCGCATACCATCGCCCAGGCCGTGGCAACCGGCAGTAGCCTTACCAACCCGAGCAGCGACAGCAGCTCGGTGTTCGCGACGACCACGAGTCCCCAGACCACAGCAGCCTTGAGGAAAGCCACGCGCCACTCGTTGGTGGCCACGAGGAACAGAAGGATCAGGACGAACGAGAGGACGGGCAGCGCGGCCAGCATCAGGAAGGCGAGCCGGCCATGACCTCCTGGTACCACCGGATCGTCTCACCGAGCCCGACCCGAAACGGTGTCGATGAGTGGAACCCAAACTCTTTGACTGCGCGGTCCACATTCAGCTTGCGACGTGGCTGGCCATCGGGCTTGGATCGGTCCCAGATGACATTGCCCTGGAAGCCGGTCAGCTCGACGATGAGCTCAACAAGGTCCTTGATCGAGATCTCCTCGGAGCTGCCGATGTTCACCGGCTCAGGCTTGTCGTAGCGCTCCGCGGCGAGCACGATCGCGCGCGCGGCATCCTCTACGTAAAGGAATTCGCGTGTCGGCGTCCCCGTCCCCCACACCTCAACCGAAGGCGCATTCGCGCGTCGCGCTTCCAGGCACTTCCGAATCAGAGCAGGAATCACGTGTGAGTTGTGCAGGTCGATGTTGTCGCCAGGCCCGTAGAGGTTCACCGGCAGCAGGTAGATGCCGTTGAACCCGTACTGCTCTCGGTACGCCTGCGCCTGGACGAGCAGCATCTTCTTGGCCAGGCCATATGGAGCATTCGTCTCCTCCGGGTAGCCGCTCCACAGGTCATCTTCGGAAAAGGGAATCGTGGCGAACTTCGGATAGGCGCAAACCGTCCCGACCTGCACGAACTTGCTCACCTTGTTGTGCCGCGCCTGCTCCATGACCTCGATGCCCATGATCGCGTTCTCGTAAAAGAACGAGCCGGGGTTGTCGCGGTTGGCTCCGATGCCTCCGACGCGGGCAGCCAGATGGATGACGACCTCCGGCCGCTGGTCCTCGTACATGCGCGCCACATCGGCTTGCTTGGTGAGGTTGTACTCGGCGCTGGAGAAGGTGAATACCCGCGCGCCCAATCCTTCCAGCAACCGAACAACCTGACGGCCGAGGAAGCCGTTGCCGCCGGTCACTGTCACTCTTTTGCCGGCCCAGAACGCGCCGTCGTTGGATGTGGTGTTGGACATCTACAAGATCATCCTAGGTTTCAAGTGAGCAACTCTACGCTGGCTGGGATTTTACCCGGCCCCCATGTCGAACCTTCTCAGTCGGGTCTTTTGAAGAGCGAGCTCCCACAGGAACCACGGATTGTCGATGAAGTAGCGCCGCCACAGGCGCCGTGGTTCGGTGGCCAGCCGGAAAAGCCATTCGAGGCCCGACCTCTGCATCCAACGTGGCGCCTGCCGCACGGTCCCGGTGTGAAAATCAAATGCGGCACCGACTGCGATCAGGACCGGAGCATCGAGCATCGGGCGCATTCGGGCCATCCACCGGTCTTGCTTGGGTGAGCTCATGCCAACCCACACCACATCAGGCCTGCTGGCGTTGATCTCCTGTGCCGCCTCCGGTGTGCACAGCTCATCAAGTGGCGCAAATGGAGGCTCGAGGACGCCGGCGACTTCAACGTCCGGGAACCGCTGCTTCATCCTGTCCGCCAGCCGCCTCGCCACGCCCGGACCGCCGCCATAGAAAAAGTGGCGATGGGGTCGCCGTCCCAGCGCCGCCAGCATCAGGTCGGGTCCGTAAACGCGGCCCACATGAGGATGGCCGCTCCAGCGCGCGATCCACACCAGCGGCATGCCATCGGGAGTGACCATCCCGGCCGAGTTGAAGATCCGCCTCACCTCTTCCGATCGCCGGCATTCCATGATCGAGTGAACCGGGCAGACGCAAACGTAGTGCCGCTCCGCGGTTCCGACCCAGCCGTCGATCCTATCCAGTGCCTGCTGCATGTTCACGGCGCTGACGCCGACGCCGAGGATGTTGACCCGCTCACTCATCGAGCAGTGCCGGCCAGCAGGCGTTCATAGATCGCCACATGGGCCTGCGAGATCGCTTTCCAGCTGAACTGCCGGTCAACCTTTTCCTTGCCGCGGCAGCCCATATCGCGAGCCAGGTCAGAATCGTCGAGAAGCTGCGAAACCCGCTCGGCGATCACCTCTGGCCGCTGCGGCACCACGAACCCGTCAACTCCGTCTTCGATCAGCTCGCGAGTAGCCGCTGCCGGCCCTCCGACCACCGGCTTGCCACAGCTCCACGCCTCGACCACCACGCTGCCAAAGCTCTCGCGCGAAGACGGTACGCACAGAACGTCGCATGCGCTGAGCAGCGAGTCTCGGATGTTCGCGGGCACGACGCCCATCCATGTGACGTTGTCTGCCGCTCGTGCAAACGCTGCGGAGTTGCCGCGGACGTCCGGACCGGCGAAGACAAAGCGCACATCGCCGCGGCGCTCGAGCAGGCGCGCTGCTGCGAGGAGCTCGCGAAAGCCCTTGTACGCGTGCAGCTGGGCGAGAAAGAGAACGATCTTGCGGTCTCGGCCAAGCATCTCGAGGGCAGGTTCGGGTGATGCCTCCGGATCGTTTTGAGGCCCGAGCCCGATGACATGAAGCCGGCTTTTGTCGGCCCCATGGGACTCGAGCCACGCGGCTTCGCTGTTGGTCAGCGCGATCACGGCGTCCGATTGCTGATAGAGCCGGCGGAAGGCAGGTGAGCTCCAGCCCAGGGGCCGTTCGTGGCGCAGCGGGGTGAAGACGAAGGGGAGGCTCGCCTTTTTGGCCGCGAGCAGGAGACCGGCCGAGAACGCCTCCCTACCCATGAAGACGTTGTGCACGAGCTGAGTCCCGCTCACGGCAGCCTCCAGATGCCGGGTCAGCAGCCGTGCCATCAACCACGGCGCGGGGCTCGCCGGAAGGTGATAACCCGGAATCAGCAACCTCAGCGCGCGCTGGGTCGACACGGGCCAGCGGCCGAGCGCGACGACATTCCGGCCATCGACCACATAGCTGTCCGCCTCGTCGCGGTCACCTTCGATGAGCGACGGCAGCCAATCGGTACGCTGCCGGTTCAGCAAGGTGACGACATCGATGTCGAGGCGGTCGCCGATCTCTCGCAGCAACCGCCGGGAATAGTTTTCCGCGCCACCTATGGCAGGCGAATAGCGGAAGGCCGTCAGGCGTACCTGGCTCACGCAGAGCCCTGGGCCAGGGCTTCGTGGTACACGTCAAAGGTGCCTTGAGCGCAGCGCTCCCAGGTGAACGCTTCAGCGTGTCTCCGTCCCGTCGCGATCATCCGGGCACGCAGGTCCTGGTCGGTCAGCATGCTCTGGACTGCTTTGCCGAACGCCGTGACGTCTGATGGATCGATGAGCAAGGCTGCATCATCGAGGATCTCAGGCAGGCAGGAGGCGTTAGAGGAGACCACCGGGGTTCCGGACGCCATCGCCTCCAGCGGCGGGAACCCGAACCCTTCGTAGAGCGATGGGTAGACGCAGACATCGGCACCAGCCATCACCCCAGGCATCGCTTCCGCCGAGACCTGCCCCAGCCACTCGACTCGATTCGACAGGCGCAAAGCCTGGATTCGACCCGTGTGCTCGGGAAACCGCTCGGCGGATGCGCCTGAGATCTGGAGGGCCGCCCGGCCGAGGGCGCTATCGGGCGGCGCCGCGGCCATCGCGCGCAAGACCAGGTCGAGATTCTTCCGAGCCACCGGCGCGCCAGGAAAAAGGATGGATGGCTTCGTGCGAAGCCGTTTCCCCGAAGCGTCTGCCGCGGTGAAGAATCGCGGGTCAACACCTGGATACACGGTCGCCACGCGTTCTGGTCGCACACCATACTCTCGGATCACATCTTTCCGGGACACCTCGCTGATGGCGATCACCCGAGCCGCCCTCCTCACCCTCGACGGCAGCGCCTGCCGCTCGTAGACGCGCCACTCCAGCGGATGGTCGCGTGGAAAGCGGCGCGTCGAAAGGTCGAAGATCGTGACCACAACCGGCACCTTCACCGCCCAGGGAGTAACGAAGTTGGGACAGTGGAGCAGCTCAGAGCGCGAGTCTCGCACCTGCCTCGCGGCGCCGCGGGCCAGCCACCAGGCCATCCGGCCCAGGCCCGGTCGCCCGGCTCGGATCTCGTTCACCTCGACATCGTCCCGGCCGCGCAGGGCAGCTACAAGGGAGCGGGCATACACGCCGGAACCCCCCTGGTTTCGATCGGGAAATGTCATATCGAAACTCACCCGGAGCCGGCTTGGACTCGGGCGATCAGGCGTTGGGCTCATGCGACTCCGGATGCGTGATCAGGATCGCCTGCTGACATCTCGGTGACACGCAGGCATAATCCGCTGCTGGCGTTGTAGCCCCTAATATGCACGGCCTGCCCAAAACGTTCCCGCCTCTCGTCCTAGCAACCCTTGTCGCTGCGGTCATCTGGCCGCTGGTTGCCACGCCGGTTCACCCGGCCGTCACCCCTATGTCCCCTCGCGACAATCATCCCCTCATCAACCAAGAGCTGGCCCGTCAAGGTGACCAGCCTCCACCCGCCGGGTTGAAGCCCGCATACAAGACCCGTGTGTTCGCGGCGACCTCCCAGTCGACAAGCCGGCCCAGCCGCGAGGTCTTCGGCTTCGTCAGGGCTGGAAGCATCGCCGACAGCGTCACCGGGTACACGACCTGGGATTTCTCGATGCTGACCACTGTCGCCTATTTCGGGCTGCACGTTAACTGGGACGGAAACATCATCTCGAACGACGCCAACTGGGCGATCTGGAAATCGAGCGTCGTCAGCGACCTCATTCAGGCTGCGCACAGCCAGGGTGTGAAGGTGGTGGTCACGCTCATGCTGTTCGATTCAAGTCCCGGTTCGCCGGTGATGTGCTCTGGTTTGGGATGGGGAGACCGCACGGTCGCCCAGGTCGCTAACGAGCTGGCGGTCACGGGGGCTGACGGGGTCAACCTCGACTACGAGGGCGTCAAGAGCGTCTGTGTCGATGGCCAGACGACCCAAACCAAGTTCATCGCACTCGTCCAGCGGATGCGATCGATCATGCCCACTGCGTATATCTCAATCGATACCTACAGCGGTTCGGCCGAAGGCAACGACGGCTTCTTCAACATTCAGGCGCTCAGCCCGTACACCGATTCCTTCTTCGTGATGACCTACGACATGGAGTACTACAACTGGGCCTATCCGCCACTCCAATGCACCAGCATGTGCCTCGGGCCGACCGCGCCTTTGACCACCTACTTTTACAACGACACCCGAGCGGCGGCCGAGTACACGGCGGTGGTGCCCTCCTCAAAGGTGATCCTCGGGATTCCTTACTACGGCCGCAAGGCATGCGTGGGGGCGGGCGGTCCAAACTCCTATCCGACGAGCCCTTTGGTCGCCGATACGTACCTGGATGCCACCGGCGAGGCAACCTACTTCGAGACCGCACCCGGCACGTACACGGCACACCGCGATACCCATGACCTTCTTGGTCAGGTGCGCTTTGACGATTGGTTGAACACCACGCTGAACTGCACGCGGCAGCTCTATTGGGACGACTACACCTCGCTGGCCGCCAAATATGACCTGATCAATCGCTACAACCTGCGCGGTGCCGGAATCTTCACCCTGGACTACGGAGGAGGCGCGCCGGAGCTCTGGTGCGACCTGCGCGACCATTTCTCGCCAGGGCTTGTTCCAGCCACCGCAACTGTGGCCGCCAGCCAAACCAGCACCAGGTTCACAGTCAATTTCGCCGCCGGCCAGGGCTGCGGAGTGAGCGCTTTCGACGTTCAGCAGCAGGACACCACGCTGAACCAGGACTGGATGGACATTGGTGCGGGGATGCCTCCCACCAGCTATGTCAGCCAGACCTACTCGGCCGCCCTGATTGCGAACGGCTTTCAAGGACACACATATCAGTTCCGCGTCCGAACGCACGACGGGCGTGGCTACATCGGCGCCTGGTCGCCGGCGGCTGTCACCACAGTCCCCACCGGCGCGACCCTGGGGCATGCGTTCAAGGGCCTATACACGCTGGATGTCTACGGAGGCATTGCTGCTGACGACAGCCCGCCGATGCCCAGCATCGCTTACTGGCCGGGCTGGAGGATCGCGCGGGCAGCCCATGCTCAGCCCGGACCCAATGCGCCACAGACGGGCGCGGTGCTGGATGGCTACGGCGGCTTGCATCCACTCGGAACCTCCCTGTTCATCAACTCACCCGCCTACTGGCAGGGCTGGGACATCGCTCGAGACTTTGCCTTCCTGCCCGACGGCAGCGGCGGGTATGTGCTCGATGGCTACGGCGGTCTCCATCCTTTCTCAGCCACCCGATTCGGGCAGCATGGTTTCGCGGCCATCGGCGGGGGCATGCCACCGGCCGCACAGGGCGCGGCGTACTGGCAGGGCCGAGACATCGCCCGCAAGGTGCTCATCTTCGATGACGGCACCGGGGGCTATGTGCTCGACGGTTATGGCGGCGTCCACGCTTTTGGGATCGGCCGACCCGCGCCCCCCAACCCCACCCTGACTGGCTCTTGGCCCAACTGGGACATCGCCCACGACATGGTGCTGATCCCAGGCACGCGAAGCGGCTACGTGATGGATGGCTACGGAGGCCTGCATGCTTTCGCACCGCCCGGTCAGGCTCTCCCGCCAAGTTTCGTGGGCGCGCCGTACTGGCCAGGCTGGGACATCGCCCGCGGGGTATGGCTCCTGCCGTCCGCCACCCTCGCACAGCCCGCCGGCTACCTGGTCGACGGCTACGGCGGGGTCCACCCCCTGGGTCCGGCTCCGGTGGTCTCCCCCACCCCCTACTGGCACGGCCTGGACCTCACCCGCAACCTCTGGGGTGCGTAAGAGGCGACAGCGGCTGTCAGGCCCGAGAGGTCTTGGCCAGTCCTGAATAGATGGCGGCAACTCGGGCCGCAATCGCCTTCCGGCTGTGGCGATCAGCCAGCTCACGCGCTTTGGCGCCCATTGCCTGGCGCTTCGCCGGGTCGTGCAGCAGGCTCTGGATGACCTCGGCAAGACCCGCCGTATTCGGTGGCGCGGGCACAAGGGCCATCACGCCGTCTGTGAAGGCGGCGGGCGTGGCCTCACCACGGGTGGTGACAAGCGGGAGGCCGTGGCTCAGCGCTGCGAAAACGCTGGTGTGGTTCGTCGCGGCGCCACCGAGAAAAGGCAGCACCGCGAGATCGGATGACTGAAGCACTTCGCTGACCCTCGTCTCGGGTAGGCGCCCGAGAAACCTCACGCGCTCTTCCAGGCCCAGGCGGCGGCGCTGGTCGAGCAGCTGGTCCCGGTATGCCACTCGGCCGTCGCCGTCATCGTCTCCAACGTCGCCGATGATCAGGAGCTCGATTCGAGGCTGCGTTTCGTGCAGCACAGCGAGGGAATCGAGCAGCACCTCAACTCCCTTGCCAGGACGGATCAGACCGAAATAGACAATCAGAAAGGATTTTGCATCGGAAGCGACGGTCGCTCGGAGACCTGCCCTCTCGGCTTCGGTGATGGGCGTTACGGGGATGTTCGATCCGATCGGCAGCAGCGCTGTCCGTGCCCGCAACCCCGGCCGTTTCGAGACTCCTCGCTGCTCCGCCTCACCGCCCACCAGCAGTCGGTCACTTCCGTACATCAACGCTTCAAACGCAAAGCGGCCCGCGAGCCTGGGCGGGCGGGCGGGCGGTGTCATGTCGTGCAGCGTCGTGACGATCGCGGGCCGCCGGCGCACCCCGCGCGCCCACGGCAGGAAACCGATCGCCCTGTCGCCGCCGTACATCAGCTGCTGGTAGTGGATGTGGAGCACGTCGGGACGGAACCTCTCCACCTCCCTGGCGACGGTGTCGGACAGCGTGCTGCCCCAGCTTTCAACAGTTGCTGAGACCTCGACGCCCGGCTGCTCAAATTGGGCCGAGCGCGGGCTCGTGAGGACCCTCATCTCGAAACCGAGGGCTGCCAGCTCCGCGGTGAGCCATCCGGCGTAGTCGGCGATGCCTGAGAGGACCGGTGGGAAATGAGGGGTCAGGTGGAGGGCGCGCAGCGAATCACCTCTTGACCGCATTGCACAGTCCTGTCGCCCTCACCGGACCTGTGCAGCATCGCGATTGAGCGGACCGTGGAGGCGACTGACGAAGGCCGCCAGGTACTCGCGATCCTCCCCGGTGATCGCCGACATCAGCCGCGCCAGCACCGCGTACAGCCCGAACACCAGCAACAGCGCGAGGATCAGGGAGACGTCTCCGGTGACCTGCGGATGTATGAGCGCGCCCACCGCGCCGGCGATCCCGGCCGCCACCAGGGGCCGCGCCAGCGCTTCTGCGATCAGCTGCCTCACCGTCACCTGTGCGAATCGCCTCGCGGCATAGAAGATGAACACGACAGTTTGGGTGGCGCTGTTGATGAAGAACGCGATGGCAGCGCCTTCGATGCCCAACCTCGGCACCAGGATGAGGACCAGCGGCACGTTGATGATGGCGCTGAGGACGGCAAAGCCGTTGTTGATCTCGGGCTTGCCGGCTGCTTCCGACACGATCACCGGAACGACCGCGATTGCCTGGATGAGCGATGCTGCCGCCAACCATCGCAGCGTGCTCGCCCCTTCGATGGCCAGGACGCGGCCTTCGTCGCCGCCAATCCACGCTCGGATGATGGGATCGGCGAAAACGAAAAGCACTGTGAACGCGGGTGCTGCGAGCAGCGCCATCATCCGAGTCGTGCGCAGAAGGAGGGAACGGATCGCAGCGGGATCGGCCGTCACCTTGCTGATGCGAGGAAAGAGCGGCAGCACCATGTCGGTCAGCAAAGCGACGACTCGCGTGGCAGCGGTTGCCGGCACGACGTAGACGCCGGCGGCGCGCACGCCCAGGAACGCTCCGATCGCGATCTGGTCGAAGCGGTACGTGAGCAGGCCGCCAAGGCTGCCCGCGAACTTGAAACCGCTGAATCGGGCGATGGCGAGGAAGATGTCGCGGTTGAACTGCGGCCGCATGTGCAGGCCTGGCAGGAGAAATCGCGAGACCGCGATGAACAGCGCGACGGCGACCGCGTTGCCCACGACGTTGATGACCATCACGCCAACCAATCCCCCTCCCGTCAGGGCGTAGACGATCACCGCCGCCGATGTGAGAAGCGAGACGGCCACGGCACGCAAAACTGTCAGGTCGAACCGCTCCAGGGCGACCGGGACTGCGTTGAAGACCGCGTACATAAGGTTCAAAAGGAAGCCCGCAGTGCTGAGCCAGAGCGCGACCTGGGCGGCTGATCGGAGGTTCGGGGCGATGTGCAGCACCGACGTCGTCAGCCAGGGCACGAGCATCGCCACGATCCCGCCAAAAACCACGCCGACGGCGAGGTACGTAGTGATTGCGGTGCCGATGATCTGCTCCATGCGAGGTTTGTCTTGCAGATGCCACGCTCGACTGAGGAGCCGCACCACAGCCGGCGTGAGCCCGAGGTCGAGGATTGAAAGCAACCCGCCAAGGCTGAAGGCGATGACATAGATGCCATACCCGTCGGTGCCGAGCCGCCTCACCAGCACCGGCGTGACCACCAGGGCGAGCAGGGTCAGCAGCCCCCTGCCGCCGACATTGATGAGCATGTTGCGAAACAAGCTCGGCCGGCTGATCGGAGGGGCTTCGTCCAACCGGCTCAGTTTACCCGCGAGCCCCGCCGGCCCTGGCTCGGCGGACCGCAGTAGGCTAGTTCGGCCCGTGACCTCATTCCGAACTTCGTGGAGCAAGCCTGGCCCCGCCTGAGCCCACGCCATCGCGAGCGCGACGCCTTCTGCTCATCTCGCACAGTCGCGAGATCGGTGGTGCTGAGCTCTATCTGGGCAATCTGGTTCGCTATCTGTCCAACGGCACCTGGGACTTGCAGGTGATATGCCGGCGCGATGCCTCCGTAGACGGGTGGGCGCACGAGATTTCGAAAGCTTGCCCAGTCTTCCGCATCGATGTCGCGCGGCCGGCGGACCTGTATCGAATGACCGGGCTGGTTCGGTGGGCCGACGTGGTGCACCTCAACCTGAGCTTCCCCACCGGCAAGTACCCTTTTGCCACCGCTGCCCTGACGCGATCACTGGGGCGCCGGCTCGTCGTCACTCATCACCTGGCGCTGCGTGTTCCGACTCCGTGGCGGCAGGCGATGCGGCGGCTCGGCAGGGCCGCCTATCGCCACATCGCCATCTCACACCAGGCGCGGGAGTTCCTCATCAACGAGTTCGGCTATCGCCCCGAACGAGTCGTCGTCATCCACAACGGCATCGACCCGACGCGATTCGGACCGTTGTCGCGCGATGCCCGGCCCGCGGTGCGCCGGGAACGGGGCACGGAGCTCGAGGGACGCGCCTGGGGCGACGATGTGCTGCTCGCCTCCGTTGTCGCCCGGCTGAGCACGCAGAAGGGCCTGTTCGACTTGCTCGAGGCAACGGCGATCGCAGTCAAGAAGCTGCCCGCTCTGCGGGTGGTGGTGATCGGCGAAGGTGACCAGCGGCACAGCGTCCAGGAACGAATCGGTGCCCTTGGCCTCGAGCACGTCTGTTTCCTGGCCGGCGGAGTGCTGCCCGATCGGGTCGCGGAATGGCTCGCCGCGTCCGACCTGTTCATCCTGCCCAGCAGGTATGAGGGCGGGCCACCCCTTGCATTGATGGAAGCGATGGCCGCGGGCTGCGCAGTCATCGCCACCGATGTCACCGGCGTCAGGGAGCTGATTAGCGGGCCCGCATTGGGTCGGATCATCCCGACCCAGGACAGCGGCGCCCTGGCGGCGGCGATGGTGGACCTGATGTCGGATCCCCGAGCTCGTAACGCGATGGGCGAGCGCGCTCGCGCCAAGGTCAGTAGCGATTTCACGATGGAGGCCAGCCTGACCCGTACTGCGTCCGTGCTCGCAGGAGCTGCTGGCGCCGACAATGCCTAAGGTTCGAGTTGCGCACGTGCTGCCGGTCTACGCCGACGAGGGCGTGAGCCTCTTGGGGGGCGGAGAGCGCTATGCCCTGAACCTCGCGCAACACCTCAGCCTTGAGTGCGAGGTGACGCTGGTCAGCTTCGGACCGAAGCACATCCAGGGGCAGATCGATGGAATCGAGCACGTCGTGCTGCCCTCAATGGGCGGTCCGATCGACAACCCGGTGCCGCGGAACCTCTTCCTATGGCTCCGCCGGTTCGACCTCGTCCATGCCCACCAGCTGCGGACCGCCTCGACCAGCATGCTCACCATCGCGTGTCGTGCTATCGGGCGCCCTCTGGTGGCCACCGACCTCGGTGGTGGGGGCCGGAGCCTGATGTACCGGCTCAATTTGCACCGGCTGGTCCGGCGCTTCGTGATGATCTCCCGGTTCTCGCTCCGGCTGCTGCCGCCTTCGGCTCAGGGCCGCGCCGCGGTGGTGCTTGGCGGCGTTGACGTCGACCGCTACCGGCTCAACGCGGCACCGCGCGAACCGCGGGTCGTGTTGGTCGGCCGGATCCTGCCCCACAAGGGCATCAACTACCTCATCGAGGCGGCCGGCGAAGACATTCCGGTTGTGGTTGCGGGGCGCCTGATGGACCAGGCCTATTACGACCACTTGCAACGCATTAGCGTGGGCAAGAAGGTGCGCTTCGTACTCGATCCCTCGGACGACGAGGTCCAGAAGCTGTACGAGACGTCCGCTGTGACGGTTTCCGCATCCGTTTATCGAGACATGAACGGGGGCAGCTGGCCCAACTCGGAGCTGCTCGGCTTGACCCTCCTCGAGTCGATGGCGGTTGGTACGCCGGTCGTGTGCACGGACGTGGGCGGCATGCCGGAATACGTCCGTGACGGCGCGACAGGTTTCATCGTGCCGCCCAACGACAGCGTCGCCATGCGCAGCGCGATTCGCCGCCTGCTGGATGAGCCGGGCCTCGCGCAGCGCTTGGGACGCGCGGGCCACGACCACGTGCAGCAGTACTCCTGGCGGTCCGTCGCCGCGCAGGTCAATTCCGAGTACGAACGTGTGCTTGCGTCTAGGGTGCGCTGACCTTTAGGACGGTCAGCGTGGTCGGCGAGAAACCAATCGTCGGCGCCGGGCCGGCGGCCGCATAAATTGTCTTCCCCGCCGCCTGCTTATTGGTCTTCCAGACGAGCGAGATGGTGTATGAGCCCGACTGGAGGTGCTGCATCGTCTCGACGTAGGCCGCGTTCGGTGAGAACGTGCCCGCGGAGCCACCGCTTTCCTTCCAGGCGATGAGAGTGCCACTGCCGTAGATGCCGCCACTGATCACGATGCCGATGTTCTGGTTGTAGCCGGCGTTGGCCGTCCATAGGTCGGCGTTGCCAGTAAGCAAGTACGAGGTCGGCGTCGTGACGCCTGTGACCGGGACCTGGAGCTTGGTGCTGTCCATCACCGTCCAGCCGGCGCCATCGCTGCTCGGTAGCTGGTACTGGCTGTTGCTGATGGCGGGGCTCACGTCGGCGGCGCTGGGTACGGTCGCGACGATCAGGCTCGAGGGCGAGTACGACGTCGTCGCAGGTAATGGCCCGGCGCCGGCAAAGATGGTAGCGCCCGAGGCAGGCTTGTTCGTTTTCCATTGAAGCTTGGCTGTGTGATTCCCGGCAGCCAGGGGCACGACGGCCTGGACGAATGCCGCGTTCGGCGAGTAGATGCCGGCAGAGCCGCCACTCTCCTTCCAGGCGACGATGACATTGTCGACGTTGATGGCGATGTCCTGGTTGAAGCCGGCGTTGGCAGTGAACAGGTCGGCGTTAGCGGTGATCACCATCGTTGAGGTCACCTGCGTCGAAAACGGCACAGTCAGGCCGCCGTTGGGGTCGATGTCCCACCATTTCGCGCCGTCGCTTCCTGAGAGGTGGTACTGCTGGGTGCTCGATGAAGGAAAGACAACGGCTCGATCCGGAAAAAGCCGAACGCTCAGCCGGGTGGGCGAGAACAACGTGCCGGAAGGCAAGAATCGGCTGTCGCCATGGAGCGGGCCCGCGCCGGCGAAGATCTGCGCGCCGGGAGCGGACTTGTTGGACTTCCACTGCACCTTGATGGTGTGTGGGACGTTGCTCAAGAGGGTGATATCCGCCTGCACTGCCGCGGCGTTGGGCGAGAACGTGCCGCCCGAGCCACCGCTCTCCTTCCAGGCGACGATGACATTGTCGACGTTGAGGGCGATGTCCTGGTTGACACCGGGGGTCGCCGTCCACAGGTCGGCGTTGCCGGTTATCACCGCTGCCTGGCCGCTGACTGCGGGGGGGACCGTCACGCTCAAAGATGGATCGATGTCCTGCCAGTTCGTCGAGCTTGGACTGAGGCTCTGGAACTGCTTGGTGCTGCAGGCCGTCAGCGCCTTCGGCTGTGACGCACCAGCTGGAGTCACCAGGCCCGATCCTGTCGACGGGGTTTCGGCACCAAGCGATGCACTGACTGCCTGGACCGTGAAGTTGAAGGCGGTGCCGTTTGTGAGCCCCGGGAAAGTGAACGGGCTTGTCGGGGCAGGCAGGAACTGTTGAATCGCGCAGCCGTCGGAGGCGGTCACCACGTAGCCGGTGGTGACGAAGCCTCCGTTGCAGGTTGGTCCCACCCAGCTTACCGAGGCACTGTTATCACCAGGAGTTGCAGCGACGGCGGTCGGCGCCGGCAGCTGGAACTGCTCGGTAAGCGTGTTCTCATTTGTGCGCGCGGAATTCAACGCTCCGCCAACCATCCACACGTCGTTGCCCGGCAAGGCGGCGGCCGCGTTCAGGATGTTGTCACCGGTGTTCACGCTGTCGCTGGTCTGGATCGTCCATGTCGAGCCGTCCCAGTGTTCCGCCAGGGTCGACTGTGGTGCGCCAGTGTTGTTGATCAAGCCATATCCGGTCGCCCAAGCGTTGGTGGCGGACAGGGTTACAAG
>JALZAL010000009.1 GCA_030948325.1 Candidatus Dormiibacterota bacterium
CGCGCGCCGCCAGGAGCGTCAGCGCGGCGCGGTAGATCTCGTCTCCGGTGGCCACGGGAGCGGATTGCTTCGATTGCTTCGAGAAGCGCTCCACATCCGGCCGGTAGACGACACCGATCGAGACAACGCCCCCCCGCCGGCCTGCCGAGCGCAGGCGCCGGCCGACCATGTCCGATAGTCGCATCAACAGTTCCTCCAGCTGTGACTGGGAGCTGGTGGCGCGGGCCAGCACATGTGAGTGGCTGTAGCTCTTGCGCGCGGCGCTTTCGAAGGTGCTGCCTTCAAACCCTCGAAGTCGTTGGTGCCAGCTGCTCGCCACCTCTTCGCGCATCCCCGCCAGGCCGAGTTGATCGGGGGTCGCGTACAGGAAGTCCAGTGCCGTGTGAATGCCGGCCTTCTTCAAGCGCGCCGCGCTGGCTGCGGCTATGCCGGACAGGTCGGTGAGCTCCAGCCGCTCGAACACCCGGACTAGGTTGGTGTGGTCGATTCGCTGCAGGCCGTCGCGCTTGTCGAGGTTCGACGCCTGCTTGGCCATCCAGATAGAGGTTGAGATTCCCACTGAGCACGTGACGCACTCGCCGATCTCCTCGCGAATGGCGCTCTTGACGGCTCGGCCGACGCCCTCCGGCCCAAGCTTGACGAGATCAGGTGTTGCAGCGAGGTTCATCGAAGCCTCGTCGATCGACATCCGAAGGACGTCAGGGGTGTGTCTCTCCATGATCTCGATGAGCTGATCGGAGGCGGCGCGGTACAGGGGTGGATTTGGCTCCCGCACGATAACCCGCGGAAAGATCGCCTTGGCCTCGAACACACGCATCCCCGTCTTGATGCCAAGGTCTCGGGCCTCTCTGGACGAGGAGACGATCGTGGCGGCGTCCGTTGCATAGGCGGCGATCGCGATCGGTTGACCCCTGAGCATCGGGTCGTGTTGCTGCTCGATCGAGGCGAAGGCGCAGTTGAGGTCGATCACCAGCGTCGCCGGCTCAGCCATGTTCAGCCCCAGCTCCGCGCCTGACTCCGACACAACGAGCAAATGTTCGCACACCCCTGGCGATGCGCGAATCGTGGGAAAATGATAATCGTGCCGTCTTATCATTCTTTATCAAATGGCATCAGCCTGGACTCCAAGTCCATACCGGCCGGGCAACGGCATCGACCCTCCTTATCTGGGAGATCGCGAGGAGCAGATCGAAGCCGTCCGCGGCTTTCTGCGTGATCCCAAGCATCCTCGCAATGTGCTCATCACCGGGCTTCGTGGAGTTGGCAAGACGGTGCTGTTGAACCGGATACAGGCCGAGGCCGAGTCCGCCGGCTGGATCGTGGTCGACCGCGAGTTTTCCGAGAGTGACGCCGAGCCACATGCCTTTGCGAACGCGGTTCTGACCGACGTCAACCGCGCGCTGCGGCGGCTCAGCCTGTCAACTCGGCTCAAGGACAAGGCGGGTCAAATGCTGCAGAGCGCAGTCGATCTGGTCGGCGCGCTGACCGTGAGCTACGGAGAATTCAAGGTGAGCGTCGACACGACGCGGCGGCGAGGTGAGCCGCCTCGACGCCTCGACGACGATCTGCGCGAAGCGCTGATGCACATCTGCGAGCTCTGCCTCAAGAGTGAGTACAAGGGGCTCGTGCTTCGCTATGACGAGTTTCATGTCGTCCGGGAAAGGCCTGGCGCTCTGACATTGAGCGCACTGCTCAGCGCCACCTCCGCGCTGCAGCAGAGGAGCCTGCCGATGATGCTCATGCTCTGCGGTCTGCCGCCTGTTGTCGACAACCTGTCTCGGTCGAAGAGCTACTCGGAGCGGATGTTTGCGACCCAGGAGCTCGGCAACCTCCGGCCACCCGAGGATAGGGCGGCCCTTGTCGACCCGGCGGTCAGACTTGGGCGGCGGTACGCGGATGAGGTGGTCGATGCCGTGATGGCTGACAGCGGTGGCTATCCGTTCTTCGTCCAGGTTTACGGCGATGCCCTGTGGACGGGTTCGCAGGGGGAGACCATCACCATGCTCGACCTGCGCCGCTTGCGACCTCGCATCCTCGCCACGCTCGACGCGGGGTTCTTCAGAGCGAGGTACGTGCGGGCGTCACCGCACGAGCGCCTCCTCATGCGTGACATCGCCAGGTTTGGCGAGAGCGCGACCATCGAGCAGATGCAGCAGGCCTCCGGTAAGCGCAACAACGAGATCCAGCCGACCGTGAGTGCTCTGATCCAGAAGGGCCTTGTCTACCGGCCGGAGCGGGCGCGAATCGCGTTCACCGCCCCGATGTTCGGCGCCTTCCTCCTGCGCACTCCAATCTGACTCGTCAGACCGAATAAGAATTGATAAGGGCATACCCTTATCAAACCGCAGTTAGAGTTGAGCGCGCACCTGGTTCGCCGCCTGCGCCAGGACCGACAGCTTTCCGAACGCCGTGGCTCTGGGAAGGTACTTCATCCCACAGTCGGGCGCCAGAAGAAGCCGCTCGGGCGAAACGAACTTGAGGACGTTGTGAATTCGCTGGACCACCGTCTCGACATCCTCGACCGGACTGCCGTCCGCAAGGTCGATGACCCCGACTATCAACCGCTTGTTCGCGATGCTCTTCAGGACTGACAGGTCGACCTTCTGCTGAGCCGACTCGATGGAGATCATGCCGGCTGTGACCTCAGCAAGCTTCTCCAGGAACGGGTAGCCGTTCGGGCGTGAATGGACGATGTGGGCGTAGCCAAAGCAGGTGTGCAGGGCCGTGTCCCCCGCGATTCCTTCGAGCGCGCGATTGATCGCCCGGATCGCGAACTTATGCGCCTTGTCCGGCCTCGCCTGGAGGTACGGCTCGTCGAGCTGAACGAGGTCCGCTCCTGCCGCGAACAGGTCCCGCACCTCCTGGTTCACCGCCTCGGCGAGGCCCATCGCCAGTGCTTCCTCGTCGTGGTAATAGTCGTCCTGGGCCTGCTGCGACATCGTGAACGGCCCTGGAAGCGTTGCCTTGATGATGTGATCTGTGTTCGCACGCAAAAACTGGACATCGCGGACCTCGACTGCGCGCGTCCGGCGAATCGGCCCGACGACCCGCGGTACCGGGTTAGGGTGGCCGGTCCGGTCGAGCGCCGTGCCCGGGTTGTCGAGGTCCATCCCCTCGAGCGCGGTCGCGAAGCGGTTTGAGTAGCTCTCGCGTCTGATTTCGCCGTCGGTGAGGATATCGATCCCCGCGCGCTCCATGTCGCGGATCGCGACGACCGTCGCGTCGTCCTGCGCCTGCTCGAGAAGCTCGGGCGAGGGTCGCCATATCTCCAGGGCTCGTGTGCGCGGTGGGAGCCGGCCCCCGAGGACGGCCCGATCCACGAGCCAATCAGGTTGCGGATAGCTCCCCACGACAGTGGTAGGCAGGATCCCGTGATTCCCCGCCGCGCGGCTAGCCATGAGACCAAGCGTATCTATCGTCAGCACCGTGGCGCATCATGTCTGTGAATCATGCCTGGCACCAATAAAATTCACCTGTCCCGCGGCCGTCTTGCCGGTGATCACTGCGAGCGCGACTGGATCTGGGACAGGGAGATCGAAACAGCATCCGAGGAACAGAGGGCGGCCATCGCCTCGGCCGCCTGGGAACGCCAGCTCGAGCACCTGGCGGAAGGCTCGGATTTCTACTCCCGTAAGTTTCGCGAAGAAGGCGTCGGAACTGGAAAGGTAGCGCTGGCGGACATCACGAAGCTCCCGTTCACGACGAAGGACGAGCTGAGGAAGGCAATCGAGGAGCGGCCGCCCTTCGGCAGCAATGCCGGCGTCGCACCGGAGCAGATCAAGCGTGTCTACCAGACCAGTGGCACCACGGGGTCGCCGACAGTGATCGCGCTGAGCCAGACCGACCTGGAGACCTGGACAGCAGTAGGTTCGCGAACTTACTACGCGACCGGCATCCACGACCACCACAGCGTGCTCACGACCTTTGGCGCCGGGCCATTCGTGGCTGGGCACACTCATCTCATACTGTCGCGCGTCGGAGCGCGAACGGTACCGGTTGCACCAGGTGATACGAACAGGGTCCTTTTCGGGTTGAAGGCCGGTCTCGCCGACACCCTGCTGGCGACGCCTTCCTTTGCGCAATACCTTGCCAACCGGCTCGAGACCTCCGATCCGGATTCGACCTTCCACGGACTGGTCCACGTGGTCACCGGCGGTGAGCCCGGTGGGGGGATTCCTGCTATCCGCGACCACATCGAACGTGTCCTGGGCGTCACCGTCAACGAGGTGATGGGGATCGGCGACGTCGCACCCTCGCTCTTCGGCGAGTGTCCCAGCCAGCAGGGAATGCACTTCTGCGGCACCGGCCACGTGTGGCCCGAGCTCGTTGACTCGGCCACACGAGAGCCGATGACCATCGAAGCGGGTGCTGTGGGTGAGCTCGTTTACACCCACCTCACACGCGAGGCGATGCCCGTCGTTCGCTTCCTCAGCGGCGACATCGTCAGGATCGAGGGCACATCGTGCGAGTGTGGGCGGACGGGCTTCCGAATGCGGTGCCTAGCCCGCCGTGACGACATGTTCATAGTGCGCGGAGTCAAGGTCTACCCAGCGGCGATCCTGGCCGTGGTCGGAGAGTTCAGGCCTCGCGTGACGGGACGGGCGCGCGTAGTCCGCCGAGGTGCTCAGGTCACCGTCGATCCGCCGGTGCCGATCGAGGTGGAGGTTCCAGGCTCCGGCGACGGCGACGCTGCGCTGACGGCTGAGATCGAGGATGCGGTCCACGACAGGCTTACGTTCCGGTGCAGGGTGCTGCTGGTTGCGGAGCAGACGTTCGGCGAAAGCGGCTACAAGACCAAGCTCTCCGTCACACGCCCGTGACCGCCGACAACCAGAAGCGGTTGAGGTCCGTCATGGGCAAAAGCTCAACCGATCGCATCGTGGTGCGCGGACACGATCTGGTCGAGGACCTGATCGGGAAGGTGTCGCTGGGCGACATGGCCTTTCTCGAGCTCAAGGGGCGTCTGCCCACCTCGAAGGAATCAACGATGTTCAACGCTCTGGCCGTGACGCTGGTGGAGCACGGGATGACCCCCAGCGCAATCGCGGCGCGCCTCACCTATTACGGCGCGCCGGAGTCGGTGCAGGGTGCGGTGGCCGCGGGCCTGCTTGGCATCGGCGACCGCTTCGGAGGTTCGATCGAGGAGGCCGCCCGCACCCTACAGGAAGCGCTGGCTGACTCTGGCGCTGATGCCGACCTGAATGCTTTGGCTCAGCAGGTCGTGGCCAGGCACAGGGAACGGAAGAGGCCGATCGCCGGCCTTGGGCATCCCATCCATAAGCCGGTCGACCCCAGGACCACAAAGCTCTTCGCGCTCGCCACCGCCGACGGTTTCTCCGGCCGGTTCGTCCAGCTGATGCAGCTGATCTCGGTCGAAGCCGGCCGCAGCTCCGGACGCGAACTTCCGGTCAACGCCACCGGCGCCATCGGCGCCATCGCCTGCGAGCTCGAGATCCCCTGGAAGGTGAGCCGCGGACTCGCTGTCATGGCGCGCGCGATTGGGCTGGTCGGCCATATCCAGGAGGAGCTCAACGAGCCGCTTGCCGCCGAGATCTGGAGGCGCGTCGACGAGGAGTCTTCGACCGACTGAAAGGGGACGGGGCACCTTTCCCGGGGCCGGGCTAACATAGGTTTCCACCTCGATCCGATCGGCTGGAAGGAGACTGCTCGTGCCCTCAAACTTGCCTGGCATCCATCACGTCACCTGCATCACGGGTGACGTCCAGAAATGCGTGGATTTCTATGTTGGCGTGCTCGGATTGCGCTTCATAAAAAAGAGCATCAACCAGGACATGCCGGACACCTATCACATTTACTTTGGCGACTACGTCGGTTCGCCGGGCACGGCGATGACGTTCTTCGGCTGGCCCTCGTGGCCTAAGCGCCGGACCGGGAGCGGGCAGGTCACCACCGTTTCCTTTTCAGTGCCGCGAGGATCGCTTGATTTCTGGGACGCACGCCTGCGCAAGCTGGGCGTACCGACGAGCTCGACGAGCCGGTTTGGGACCAACGCCCTCATCCTCGCCGACCCAGATGGCATAGAGCTGGAGCTGATCGCGCAATCGTCCAACCAGCCGTGGGTGGCGTGGCCGGAGAGCTCGGTTGACGCCGAGAACGCAATCCGTGGATTCCACTCCGTGACGATGACGGTGGCAGAAGCGACGGCGACCTTCGATCTCTTGGTCAAGACGATGGGCTTTCGCAAGGCCGGCCAGGAGGGGCGCCGCACGCGATTCGAGACCGGGCAGGGGGGCCCGCACTCAATCCTTGACGTCGTCGAGTCACCTGAAGGGCCAGTGGGTGAGGAGTCGATTGGTGCTGTGCACCACGTTGCATGGAGAGCAAACGACGCCGCCCACCAAGCCGAATGGCGTGAGGTGGTGGTCAGGGCTGGGCGCAACGTGACGCCGGTGATCGACCGCTATTACTTCAAATCCATCTACTTCCGCGAGCCTGGCGGCGTGCTGTTCGAGATCGCGACTGACGGACCCGGCTTCACAGTTGATGAGACCGTCGAGTCTCTAGGTTCGTCATTGAGCCTGCCCCCCTGGTTCCAGGTGCGGCGCGACAAGCTCGATGAAACGCTGCCACCGATCGTCGTACCGACCACGGCGACGACGGGTGCAGGGCACTGATGCGCACAGATTCGAACGTGGTCATAATCTCGCCTCTTGGAGGGCAATGAACTGATGAGCACTGCAACCATCGCGCCGGTCAACCCGATGGCCGCCGAAGGCAAAGACACTGTCATGAACGTCATGCGCCGCGACCGAGCGAACTTCACCCGCCTCGTCGAAGACCCGAAGAACTGGAACGTGCTGACCCGGTGCACAGGCTGGGAAACGCGCGACCTCGTCGGCCATATGAACGACGTCATGGAGGGGTACTTCAAGAACTGGGAAGCGGCCAAGGCAGGTAAGGAGGGCACGGCCCTCGGCCTGAACGTCATGGGGGAGACCCTGAACGACCACGCGCTCGATTTTCGCAAGCTCTCGCGCGAGGAGGCCCTCGACCGCTTCAAGAAGAACGCGCAGAAGCTCGATGGAATGCTCGAGGCGCTCACGCCGGAGGAATAGACCGGGTTCATGGTGTATCACCCGTTCGCCGGACCAGTTCCTGCAGGCTTTTACGGCACGTTCCAGATCATGGACTACGGCGTCCACCCGTACGACATCGAGTACGGCCTTGGCAACAAGCTCGCGACAGTCGACGAGGCGTCAGCGGGGCTCATCCTGCCGTTTGCTTTCGTGTTCTGGCTGTATACCGTCGACCAGAAAGTTGCGGCCGGGGTCGATGCAACATACGGGATCGATGTTGCGGGCCCCTGGGGCGGCAAATGGCGGGCGACGATCAAGGATGGTAAGTGGTCGTCGGCGCCGGAGACAGGCAACTTCGAGGGCTGTGACGCGCTGTTCAAGTACGACTCGGCAGGAGACCTGGTCCTGACGTTCTTCGGGCGATTCCCGGGTGGCTCGGCGAGCGGCGATCCTGAGGTCATCGAAAAGGTGCGCCACCTCTTCTTCTCCTTCTGATCCGAATCACCCTGTGGGCGGCGGACCCCCTCGTGGCGGGTCCTCCGCCCGACCTCCCTTACGCTGTCACAGAGATCGAATCTGCGCTGGCGGCCCAGGCAATGGGAGACGAGGCAGAGCTTGTGCCGAATCGTGTGGCGAGGGGTTCCAGGTGCTTTGGGGCGTGGCTTGGCGATGAGCTGGTGGGCTATGGCTGGCTGTCGGCGAAGCCCGAGTGGATCGGTGAGATCGAGCGGGAGATCGCACCCGCCCCGGGCGAGGCCTACATCTGGAACTGTGTAACGTTCGCCCCCCGCCGCAGGAAGGGCGTGTTCCGAACGCTGGTCGCCTCGCTCGTCGCCTACGCGAAAAGTGAAGGCTTGACCAGACTGTGGATCGCCACAGTCAGCAGCCTTGCCGACAGTGCGATCTCGCAAGCAAACTTTGTGCCGGTGATGCGATTTGACGCCGCCTCGTGGTTTGGGCTTCGATGGCTGAAGACGGTGCAGGTCCAAGGGGTTGATCCGGGCCTGTCGACGGCAGCGCAGACGGCGATGGCGATCGAACCAGGTTCGTCCATACGACGCTCCAGGCCGCGAAGGCACTGACCGATGCTCCGCTTGGTTCGGGTTGCGGGGGCCAAGTGCAGTCCCGCGCGGTTACATCGCGTCCATATAGATCCGCAGCAGGTCCGCGGAAGGGTAGCGGCCTCCGAGCTTGCTCGCGGCCCTTCGCAGATCTGCCTCGGAGACGCCGAAATCGGCGATGTGTTGTGGCAGGCCCAGCGCCTCGATCAGCTGGTGGACGTCGCTGATCGCGTTGCCGGATCCCGTCACCTGCCCGAGCATGGCTACCCGCTCCGGGAGCTTTGCCGCGAAGTAGCGCAGTACATGGGGGAGGAGCAGGCAGGAGGTGACGCCGTGCGGTATGCCGTGCCTGGCTCCGATCTGCTTGCCCATCACGTGGCCGAGACCGCTTGCCGTAGGGCCGGGCAGCGTGTACCCAAACCACGCCGCGAGCTGGTTCTCGGTGCGGATGTCGAGGTCCGCGGGCGCGGCCTTGGCCCGCGGCAGCGAGTCGAAGAGGCGCCTTATTGCGTCGAGCGCCAAGGTGTCCGAAAAGGGATGCTCGCCCTCTGCGAGAAATCCTTCTACGGCATGGTCCAGCGCTCGCACCCCCGTGGAAAGCCACAGGGTCATCGGCGTCGACAGGGTCATCTGGGCGTCATAGATCACGGTGTCGAGGAGCAGCCTGACGTCGCGCATCGCCGCCTTGTCTCCGGCCGCATCGGTGTAGCCGGCGCCGCCTGCAAGCTCGGCGACCGACAGCGTGGTGGGGATGGCGACGTGCGGAAGGCCGCGGTAGGCGAGACCGCGCCGATCCGCGAGCTTGACCGCGACCATCTTCGCTGCGTCGATCGCGCTGCCGCCTCCAAAGCTCACGAGACCGTCGACTCCCGCCGCGGTCGCGTGTTCGAGCGCGGCCTCGATCTCGGACACCGGCGAATGCTGGCTGATCACCTCCATGGCCGGGGCTTCGGCCTCCCCGAGCGCGCCACGAACACGTGCAATCAGCTTGCCCTCGGCGACCAAGGAGCGGGTCGTGATCAGCGCCACGCGGTTTGCCTGCAACCGCTTGAGCTCCGGTGCCAGCTGCGCAAGCGAGCCCGCGCCCCAATGGATGACGCGTGGGTTCGAGTAGGCGAAGACTCCGGGCATGCGCCGTCATAGTACGAAGCCCCTCTTCGCGATGGGGAGCGGCCGTAGACCGGGACACTGCGAGACGGAGCAAACTCTTCAACGATGGGTGGCCCGCATGAAGGTCAGACGATTTTCGCGGCCGGTGAACCTGTCGCCACTGCTCAGGCCGCGCTGATCCTGGTCCACGGCAGAGGGGCGAGCGCCGCCGACATCATGACCCTGGGCGCCGAGCTCATGCATCCCGGTTTCGCATACCTGGCGCCGCAGGCTGCAGGCTCAGCCTGGTATCCGTACCCGTTCACAGCTCCCATCGATGAAAACGAGCCCTATTTGAGCTCGGCGCTCGAGGTCATTGCCTCACTCCTCGCTGACATCGAAAAGACGATCTCGGCCCGGCGGGTCATCCTCCTGGGCTTTTCACAAGGGGCATGCCTCACTCTCGAGTTCGCGGCGCGCCACGCCCGCCGCTATGGCGGGGTTGTGGGACTGAGTGGGGGGTTGATCGGTCCCGACGGGACTCCGCGGGACTATCCAGGGAATTTCGACAGTACCCCGGCGTTCATTGGCTGCAGCGATGTGGATCCGCACATCAGGAAGGATCGAGTCCTCGAAGCGGCAGAAGTTTTCAAGCGCCTGGGGGCGGATGTGAAGCTCAAGCTCTACCCCGGGATGGGTCACACGGTCAACGAGGACGAGATCGAGGCCGTCCGCAGGATAATTGCGGCCGTCGCAAGGGAATTGCAATAGCTCCTGCCAGCCTTTGATACATCGAGTCTCAAAGTCCTGAATTCAGCGGGGGTGCCTAGATGGGCCGTCTTACCGGCATTGTTCTGTTTTTTCTCGCCGCCATGGCCTGCGGGGGCGGCGGTTCGACTGCGGTCCAGTCGCCGAAACCAGCGGCCACCTTCACCATGGGCGCGATGAACGCAAGCGGGGTCACCGGTACCGGTCAGGTCTACAAGGCATCCGGCAGCTTCACGGTCTCGATTCAGATCCATGGGCTGAAGGCCAACTCGTCACACGTGTCGCACGTGCATGTCGGGTCTTGCGCCAAGAATGGCGGAGTGGCTTACGCGCTCCTGCAGGTGGTTGCGGATAGCTCCGGCAACGCAGTGGCGACGAGCACGGTCAAGGAGTACTACTCGATGCCGGCGACTGGCTGGTATGTAAACGTCCATGCTGGTCCCGATTTCACCGAGGCCGATTACGCGCCGAGCGTCTCCTGCGGAGATCTGCCCGCGGCCTGACGTTGAGGCGAATCGGCGACCGCCAGGGCTTTTACTGCTTTTCCTCGGCCTTTTCGCCCATTTCTCCGAGCTTCACGATGTCGCCCTGATGGAAGAGGACCGCCTTGAGAACTGCCTGCCACTTCGGGTTCCGCCGGGCCAGGAACTCGAGCGCCATCGCGAAGTGCTTGAACTCCTCCTGCTGTGCGTTCTCCATGATCGCCTTCGCCTGAGCGTCACGCTCAAGTGAGATGCGCTGCTCGTACCACCCGATCGCTTCGGCCTCCTCCTTCAGCGAAGTAACCACCCGTGCGAAGGTCCGAACCTCCTGGGTCAGCTCATCCGGTGGCTCGTGGTACTGGTCGGAACCCATCTGCCCAAGCGTAACTGGGTTTGGGGCGCAATTTCCCGCCGCCGGCGAGTTCGATCTCAAAGGGCCCACCGGAGTGGGTAGAACTGAAAGCCGGCCCGTTTTCAGAAGCGAACACCGGTCGAGAAAATTGCCGAAAGGCGAGCATTGGAGGTTGAATATGGGACTGACAGCTATCGTTGTTTGGATTATCGTCGGCCTGATCGCAGGATTCCTTGCCAGCAAGGTCGTGAGCGGCCATGGCATGGGCGTCATCTGGGACATCGTGGTCGGAATCGTCGGTGCGTTCGTGGGTGGTTGGTTGGCAAGCCTTCTCGGCATCGCCGTGACCAACATCCTGGTGCAGATCATCGTCGCCTTCGTAGGCGCTGTGATCCTGCTGATCATCTTCCGCGCCGTCACTGGCCGCAGCCGGATGCACGCCTAGACCCGCTCGGCAATGACACGGCCTCGCGGCTCAGCCGCGAGG
>JALZAL010000021.1 GCA_030948325.1 Candidatus Dormiibacterota bacterium
CCAGCCAGCTCGCGCTGAGCGATATAGCGGCTACCCGCGCCCAGCTCCAGACGTTCGCCCGCGACGGTCTCCTGGTGGAGGAGGCGTCCCTGCGGGCCCGTTGCCTGGCGGCGCCCCGCGCCGACGCCGAACCCATCTCGATTTCCACGGTCAGTGTCGTGACCGCCGATCGGGTTGCGTCCCTGGAGCGGTGCCTATCCAGCTACATCGACAATGGGCGATCCCACCAGCGCACCTTCGAGTTCCTGGTGATGGACGACGCCCGCACGGCCGACGCTCGGACGGCGACCCAACAGATGCTCAGCGCGCTCGCTCGTGACCATAGCGTCGAGATCACCTATGCCGGGGCCGATGAAAAGCGGGCGCTGGCCGCAGCACTGGCCGGCGACGGTGAAATTCCTCCAGATGTTATCGAGTTTGCGCTCTTCGACCCGGAGAGATGCGGACGGTCCACCGGCGCGAATCACAACGCGCAGTTGCTCTACGGTGCCGGCCAGCTTTTCGTCAGCGTCGACGATGACACGACGGCGCGGCTCGCCGCCACTTTTGGAGCGAAGTCGGGGATCGCGCTGTCGTCCGAGTACCAGTCTGAGCCGACCTGGTTCTTTGCGGACCGAGCGCGCGCGCTCGATGCGGCGGCGTTCGGAGACCATGACGCGGTAGCCATCCATGAGCCGGTGCTGGGCCGGACCGCGAGCGCCTGTCTCAGCGAACTCAACCCGGCAAGCCTGTCGGTTGACCGGCTGGGAGCGATGCTGCTGCGACAGATTGAGTCGGGACGCGGTCGCGTGCTGGTCACGCAGACCGGCCTGGTGGGCGACGCCGCCTCCGCCTACCCACCGGCGTTGAGTCACCTCAGCGGCGAATCCTGGGCCCGGCTCGTTGCCAACGAGTCCGTCTATCGCGAGGCCATGCGCAGTCGGGAGGTCGCACGTGGCATCGAACAGCTGACCATCACCGACAACGCCGCCCTGTCGACCGGTCCGGCGATCGCCCTCGATGCCCGCGAGCTGCTCCCACCTTTCTTTCCGGTCCAGCGGAACACCGATGGGATCTTCGGCGTGACCCTGCGCACCACGATCGAGGGTAGCTGCATCGCCCACCTCCCATGGACGCTCGAGCATGCACCGACGGACGCTCGCATCATTCCCGGCGACGCGCTAACCCGGTTTGCCGAACACTCCCGTCTCCAGGACATCGTCCTTGCCAGCATCCACTCCGTCCCTGCCAGTACTGCCGGTGGCGGCGGCCGGGATGCGCCCGCTCGAATGACGGCTCTGGGTGCGCACCTACGTGCGCTTGGATCTCTCGAGAACCAGGACTTCCTAACTTTCGTGCGTCCGTGGGTCTGGCGCATCAAGGGCAGCTTCATCGCGGCGCTCGAAGAGGACCTGGCGGCGCACGGCAACCAGCCCGGCTACTGGGCCGCGGACGTGCGGCGTTTCCTGGGATCGCTGCGCGAGGCAATGGCAACAGACGCCTACTTCGTGCCGGAGGACCTCCCGTCCGCCCAGAGCGGCGAGGAGCGGACAGACCCTACGCGCCGCCTCGTTCGGCGCTTCGGCGAACTGTTGGAGTGGTGGCCGGCGATCTTCGATCGAGCTCGAGCGCTTCAGGCCGATGGCTCCCGATTGGTCCGGCGCTTTTGAGCAGCGCCGAACGGTATCGCTCTGGCGACCTTATTTCTCAACCGGCCGGGCAAGGGCACGTCCTGGTGCAGTCCGCGCTCACCGGCTCCGCCGCCCTGCTCACGACCCAGCAGGCTGCACTGCTGCGTGCCTGCACATTCTTTCGGTCGCTCGACGAGCATTCCAAAGCCTCTAAGGCGAATCGAGCGAACCTTGAGTCGCTGGTGCGCCAGGGCTTGCTGACGTCCGAGACGGCGCTACGCCAGCGATGTTTTGGGGCGGTCCAGCAGGCCGTCGCGGCGCCACCAATCTCCACCATTGCCGTGATCACCCGGGACCGTATCGACTCGCTTCAGCGGTGCCTGGAGAGCTATATCGACAATGGTCAACGCGCCGACCGGCGTGTGGAGTATCTCGTCGTCGATACCGCCCCACAGGCGGAGACGCGCGACATGACCCGAGCGATGCTGGGCGGGGTCAGAACACGCCGCGGTGTGACGGTGCGCTACGCGGGACTCGACGAGCGGCAACGGTTTGCCAATGCTCTGGCACAGGCCGGGCTGCCACGACCAGCGATCGACTTTGCGCTCCTCGACCCGGAGGGCTGCGATTCCGTCTATGGCGCGGCGCGAAATACCGTCCTCCTGTCGACAGTGGGGCAGTCTGTGTTGTGCGCAGACGATGACACAGTGTGCGGTCTTGCAGAGGTGCCAGGAGCTTCGAGGGACGGCCTGGCGCTGTCGTCCCGGAATGATCCGACGTCCATCTGGTTTTTCCCCAATCATGAGGCGGCGCTGGCGAGCGTCCGACCCCTCGACCGGAGCGTGCTGGCCATCCACCAGGAGTTGCTGGGGCGAGATGTGGCCTCCTGTCTGAAGTTCGCGCCGGCGCCGGAGCTGCTGGGGGTCGAGGACGTTGATGGCACTATCCTGCGGGCGCTCGAGTCCGGTCGCGCTCATGTGGCCGTCACCTCCACTGGCATGCTCGGCGACGCGGGCAGCGGCATGCCGCCCGCCATCCGAATGCTCGACGCCGAGTCGCGGCAGCGGCTTATCGGGTCCGAGGCCGGCTATCGGACCCTTGCCCGGAGTCGCCAGCTTCAGCGCGGGGTGATTCGACAAACGATTTCCAATAACCCGTACTTGATGATGACGGGGGCAGCCATCGACAACCGGGCCGTCCTCCCGCCCTTCTTCCCGGTCCTCCGGGGCGAAGACACCATCTTCGGGTTCATGCTCGGAGCCTGCGTCGAGGGCGCCTGCATTGGCCACCTCCCCTTTACGCTCCTGCACAGCCCCTCCGAACTCCGGGAGGTCGCGCCAGACGCGATCGCCGATTCCGCCCGGCATCCGTCATCGTTCGAGCTGGTGATTGCGTGCGTCCAGTCGTTCTCGGCCGTTGCCGGCACCGGCGCAGCGGAGCGCCTGCGTGCACTCGGTCGTCAACTCGGTGCGATCGCCTCGCTCCCGCCGGCCGATTTCGAGGAGTTCCTTCGGCTTTGGGTCTGGCGGATGAAAGCGCTCGCCATGGAACGCCTTACCCACGACCTGGAGACGTCGAGCGCGGCATCTGCATCCTGGAAGCAGGATGTCCAGCGGTACCTCGAAGACCTGAGAACGTCATTCGCCGCAGATGGCTACCTCGTGCCACCAGACCTTAAGACCAGGTTCAGCGGGGATGCCCTCCCGGTCATGCAGCGACTGATTGCCCGCTTCGGCGACCTGCTCCAATGCTGGCCGGCGATGCTGGAGGTAACCCGCTCGCTCGCTGCCAGCGGCGATGACTTCGCCCCGCCGCTTGGCGCAGAGTGAAGTGCTTCGGCACAAAACAAAACCGGCCGTTGCCGGCCGGTTCTGAAACGAACGGAGGTCGAGTCTAGCTGCCGCAAGGAACCGGCATGACGTTCTGTCCCTGCCAGTCACCCTGCTGATCGAAGTCGCCTTGGGACGGCCCCGGGGCCGTACAAACAGCCGGTTCCTGGGCTGCCGCGACTAGCACACCAGGCGCGAGGGTCGCCGCAAAAGTTATCGCCGCGATGCCGACGATTTTCTTCCACATACGCATGAACCTCCTCGATGAATGCCGGTGACGTTACGAAGATAGGGGCGACACGAACGACAAGTGAAGGTCGTCGACGCCGTTACGAAACTCGAGCTCAGCGACAGGTCCCTGTATCAAAGCAGCCGCGGAGCTGCCCAATCCCTGTGTCGCCGTAATGCATCACGTAACACTGTCACGCTCGTCTCGCCGGCGTTAGACGTGTGAAATCCGCCGCTCAGTCTCCACGCAGACCGCACGAATAACGCTCGTCGGACGCTCGTTTACGTGGTCGCCGTTAGTCCACGATTCGCAACGCCTGCGCCCGCGGAATCCGCGACGCTCGAAACGCTGGCCCAAAGCGGCCAAAAGGGGTTGGAGACACCCAGCGCTTCCTGGAGGCTTTCAGAAGCATGAAAGGTATTAGCTGCACGAAGCTCCCGAATCCATACAGGGCTCAGGGAAGCCGCATTACACGGCCGCTTTGGCAGCTTGGGAGAAGTCAGGCGGCCTGGGTTTCTCTGATGGGATGTCGGTCAAGCTGGAACTTGGTCTTGCTCCCGATTTCAGCATTTGGTCGGCGGTGCCGGTCGTAGGCCGCGGCTGGCGGAGAGCCAGCATGTCGGCCGGCGATTTAATGCAGTAGCCAAGGCTCCGATTAAGATTTTCCCAAGCCGACTAAACCCCACTGCCGAATAAGGAGGTGCAGCCTCGGACCTTTCTTTCTGGCTAGGAATACCGATCGGCTTACTTGTCGCCGGCATTTTTTGGTACATAACGACCAAAGTCCTCACCCCGCACCTTAGCGCCTCGAAGTCGCTCGAGAAAGTAATCGGACCGGATGGTACGCCGAGTTATCGTTTCCTTCTCAAGAACGACGGACCCCGCGACGCCATCGACGTTACGGTCAAGTGCAACTTGTTTTCGAGGGGATGGGCGCAGGGCCCATCTGACGAGATTGCCATTATCAATATTCCCGTGTCAGTTGATCAGATCGATCTGATGCCTGGAAAGCGGTTTGGTCGGCCGCCTGCGAAGACGCGGCCTCTCAACATAGTCGGTGACAGAATCATCACGTTGCGACTCACAGGCATCAGCGACTTTCAAAAGAGGAAACTGCGGCCCGATGATTGGGCTCGCTTAGACAGCGGCGAACTCGGTGCGGAGGAGCTGCTCGACCTAGGCGAGGAATCGTTCATCAACATCGTCGTCTACGGTTTCGACAGATTTTAGCGGTTCACGGAGCGTCTACGCCGAGCGCTACTACCGGAGAACCGATATCGGCTAAGTGTCGCCGGCTGCCATTCTTTATGAGCATCATGCTGTAGGGCCGGCGTGCGAGGATATCAGTAGATCGATTCAGGTCTCGACTGAAGGGCGGGACCCGGGGGCTACCGAGGAGGGTCTAACCGATACCGTGGCACAAGCAACGACACCTGGCCTGACCGTCGGGCAAGTCATCGAGGGGGCGATCCTCCCTGAGCGAGTCGAGCTGCACCTGGTGATCCCGGAGGGGAATGGCCTGCACATTATCGGCCGCGGACTACAGACGGGCGGCTTCATCGAACGGCGCCTTTCCGCCGAGCAGCTGGCGACCATAACCGTGGTCGGGGGCGAGGCCGACTTCAAAGGCGACGCATTGCGTTTCAGGCTGGGCGTCGAAGCCATGCGCCTCGGGCTCGCTTATGAGTACGACCCCTACTTCTCTCTCAGCATCGCCCGCGTCGACCCGCTGCCGCACCAACTCGAGGCGGTCTACGACTTCTTTCTCAAGGCGCCGCGCATCCGCTTCTTGCTCGCCGACGACGCCGGCGCTGGGAAGACCATCATGGCGGGCCTACTGCTTAAGGAGCTGAAGGCGCGCGGACTCGTGAGCCGTATCCTCGTGGTCAGTCCGGCGAACTTGATGTTCCAATGGCAGCGAGAAATGCTTGATCGATTCCACGAGCGCTTCGAACCTATTCGAGGCATGGACCTCGCGACCGCCTACGGCACGAATCCCTGGCAGGACAAGACCCAGGTCATTACATCGCTGGACTGGGCAAAGCGCGATGAGGTTATCGAGAGCCTTTCCCGCTCACACTGGGACCTGGTCTTCATCGACGAGGCCCACCGAATGAGTGCCCGTGACCCCGACCACAAAACCGAGCGCTATCGGCTCGGCGAGATGCTGTCGGACCACTGCGACCATCTAGTCATGCTCACCGCAACTCCACATAAGGGCGACGAGGAGAACTTCTGCCTTTTCCTGCGCCTCCTTGACAAGGACGTGTACGCGGACATAACAAGCCTAGACCAGGCCCTGCGCGAACACTCGGCTCCTTTCTACTTGCGTCGCACGAAGGAGGCGATGGTCAGCTTCCCGGATCCGGAGACTGGCAAATCGACACCCCTCTTCCGTAAGCGGGAGGTGCGCACGACACCCTTCGAGCTGCTGCCAGAGGAGTACGAGTTTTACAAGGAACTGACCAATTACGTCCACGAGCAGACGGCGAAGACTGCTAGAGACACCTCCGCCCGTGGCCGCGCCGTCGGGTTCGCAATGGCGCTATACCAGCGGCGGTTCGCGTCGAGCTTGCATGCCGTGGTGAGGAGTCTGGAGCGACGGCGGGAGAAGTTGCGAAAGGTGCTCACCACGCCCCAGCCGGCCGTGGCCGCGCCCATCGTCGACCTCGAGGACTTGGAAGAACTGGACGAGGCCGAGGCCGAAAAGGTCTTCGAACGGGTCGAAGACGCCTCCCTTCCCATAGACCGCGCTGCAATCGCGGCCGAGATGTCCCTCCTCGACCAACTGGTAATGCGCGGCGCTGACCTAGAGGCTCGCGAGGTCTCGTCCAAGCTCATCAAACTGCAACGGTTGCTAGGCGACGAGGGAATCTTCAAGGACCCCGACATGAAGCTCCTAGTGTTCACCGAGCATCGTGACACCCTCGAGTGGTTGGTGCAGCGGATGCGCGCATGGAAACTGCGAGTGATCGAGATTCATGGTGGCATGAAACCCGGCGACCGGGATGCGCCTGGCACCCGCCTCTACGCTGAGCGAGCCTTTAAAGAGACGGAGCAGGTCCTGGTCGCCACGGAGGCGGCCGGGGAGGGGATCAACCTCCAGTTTTGTTGGCTGATGGTCAACTTCGACATTCCCTGGAATCCAGTCCGACTCGAACAGCGCATGGGACGTATCCATCGGTACGGCCAGACCCATGACTGTTTGATCTTCAACTTCGTGGCTATGAACACCTTCGAGGGCCGCGTGCTGAACAAGCTCCTAGAGCGGCTGCGCATCATCCGTGAGGAGCTCGGCACCGACCAGGTTTTCGATGTCGTTGGCGAAGTGCTACCCGGCAACCAGGTTGAGCGGCTGATCCGCGAGAAGTACGCTGGCAGGCTAAACGAGGAGGAGGTCATCGACCGGCTTGTTGAGGACGCCGATCCCGAACGCTTCCGGCGCATCACCCAGTCCGCCCTCGAGGGTCTCGCCCGCAAACAGCTGAACCTCACAGCCCTGGTCGGGCGACTGGCGGAGGCCAAGGAGCGACGGCTAGTTCCTGAAGTGGTCGAGGACTTTTTCCTCAAGGCTGCCCCACTGCACGACCTGCGCCCCGAGCCAACGGGTCAGGTGTTCAGGCTGGGCCGGATCCCCAGGTCGGTTCTAAAGGTCGGCGTTTCGCTCGAAGTGCGCTTCGGGAAGCTCGGACGTGAGTACCGGACCATCGTCTTCGACAAGACGCGACTGGACAAGGCACCGACAGCCGAATGGGTTACCCCGGGCCATCCCCTCTTCGAGGCTGTCCGCGAGCTGACCCGCCAGACTTCGGACGCCGACCTGCGCCGCGGCGCAGTTTTCTACGAGGTTGAGCGGATCGTGCCGTCCCGCCTCGAACTGTTCTCAGCGTCCATCAAGGATGGCCTCGGTCACGAACTCCACCGCCGCCTTTTCGTCGTTGAGGTCAAAGCCCAGGCCGGATTGGAGCTTAGGCAGCCGACCGTTTTTCTGGACCTCATCCCAGCGTCGGACGTGACGGCGCCGCCGCCGCCTACAGTTCCGCGACCTGACCTCGAACGTCACCTGGTCCAGGCAGCAGTCGAGCCGCTCCTCGAGGAAGTGCGCGCGGAGCGCCGGCGCGAACTCGGCGTCGTGCGCGAGCATGTGCGCATAAGCCTGGGCGAATTGATCAACCGCCAGCAGAACCAAATCTTCGACCTGGCAGCAAGGCAGGACGCTGGCCAGGATGTTTCGCTTGCAATGCAACAGGCCGAACAGCGTCTGGAAGACCTGGATCAGCGGTTGACCCATCGAATGACCGAGCTGGACGCCGAGGCTGAGATCGCCATCGCGGATGTGCTCCACCTCGCGAGCGCCATCGTCTTGCCGCATCCTAGTGGCGAGGTCGCCCGCCGCATGGTCTCTGATCCGGAGATCGAGCGCATCGCCATGGACGCGGTCATGCACTTCGAGCGGGCTCGTGGCTGGGAACCCGAGGACGTGAGCGCCGAGAACCGAGGTTTCGATATCCGCTCCCAGCTCCCGTCGACCGGCGAGGTCCGCTTCATCGAGGTCAAGGGCCGCGCGGGCCGCGGCGAGGTGGGCCTGAGCAGCAACGAATACGCCACCTCCTGCCGGCTAGGCGCGGATTACTGGCTGTACGTCGTCTTCGACTGCAGCAGCCGGCCCGAGCTGCTCCTTGTGCAGGATCCCAGCCGGCTGAACCCCGAACCTGTGATATCCATCGCCCACTACCTGTTCACCCGCGACCAAGTGGAGAGGGCCGCACAGCATGTCTGACGCGCAACCCAAGCGCCTGATCGAGGTCGATTTTCCAATGAAGAAGGTGTCCGAGCAAGCCAGACGGGAGAAATCGATCCGGCACGGCCACATCTCGACACTTCATATCTGGTGGGCGCGCCGCCCACTTGCATCGTGCCGGGCAGTCATCCTGGCAGGCCTGTTGCCCGATCCCGCTGACGATGCATGCCCGCAGCTATTTCGCGACTCCGCACTTGAAGCCCTGGCCCCGCTCCCCGGCGGGATGCGCCCCACAGATGACCGGCTGGGCCTGCGGCAGGCGATCCTCGACTTCATCGCCGACTTTTCTGACTGGGACCGATCCGTAGATCCAGCCTACGTGAGGGCAGCCCGGGCCCTTTTGGCTGGTGCCTATCCCGAGCGTCCCCCGACCGTTCTCGACCCCTTCGCCGGCGGAGGGGCGATCCCGCTAGAGGCGCTCCGGGTGGGGGCTGACGCCTGGGCCACCGACCTGAATCCGGTGGCCGTCCTTCTTGAACGCGTGGTTCTCGACTATATCCCGAGATATGGCGAGAAGCTGGCGCAGGGCGTTCGACGATGGGGTACCCGGATCGGTGACCAGGCCCGCGTGGAGTTCGGTCGCTTTTATCCACGCGACCCCGACGGCAGTGTCCCCATAGCCTACATTTGGGCCCGGACGGCGATTTGCGAGGGGCCAAGTTGCGGGGCTCGGGTCCCATTGATCCGCGGCACGTGGCTCTCCAAGAAGGCGGGTCGCAGCGTCGGATTGAAACTCATCGTCAAAGCGAAAGAGGTGGAGTTCTCAATCCTTAACGGGATTTCCGCCACGGAGGTCGGGCCTGGAACGGTGAAGCGTGGCTCACTTACGTGCCCAGTGTGCGGCTACACGACTCCTGTCGCTAAGGTGCGGCAGCAGGCCCGCGTCCGAGGACTACCGGAGCGCCTGCTCGCGGTCGTCACGGGCATGCCAGGCACCCAAGGCCGCCGTTACCGCCTGCCATCTGCCCATGACCTCGCCTCCGTGGCAGCATCGGCGGACGAGCTCGAGCGACGCAAGGCCACACACAAGGGTCCGTTATCGCTAGTGCCGGACGAGCCGCTCAGCGGCTATCACTCATTCGTTAATCGACCTTCTATTTATGGGTTCAAGACGTGGGGCGACCTCTTCACTGCGCGCCAAGCACTTGCCCTGAGCTCACTAGCCAGCCTCGTGCGAAACTGCCCCAAAGACATCGCAGCGGAGGTTGGCGATGCAGACCTCGCCGACGCAATTACAACCTGCCTCGGCCTGGCGGTCGACCGCTGCTCTGATAAGTGGTCAACGCTTGCTCGGTGGAACAACGTCGGCGAAAAGATCGAGGGTACGTTTGGGCGCCAGGCCCTTCCGATGGTCTGGGATTTTGCTGAGGGATCTCCATTCTCCGGCGCCACCGGCGACTGGGACAGCGCTGTGGATTGGATCAAAGAGGTGTGCTCGCATGAAGCTTCCATTCAGGATCGGATGGGCAACGTCTTACTCGCGGATGCGGCCAAGCTTCCCTTCCCTGATGCGGCGGCGAACGCAGTGATTACTGATCCACCGTACTACTACTCCATTCAATACGCTGATCTGGCGGACTTCTTCTACGTCTGGCTCCGTCGGTCTGTGGGCAATATTCATCAAGATCTTCTGTCAACAACCCTGATTGACAGACGGGCCGAACTCATAGTGCAATCTCCAGGACACGAACGGGCGCCGAGCGGAAAGAATCGACAGTTCTATGAGAGTGGCATGCTCGCCGCCCTTCAGGAGGCGCGCCGCGTTGTCCAGCCCGATGGAATCGCCATCGTCGTCTTTGCACATACCTCTACGGCGGGTTGGGAAGTTCTTCTGCAAGCTATGGTCGAGGCGGGCTGGGCCGTCACAGGATCTTGGCCTATAGACACCGAAATGCAATCGAAGGTCCATGGCCAAGGAAGGGCGCTGTTGGCATCCAGCATTCACATCGTCTGTCGCCCCAGACCAGACAATTCAGGAGTGGGCGATTGGAGCTCGATCCTCAGAGATCTTCAGCCGCGCGTTGATGAATGGTTGCAGCGACTCTCCAAAGAAGGCGTTGTTGGCGCTGATGCAATCTTTGCCTGCCTCGGCCCAGCGATCGAGCTGTACAGCAGATACGAGCGCGTGGAAACCGCAGCGGGAGAGCCGGTGCTTCTGGGGGGCCAATCGGCGACCGGCGATGACTATCTATCACACGTCTGGGCGGCTGTTAGCCGGGCGGCGTTGCGTACGATTTTCAATGACGCCGAAGCGACAGGCTTCGAACCGGACGGTCGGCTCGCCGCCGTCTGGCTGTGGACCGTCGCCACCCCACTCACGACGCGCAATGGCAGCGCCGAACTGTCAGACCAGGTTGAAGATGATGAGCAGCCTCAGGACGAAGGCGCTACTAAGTTGACCGGCTTTCTCCTCCCATATGACACGGCCCGGAAGCTTGCCCAACCGCTAGGGGCAGACCTGCAGGTGCTGACAAGGGAGCATGGCACGGCGTTCGAAGTAAAGGGCTCAGCCGCTCGGCTCCTGCCCGTCTCCGAGCGCCGCAAGTATTTGCTCGACGCCGACGGCGAAGCGCCGCTTGCCCCGAGACGCCGTGGCCAGGTCGAAATGTTTGCCGAATCGCGGCCACCCACCCTGGCAGGGACTGTGAGGCCGGCTCGCACTACCCTCGACCGAGTAAACCAGGCAATGCTGCTATTCGCGGACGAGCGCGGGGAATCACTTCGCCGGCTCCTAGTCGATGAGGGCGTCGGCCAGGACGCCCGCTTTTGGCGACTCGCCGACGCACTGTCCAAGCTCTATCCCTCGTCGAGCCCCGAGAAGCGCTGGGTGGACGGGGTGCTGGCCCGCAAAAAGATGTTGAAGCTGTAGGTACGGAGTCATGAAACCCTGGCATCAGGTCGTCACTCCCCGCAAGGACCTTCGAGAGGGTAAGCCGCTCGACGCCTCCGAGTTTGCTATCCACCTCCAGCAAGTTAAGGCGGGCACTGCACCCGGCGACTACATCGATCCCGAGCGGTTCTTTCAGCGCACCTACCTCACTCGTGGGCTCAAAGACGTGGCCATCGAGGTGCTACGCCGCCTATCCGGCGAGATGGTGAATTCTGCGCCCGTCATAAACCTAACCACCCAGTTTGGCGGCGGCAAGACTCACGCATTGGTGATGCTCTACCACCTACTTAACGCTGGGCCTTCGGCGCTGGCCTGGCCCGGCGTCCAGGACCTAGTGACATCGGCCGGCATAAAGACTGTGCCTAGGGCGAGGATCGCCACATTCGTAGGAACAGATTTCGACCCGATTTCCGGGCGGGCCGGCCCGGGCGAGCCTCGGCGCATGACGCCGTGGGGAGACATCGCTTGGCAGCTGGCAGGTCAGCCTGGTCTGGATCAGGTCAGCGAACAGGATCGGCTGCGCGTCCGGCCCGGTGGAGACGTGCTGCGGGAGCTCCTACCGCGCGACCGGCCGGTGCTTATCCTGATGGACGAGGTACTCAATTTCCTTAACGTCGCGCGGGCAATCAAGGCGGGCGACACAGCAACGAAGGAGAGTTCCCTTGCCTCCCAATTTATGGCCTTTGTACAGGCGCTGACCGAAGAAGCGACCGGGCTTACGGGATTGGTGCTAGTGATGGCGCTTCCTAAGTCTGAGACTGAGATGTCCGCAGAGGACCAGGAGGATTTCCGCCGGCTGCAGCGACTGTCTTCGAGGATCGACAGGCCCTATATCCTGTCCGAAGGTCTGGAGATCTCCGAGATCATCCGAAGGCGTCTCTTTGAGGACCTCGGTCCGGTTGCCGAACGAAGGGCGACAAGCCGCGCGTACGCGAAAGCCGTATCCGACGACCGCCAGCTCCTGCCACAGTGGTTCGGCTTCGACCGCGCCACAGACGCTTTTGAAGCATCGTATCCTTTCCATCCGACCGTCCTATCGGTCTTCGAGCGCAAGTGGCAGACTGCGCCAGGGTTCCAGCGGACCCGGGGGGTGCTGCGGATGTTGGCGCTGTGGGTCTCGCAGACCTACCAGGCCGCATACCGTGGCGGCCGCAGGGAGCCGCTCATCACGCTTGGAGCCGCGCCGCTTGAGGATCCTGCGTTCCGCGCCGCCATCCTAGAGCAGCTCGGTGAGAGCCGTCTCGAGGCGACCATCACGACCGACATCGCGGGCAGCGACGCACACGCCGTTCAGCTCGACCAGGCCGCCCTCCCCGCAATCCAGGGAGCCCGGCTCCATCGGGCAGTCGCCTCAGCCATCTTTTTCGAGTCGAGCGGCGGCCAAGTGCGCGAAGAAGCCACGTTGCCAGAGGTCAGGCTTGATCTAGATGGCCCTGACTTCGAGCTAGGCCATATCGAGACGGCAATCAGTGCCCTGACCGAGAACTGCTATTACATGGCCGTCGATGGCGCCCGATACCACTTCTCACTGCAGCCGAATCTGAACATGCTCCTGGCCGACATCCGCGTCGGACTGGCGGACTCACCACTGGTGGGCAAGCGGATGCGGGACGAGGTGCAGGCTGTATTCAAGATCGGGGGGTTGCTCGAGCGTCGCTTCTTTCCCGAAACGTCGGGCGCCATTCCGAACGCTCCCACCCTGGTTCTTGTCGTCCTAGGCCCCGAGCAGGCTCTGTCGGAGGGCGAGCGCGCAAAGACGATGCCCTTTATCCAGGACCTCATTGCAAATGTAGGGAGCTCCTCACGCGGGTTCAAGAGCGCCCTCTTCTTCGCCGTCTCAGACTCGCCAGCCCGGTTGCGTGAGGCGGCCAGGAAGCTTCTCGCCTGGCAGACTCTGGAGGTAGAAGCGGAGCGGCGCGGCCTGAACGATGTGCAGCGTCGGCAGGTTTCCGAGCAGATCAAGAGCGCGCAGCGTGACGTCCGAGAAGCCGTCTGGCAGAGCTACAACGCAGTCGTCTTCCTGGACTCGAAGGGCGACCTCGCCATCCTTGACCTGGGGCTCCTTCATAGCAGTTCCGCAGAATCGCTAGCCGGTTACATTGAACTTCGGCTCAGACAGCAAGACCTTCTAGTCGACACAGTGTCCCCAGACTTTCTGGTCCGCCACTGGCCGCCCGGGCTGCCACGATGGCCGATGCGCACTCTCCGCGGCGACTTCTTCGCCTCGCCGCTGCTCCCTAGGCTGACATCTGCCGACACTTTGCGCGCGACCGTTGCTCGTGGCGTGTCAAATGGCGCTTTTGGACTCGGTCGGCTGGCGGCCAACCATAGCGTTAGCTCCTTGCGCTTCGCAGAGGCTATTGACCCCTCAGATGTCGATTTCAGCGATGAGGCCGTCCTGGTCCAACGCGAAGAAGCTGCGCGGCTGAGGTCGGGTCCGGTTGGCATAGCGGCTTCCCCTGTGGTTTCGCAGCCGCCTTCCTCCCAGCCGATGGTCCAGACAGCGCAGCCTGGCGGCAGTGTCGGCGTCACCCCGAAGGTGCGGGGCCTGCACTGGGCCGGCGAAGTTCCCCCGACGAAATGGTCACTCTTCTACAACAAGATCATCGCCAGGCTGATCCCGAAGGGAGATGTCCGCATGCGTGTCGAGGTCGATGCGCAACCAGTGGACGGGCTCACAGAGAGCGCGTTTAACGAGATCCGCCAGGGATTTGCTGACCTCGGCCTGCCCCCGCCCGAGCCGCGCCCAGATGTGCACCCGTGAGCGAGTCGAGAACAGTCTTCAAGCGGGTCGACTACGACCTCTCGGGCTTGCTGCATTACATCGATGTAGGCGACATAGCTCTACCCGATATCCAGCGGCCATTCCTGTGGCCGGCCACCAAAGTACGGGACCTATTTGATTCGATGTACCGCGGGTTTCCCGTCGGTTATCTCCTGTTCTGGAGCAATGATTCCGTCGATGGGAACCGTCAGATCGGCGTCGGAGAGAAGGCCCACCGCCTACCGCAGCTTCTTATCGTCGACGGTCAACAACGGCTGACATCCTTGTACTCGGTATTTCGAGGCAAAGCCGTCATTGATTCCGAGTACCGCCCGACGCGCATCGAAATCGGGTTTCGCCCAAGGGATGGACGCTTTGAGGTAACTGATGCGGCCATTCGAAAAGATCCCGAGTTCATCCCAAACATTTCGGAGGTCTGGACCTCAGGCAAGGCAAGCTACGGACTGGTGAAGGCCTTCCTGGACGCACTAAAGGCGAAGCGGCCGTTGACAGCTGACGAAGAGGAGAGCATCAGTCACAACCTCGACCGACTCTTCGACCTGCAGAAGTACCCGTTCACGGCCCTCGAGATTGCCGCATCGGTTGACGAAGAGCAGGTGGCAGACATCTTCGTGCGTATCAACAGCGAGGGCATCAAGCTCAATCAGGCAGACTTCATTCTCACCCTTCTCTCTGTTTTCTGGGACGAAGGCCGTGCGGAGCTCGAGAAGTTCTGTCAGGAATCCCGAATACCGCCGCCGTCCGGATCACCGGCGTCCCCTTACAACCATTTCATCGCGCCCAGCCCCGACCAACTTATCCGGGTTGACGTTGCTCTCGGTTTCAACCGCGGTCGCCTGCGGAGCGTTTACCAGGTTCTGCGTGGACGTGACCCGGATACAGAAACCGTCTCAGTCGAGCGACGTCAGCAGCAGTTCGCTATGCTTCAGGAGGCTCAGCACAAAGCCCTTAACCTAACCCACTGGCACCAATTCTTCGGTTGCCTCCTGGGTGCCGGCTTCAAGAGCGGTGCTTTGATCTCGTCTGAGAATGCTTTGCTCTTTGCCTACTCTCTCTACCTGATCGGCAGGACACGCCATGCCGTCCCCGAACACGAGCTGCAACGACTAATTGGCCGCTGGTTCTACGCCGCCGCGTTGTCGGGCCGGTACACGGGTTCAGCCGAGACTGCCATGGATGCCGACCTGAGCCGGGTTCGGGGTCTCAATGGCAGCGAGGCTTTCACTGAGACACTCGAGAAAATCATCGCAGACACATTAACGAGCGATTTCTGGACTATCACGCTACCAAACGAACTTGAGTCGTCATCTGTTCGCAGCCCCGCGCTCTTTGCCTACTACGCGGCCCAGATGAAGCTAGGAGCCCCAGTCCTCTATTCGGACAAGACGGTGAGTGACCTGCTCGATCCCTCAGTGAAGATGAAGAAGAAATCGGTCGATGTCCATCATCTGTTTCCTAGGGCTTGGCTCGAATCCTCGGGCATAACTGATGTAAAGGCCATTAATCAGATCGCTAACTTCGCACTCCTTGAGTGGCCCGACAACATCGAAATCAGCGACGAGGCGCCGTCCGTGTACGTCCCAAAGATGCGGAGCCATTTTGCCTCGGCGGCTTGGGACCGCATGTGTGAATTGCACGCGCTGCCTGGCGACTGGGAAAAGCTGCCCTATGGCGAGTTCCTTCGGCAGCGTCGGCCCCTCATGGCTCAAATCATCCGTCGCGGCTTTGAGACGCTCTCTGGCGCAGGGCCAACATGAACACTCGCAAAAAGGCACCCCGCGATGAGCCGTCACCCCATCAGTGCAAATCACCTTTAGGACAGGGTAACCACGTACCCTTACCAGTCATCAATCCGGACCATCCATCGGCACGGACTGCCCCCTCCGTTGCAATGCGGCGCTGAACGAGTCAGGACGCTAACCGGAGGGGTTTCAATGCCGTGTTTCCCTTGGACCGAACTGGAGAAGTTTGTTGGCGCCAACCTGAAGACGCTCGGCACGGTAGAGACTTTCGAGGTGCTCGCCCTTGACGACGTCGCCTTATGGATCAAGCCGAATGCTGGGTCAAGGAAGGAAATTTACCGGGTTGCCTTTGATCGCGCCTGGCACCGACTTCGCGAAGGAGCTGTCCTGGATCTAGCCCAACTTCAGGCCATCCAGGACAAGCGTGGTTCCTACATCGCTGGCATATTTCGACGTCTTCCCGGTATGAACTGGGAAACCAACCCGGTGAGGATTTGGCTGACACCTCCACATGGCGCTGCCGATCCGCAGGTGGATCGCTCCTACAGCCCTCCAGTGGTCGGAAACGTCCGGTCCCTGCGCTACCATCGTCCTGACTGCGAATTTATACGGTCGACGCGCACGAACATCCGCGTCAACTTCGAATCAGCCAAGGTCGCTCGGCAGAGAGGGTACAAGCCCTGCCGCTCGTGCGATCCAAGCACCTAAACCATGCCTGTTGCACGGGCCACAGAGGTCTTCCTAACCTCTTTCAACAAGATCGACGCACGACTTCGAAAACTATGTCGAGTTGGACCTAGCGTCCCTTTCAGGGAAGTATTGCGACTGGCTCAAGAGAAGGATCCGACCCTTGTGCGTGTCGCCGACCAGCTGGATTTGTTTAGGCAGCTCCGGAATGTAATTGTTCACAACGGAACCGATTTGGCGGAACCGGTCAAGGCTACCCTGGTAGCGATCGGCGAAATCCAAGGCCACCTTGAGGCGCCCCCACGTCTGGCGCCGACATTCATTCGCCGCCCAGTGACCTGCAGCCCCAGTGATCCCATCCGAAAGGCCGCGCGACTAATGGCAAGCGAAGACTTCTCACAGCTGCCGGTCTACAGCGAGCGAGGCCGGTTGCTTGGGACCCTTAGCACGGCAGCTGTGGCTAGATGGCTTGGGTCGCACATTGAGCTGGGAGTTGCCGCCCTGGTGACGCCAGTTCTAGAAGTAATGAAGCACGAAGAGTATCCGCATGCCTACCTCGTCTTCCGTGAGGACGAAAAGGTAGGTGCCGCCTTGGCAGCATTCAAGCAAAGTTCAGACAAGGGTGAGCCGCTCTACGCCATAATCCTGACCCATGATGGGCATCGTGACTCGTCACCTCGTGGAATTGTCACGCTATCCGACGTTCCGAGACTATGGGGGCTCGCGTTGGGGAATTAACTCTGCTGCTGGATCGGCGTTTGGATCATCACGCCCACTCCTAACTCCGCGTCGCGGTTGCTCAGTGCCTTGGGTTAAAGCGGGTCAAGGCGAAAGACTATCGCCTTTCTCGTCTTGCGATCGATGTCAGGAGCCGACCGAATCTCACATTCGCGACAGACGAACTGGCCCATATAGCGGACTTCCGGATCATGCCGCTTCATCTTGAACAGATGCAGCTCTTTCCCGTTGGCGGCGTGGTCCCGGATCGCCTTATTTCCCGCTCGGAAGTGCATGTCGCCCCGCTGGCCCTCGCCGAAGTAATGGTAGGAACCGTCCGGACTCTGCCAGTCGGCGTAGCCATAGGGTTCGCCAGGCTCGCCAGTGAATAAGAAGATCACATCGAGCTTGGCCGGCGTGCTGATGCCACCCCGCTGCTGTCCGCCGTACGTTTCGTGAAGCTGTCGTCGCTTATAAAGTCGATCCTTCTGAAACATCTGAAATTAGCACCACGCTGCGCCGATTTGCACTGACTGTCAAGTACCGCCTGGCCTGACCTCCACCACGGGCAAGCCTAGGCCTGATTCCGACCAACATTGTTGGCCTGGGCCGCCTAGTGGTTTCAAGCCACACCATCCGACGGGGCTGAGGTGCAGCCCTACACCGTGGGGGCGTGCGATGGGGAATCGCGCTCGTTGTCGATTTTCGTCGCGCCGCGAACGGATTCATTTGTCGTCTCAGCGTGCTCCGCATCAAGGGCAGCAGCGGGCAAGGCCCGCTCCCGGCCATCGTGCCGACTCAGGATGGTTGCGCCAAGGAGCCGCGCGATCGTGTCCTCCAACGCCACGGCATCCTCGCCCGAGAGGTCGTGAGTCGCTGCCTGAATCCGAGCCCTCTTCGAACCCTTGTAAACAGTCACATTGGCGCGGGCGGTCTTCTGACGTCGATCGGCCCCTGTAAAGTTGAACGTTCCACTCCACATGACTGTCTCCTCTGTATCAATCACCTTACGCAGATCCTTTGATGACGGTCGGAGCTGATCGGTCATAGAATCGATAAGGGCAGGAACGATGGTGGCTGCGATCACCGCTATCGCGGCGATGCAGAAAATGCAGGGCACGGCTAGGACCCCGTCATTTGCGCACGTTGCTCCCCTCGCACTTTGAGGGACTGATAGATGCCTACGGCCGGGTTCGACCCAGGCTGGCGCAAGCTCACGGTTGCCAGATCAAGGACATCGCGGTGGATGTCTTCGGGGACCTCCGCCGGATTCGGCACGACATCGTCCACAACGGCGGCACCGCGTCGGCAAAGTGGAGCGCCAGCTGCCGGCTGCTCCACTGGTTCGAGGCTGGTCACCAACTCACGATCACGGCAAAGCACGTTCCTGAATTCATGCGACAGGTGCCTTGGATGGAGCTGGGCAGTGCACCTATCCGTGCAGCGCAACCCCCGCAGACCCGGCGCAATTGAGGATCTGCTCCCATCAACCCTTCGATTTGGTCCTTCTCTCACCCCTTCAGCGACTTGAACTGAGTTCGTCGATCAACTCTCGAAGGGCAGCGTCTTCATAGGCGCCATGCCCATCCGGATCTGCGCGGAAGTGATCCCAAGCATCGATCATGACCCCTATGATGTCAGTAGCAGCGGCCTCTTGATAGCTCTTGATTGAAAGCGTCCGACATCCAGCCACGACGACCTGAGCCAGCTCCCTGATTAAGGCCATCGGGTAACACGTCGCATAATCGGCCGGCTCGACGTCGCCCTGCACGCTTGTATATCGCGACCACATCTCGCGCACGGCTTCTGCACCTGCCGGGTCACTCAGCATCTCTATAACCGCGGCGATTCCCTCCAACCTGGCGAAATCAGCCGGATGCTCAGCAGCTTGGCCGAGGGTTGGATAGTAGGCGTTCTCCGCCCAGCCCGCGCAAAGCCGCACGTGCTGAAAGCCGAAGGCGGGACCGGCGAGATAAGTGCCGACCATGTCGCACGCGAATTCCAGTATCCAGTCCTCGTCCCAGTGCCGGAAGAGTGCTAGATAGTCAGCAATGTACTTCGGGGGCCGCTGCTCCGAAATCATCCTGGCTTCTTCGCCGGTTACATGAGCGGCAAGAATTGCAGGAAAGTTGCCGAGCAGACTCGTCTCGTGTGTATTCATGAGAATGTGGCCGAGCTCATGGCAGAGATCAGCCAGCCCGAGCAGCGACTCTCCTTCTGCGGCGGGTACCGCGATTACTGAGTATTCGGGGAAGGTCCAGTAGTACTGAGTTGAGAATCCTGAGACCAGCGCACGTCGCACCGGCAGTCCGGTTTGCGTGACGATTCGGCGCACGAGCTGAGTGAGCATTCGATCGCCTTCATCGAACCGGACCAAGAAAGGCACCACCATCCACTCAATAAGCCGAACGCGTTCGGCCAAACGTTGGAATAGGCCGAGGTAGTTTCGCAAGAGCCGAGGGTCGGCAAGTGCGGGATCAAGGCGAAGGTCCCTGGCGTCCCGCCGGGCAAGTTCCAGAATTTCGTAACACTCTAGGGCATGCTCTGCTGTGTCAACATGTTCGGGCAGCGCGGCTAGGATCCGCTTGAGGATTGCGCACCTGCGCTCCAAGTCGCCCAACAATCCCAGCAGCAGCGCCTCCATCCTCGGGCGCTATTTTCGCATGAGTCTGCGGAATACCTGCGCTGTTTCTTTGTCTATCGTGGTCACGATTTGGTCAAGCAGGATTAGATCGCTTTCGGGCAGGCGCTCCGCGGCAGTCAGATGGCTCTCGAGACCCTTGAGGTCATCGATGTAGTAATTCAGTTCGCCACTGTGACGCTTGAGAAGACTCTGTATTACAGCCGGCGGGATATCACGAGATGTCCGCAGCCCATCATCCCGCCTGGAGCCTAAGGCGGCGACCAGCGACCTCACGATATCCGCAAGGGAATCCCGGGCCCGGATCAACTCGCCAGAATCCAATACCTCGTCGCTGGAACCGGTACCCTCCGCCTTCTTAACGCCAATGAGCGCCCGATTCATTGTCTCGGAAAGCTGAGAAGCCGCCCTGTATTCATGTGCCAGAGCACTTATTTCGCTCATTGACTACCTCCGCCGAAGCCTCCAGGGGCCTAGTTGCCAGTCATCCAGCGACTTCGTGTTCATCGCCCTGTTCAGCATCGTCCGGTTCATATTTAGCCTCCTCGTCGTCCGCCTCACCTGCGATCGGTTGAAGCAAGTCATCGGCGAGCTTGATCGTTAGAGGCAGCCGCGCACACTTGTCTGGTGCGGTATAGGCGAGTTGTGAGAGATGAAAGATGTCCTCCATGACCTTGTCGAGGTCCAAAGGCCCGTCCGCAATGTGTACCGACAGAGGCTTTGCGGTTCCCGGAATGTCGAATGGAGAACCCGTTGTGCACAGGATCCCTTCTCGGTCTCTTAGCCGTAGGTATGTACCGACCTCTGGATTCATCATCGACTCTAGGTCGGTACCCCGGACGAGGCGGATGGGTTCCGCTGCGCTCTTCCGAACCTCTACTACTCCGGTCAGCACATCACTTGGCACCAGGCTCTCGAGGACTAAATCCTCAATGGCGCTCCGTAGACCATCGATTTCGGACGCGTAAGCACGGCCATCCCGATGAATAACGATGCTCTTCGGACGCAGACCCATACGCCGTAGATCCGTCCCCAGATGTTCGTGGAGAATCTTTCGTAGTTGGCGGCTCGAGAGCTTTTCCTTCTGCTTGACCGGATAGTTATCAAAGAAAATGTTCCTGCCGCCCTTGTAAAGGAACGTGATTCCAGCCATCTGGTTTAGCACGTCGATCCCAACATAGACGTCGTACCAGAGAGCATCGTCGAGCACCCACAGCCATTTGCGATTAACGACCATCAGTCCTAATGCGCAGTTGAGAGCGTAGCTCTCCAGCCGGCTATCCGACTTGGGTTGCCATCGTCCCTCGGACTGACAGTAATAGCCCTGAATCTTATGGGCCATTGCACATTGCAGCTGAAGATTTGGCCACAACGAACGCTTTAGAAAGTTGTGCAAATCTGGATGTGCTCTTGGTGGCAGGACGATCAATCCGTAGCCCGACATGACCGAACTTTTCCTCAATGCGTCAGTGATCGACCCGACCTGCCGAACGAGATTTCTCGCCCCACGGTCGTCGTAAAGGATCCGCCGGGGCTGATATTGCTGTCCGGACACCTGTCCCATCGCCCTGGTGAGCTTGGCGCTAAAGTCGTCATTGATTGCGCGCGGCAAGGATTCCGGCAACAGCACGTATTGAGGGCCAAACGGGCTCGAATCGTACGGTCCTATCTTCGGGTCCCGCACCATCTGAAGACGTCGGCGAGCAAATCCATTCAGCGGTTGTCGATCAGTCGCCGAGGCTCTGTCTCTGCGCCCAGCAACCGCTAGAACGCGATTGGCGCCAAACCGCTGAGCGGGAATCGCGAATTTTTCAGGCGCGAAACGCTCCGGGACCCTGCTGACTATCACCCGCTGGCCTACAAGAGAAACCTGGCTCAGGTACCGACTTACGACCTGTTCAATTCGCCTAAAGCGATTTGTCGGTTCCAAGACCGTTTGCCTTTGCAACCTGGAAACGCTCGGATCAGAAGTTGGCAGTACGAGCTTGCAGAGGCCGGCCGCCGCCGCCATCTCATTCTCGTTACCAGCTCGGTATAGCATCGCCGGGCTCTTTGGATCGAGCGTCCGAACCCAGGCCGGTGAGTTCCCGCCCCATTTGTCTTGAATGTACTTGTAAAGGTCAATAGACTGAGCTGCACCTGCGGGCCAAATTCGATGATCGGAAATTGACGTCGGAAGCAAAGCCTGAAACTGAACTACGTACCACTGATGACCGAAGTGATAGAGACAGTTTCGGCCACGGGTAATCACGAAATCGCCGCGGGTAAGACGCTCGGTCAGCCAGATCCGGTCGACGAAACGGGAGGTGACGTCGATACCGAGCATTAACCGGCCATCAGCCAGAGGGACCACCCTCCATGAGAAGCCGGGGTATATGTCGACATCTTGGCTGTCTCCACCTTGTAGCGGAGTCTTGCTGTAGTAGTTCGTGCCCTGGGTCCACAACCGACGCTCGTGGAAGAGGCTGCCGCGGACCGCCCATTGGAGGAAAGAGCAAGCAACTGGGACGTCCTGGGGAGCAATTTCCCCGAACGCAAGGGTGTATTCACGGTCATCAGCGTGGAGCTGCGCGACATGAGGCATCAGACGCCGTTCGGGCTTAGGGTCGGGGGAGGTAGAAAGTATGGCCAGGTAGGGAGAACCTGCGCGGGATAGGAGGGCTACAGGCGCCTTGAGTTCGTACTGCACGTCTCGGAGCAGGCGATTGAGATTCTTGTCGAAGTGATCGCCGCGCGGCACTCCGTCAATGCTCACCAAGCGGTATTTGACGAGCAAATCGTCCTGGTTTTGAATGGCAAACAGACTTCCAGAATGGCTCGGCAACTCGTGGATCACATCAGTTTGACTGGACAGTTCGTGGACGACATTGAGCTGTGAGGTCATAGAAGCGTGCCCTGAATCACTTCAGCTTCCTTAGCCCTTCCTTCTGCTAACAAGGATTCGATACACAAGTCCGAGAAGTTGCAGTAGCGGCAGGTGGTCGGCCTGTTGGCCACGTCAAGCTCTTCTAGGCGCAGGTCTTCAAAGTGGCCGCCGTCGACTAACTCACGCAACTCAGTGATTCCTCGATAGGCGAAGTCTTCAGTCTGGTCGAGAAGCTCGTTCGAGAACGGGTGTTCAATCAGTCTGCGCTGAAGGAGATTTGCCTCTATCAGCCGGATCGAGCGAACATCAGCAGCTGGCCAGCGCCTCGACTCGACGATTGCAAGCCCGTAAAGCCGGAGTTGGTGAGAATAGTCCGAGGTCAAGCTGTTCGAGATCTTCCAGTCGATGATCCAAATCTCGCCAGCGGCATCTAGGAAGACGAGGTCAGGGGTGCCTTTAACCCATGCATCTCCAAGTGAGAACCGGAGACTGACCTCCGAGTGGTGATCCCGTCCTGTTAACAACCGTGACATGAATTCTGTCTGCGACAGCAGAAACTCGAAGCAACCTCCAACGAGCTCGAGAGTCTCGGAGATTTGCGCGGGACCGATGTCCTCTCCCCGCTGGTGAAGAGTGAGGGCGCAGTAGCTTCGTCCCGCCGCGGCCTTTGTCATCCCTGGTTCTCGATACCGATGTTCACGCGAGAAGACCACCTGCTGTTCAGCTAGTCTTCGGACTGCCCCGTTGAGGTACGAGAGGGCTGGCCGTCGATGTGCCTTGATCTCACTAATAAACTCGTGTGCGAGGATGTCATGGACAAGGTGGCCTTGCCAGTTGCTTAGTTCTTGCAGCTGTTTTGCCTGGTATGCGCGGCGACGCAACTCCGCACTGGCTGTCGCGGATGCCACTATATGGCGAAAGGCGAAGAGCCGCTGACACGTGCGCATCGAGCGGTGGAGAGACATCGACCAATTGATGCTTTCACGCGGGAGGTCCCTAGCTCCGACCACGCCGTACTCGCTTCGGTCGCTGCGACCGTTCAAGATAAGCGCTCAAGCCTCGCCACTCGGCAGGATCTTTGATCGTCTCCGTCGCCCGTCGAAAGAATCGGAGGGCATCACGATCGCGGGCGATGCTCTCGAAGACAGCCGGGACTTTATTGGCCAGATTCATCAGCTCCAATTCGTCAACGCCGAGCCCTAGCGCCAGTCCCTGGATCGTTCTAATTGAGGGGGTGTGCTCCAAACGGCCGTTCTCGATCTTGGAGAGGTATGTGTAGTCAAGGCCGGCTTTGGCTGCCAACGCCCTTTGTGAATACCGACGAGCTAGGCGAAGTTCCTTCACCCGTTCGCCGAATGGCCCTGCCTGCTTGTGTTGAAGTGACATCAACACCAACAATAGCAGGGCCGCACTAAAAACGCAAGCTCAGCCACCTCTCCTAAATCCAGTGTCCAATTGGCCCGCCTTACTGGTCTCGCTGGATGAGGCCGAAGCCACGCCTGCTCACCTTTCGCAGGCGGCCCTCCGCTGGGTGCGTTCACATGGGTCAGCGCCCGGACGGCGATCAACTTCCTCGCGCAAACTGCCGAAGAGAGATTTTCAGGGCGCCCTGCGAGCATCCTCTAAATTAGGAGCAGGCGTCTCATCTCTCCAGGCGCAATAAGGGAGGCGTAAGCATGGCCGATGGTGATCGCGAGCAGAAGGATCTGGAACAGGAGAAGATTGAGAAGCGCGGCTGGCCGACCGATGAGCCTTGCTCCGGCTGCGGTCGGGCACGTGGCCACGGTCCCGACTGCCCAAATCGGTGAGTAGGCATGACCTGAAAAAGCTTCAGGTTTGGAAGCACCACGATCCAGTCGGCAAGTTCGCCATGGTGCAAGGCATGGGAGGCGTCGTCGCCCCATTGCTCGCCGGCTTCTCGTTGGCCACGATCGCTGTCCTAGTAACAACTGGATGGCTCAATTCATCACAGCCGTCGAGCGACGGTCCTCCTCATGCCGATCTGGCGGTCGCAGCGCTTGCAGTCGCCGCCACATCGTTCCTTCTCACCATGGAGTTCACCTTCATAGCTTCACGGTATGCGACAACCCCAGCGGAGAGATTGAACTGGACACCAGAAGCCACTCTCGATAGAGACGTGCTTCACGCGTCGCGGGTCGAACAGGCAATGGACAGAGTGCTAGCCGACTCATTCGCGTACCGCGCTCGGTGGCTGTACAACGGGGGCGTCGTGTTCTTCCTCGCGGGCCTGGGGATCATCGCCGTTCCCCAGCGGTGGACTCCTCCGCTCGTTGTCGCCGTGTCCGTAGCGTTCCTGGCTCTGATCTTCGAGGTATGGGCCGTCCTTCTGAAGTGGCCCCGCGCTGGCATGCGGCGATTTTTCCAGCCTACCGACAGGTCCGGGCCAGGGTAACACCGACGGTTGATGCCTTAGACGAGGTGAGTCGTCGTAGCGTGATGCGACCCGAGCGCGACGAGTAACGGGCCAGCTGCCCACTGGTCATCAGTCGTGACGGGCTGGCCTCCGAGCTCCTAACTCGCAGTGGCAGGCTAGGCGGCGGGTTTCCAGGCTTCATGCGTTGCCTGTAGCTCCTCTAACTCAAAGGCATTTTTCATCCCTTCCGGAACGAATGCGGCCAAGTTGTTGCGCCAGCGGAAAGAAGCCTGGGCCGATTCTATTTGTGTCTTTGCGCCACACCACCGATGACAACATCGGTCTTCCCTGAGCAACCTCGGCGCGGGATATGACTGGGAGCAGCCCACCGAGGACATTTCGATCCTGCGCCTTGTGGTGGTCGAGGCCAACTATCCCCTCGATATCCGAGTAGAAGACCCGACCACCATTTCGCGCCGCCGTTAGCAAGCTGGCGTAGAGATTTGCTAACTGCTGCTTGGTTACCCGCTCGAGCTCTGAATCCGTTGCGTCCATTGCGGCTGCCGTCACGGTTGCCGTCAGAACGTAGGTTCTAGCATTGACATTACCCAGTAAGACAACAATGTCTTCGTTCGATTCGTATTCCGGATGTGGCGGAGGGAGAGGGATTCGAACCCCCGAAGGCTGCACCTTAGAGGTTTTCAAGACCGGTCGCGCGTAGTTCACCAGCGTTCGCAGTCGTTCGCCAACGTTCGCCCTGTACATGAGTCGCTGGCCTTTCGTCCGCCAACGTTCGCCAACGTTCGCCATAGTTCGCCGCGGTTGCCGTCACGGGTGCCGTCAGCAGTTTTCGGCCCCACCTCTAGAGCACAAGCCAAAATTAGCCTCCGAATCGTCCGAGCGTATACCGTGATATTGATGAGCGGCCTCAATTTTGGCGGAACGGAAACGTGACGCACCCTAGAAAACGACGGAATCCCTTTGCGACGGTGGCCCTAGTCCTCATAGCTACGGCCGCAGTCTTTGCGGCGGTAGGCCTCGTTTATGCGACGTACCCCCCACGATTAGCTTCAATCGCACTCAGTTGGCAGGGTGCCTTAGCGCTCGGCCTAACGTTCGCCTGGGGCCTCGCTGACCTTGTACTTCTTCGTCGCGGACAACGGCCACCATTTACCGACAGGGTGGCGGCGAAGCGCGCGCTGACTGTCCGAGCGTTCTCGGGCGCTGTGATGCTGATCATCGTAGGAGTCGACCTCGGACTCCTCGTGATGGCCGGGCTGGCCATTAAGACTGCGCTCCTGAT
>JALZAL010000278.1 GCA_030948325.1 Candidatus Dormiibacterota bacterium
GGGCATCCCAGCAACCGGCAAATCCGTCACATACAACGAGATCTTCATCTTCCGCCTGGCGGGCGGCCGAATCGCTGAGACCTGGGGGGTCGTCGACGTCTTCTCGCAGCTGCGACAGCTCGGCACCATTGGCGGAGGCTTCTCATGACTACAGCAACCTAGTGCGTATGCCTGAAATGGCCGGAGCTGGAGTGTTTGCCGGATACTTGACCGGAAGAACACAGATGCCAACCCCGCAACGCGAGCCGCTGCGGCCCTGAGTCCTGCGGAGCAGGCGGCTTTACAACGTATAGTCAAGAGCAGCTGCGAACGCGTCGATCAGGTGCGACGGGCGATCAAGGCGAAGCTTCATCCATGCCGCGCGGCAGGCAGGCAGGCTTGCGCAGCGGAACGACCGTAGCCGACCTGGTGGCGCGCTTCAACCGTCAGCGACTCGCTGCGGTGCGCATCGCACCTGGTACCGAATGTTGGTACTCCTGGCGCCGCCCTGCAGCAGTTCGGGCCCGCTGCACGCGCGTTGTACGCCGATGCCTTTCGTGCCATGACGACGCGTTTGGAGCCCGCCATGAGCGCGGCAGCGATCCGGACGTGGTTGCGGCTGTGGTGACCAAGGCCATCGAAGTGTCCAGGCCGCGAGCATGCTACCTGGTGGGCAAGGATGCGCTTCTGTTCGCCCTTGCGGCGAAGCTCCCGCCGTTCGTGCTGGACCCGATACGCCGGCGGATCTTCGGTCTCGTGCGACCGGCTGCGAGTCTGTCCAACCCGATCTGAACGCAACGACTCATGTCGTCTACCAGAGATCGCACGGACCAATCTTGGCTAGATGACTCGCTCACGGAGGTACATCGATGAACGACACGGTGTTTGTAGCCGGCGCTACCGGCGCTATTGGCAAGCGCCTCGTCCCCCTGCTGCTTGAGGCTGGATATACCGTCATCGGCACGACCCGCTCGCGAGAAAGGGCCGTTAGCCTCGAAGCCATGGGCGCGGAGCCCGTCGTCGTGGATGTGTTCGACGCGACAGCCCTCTCCCGGACGATGCTCGCCGCTCGTCCGCACATCGTCATCCATCAGCTCACCGATCTTCCGCGTGGCCTGTTCGGGCTGGAGCCGAGTCAAAGGGCCGAGGCACTCAACCGCAACGCTCGCATTCGTACCGAGGGAACGCGCAATCTGGTGGCCGCCGCCATCAGTGCTGGCGCAAACCGTTTGATCGCTCAGAGCATCGCATGGGTCTACGCTCCGGGTCCGGAGCCACACTCCGAAGACGATCCGCTCGACGTTCAGGCTGAAACTACGAGCGTTGTGACCGTGAACGGGGTGCTGGCGATGGAGCAACTCACACTGGAGTCTCCGCCTCTGGTGGGCACGGTACTACGGTACGGCATGCTGTACGGTCCCGGCACTGGCAGAGACACGCCGGCCGGCCCGCCTGCCTTGCATGTTGATGCTGCGGCTTCGGCAGCAGTGCTCGCCTCTCGGTCCCGCCAATACGGCGTCTTCAACATCGCTGAACCGAATCCATACATTGCTACAGAGAAAGCGCGCTGCGAGCTAGGTTGGGACGCTGAATTCCGTATTGTGCCTCCTTTGGCCGAATCGCGTTGCTGAATCGACCAAGCGTTCGCCGACATGCTGACCCGGAGCAAGTTGGAATCGGGGAGGCGGAAATCGCAGAGGTCGCGTGGCGCAGTCTGTGAGTACTGATCTTCAGCCGTATCACCTAACCTGACAGGGTTGCGCCTCAGCACGCTGCAGCTGCGCTGCTCCAGTTCGACCGGCCAGGCCGGCTCGCCGCTCAGCGTCACTCCGGGAAGTTGTCCCTTGACGAGCCCTTGGTCCCAACCTTGACGCGGCGCGGACGCCCCGCGTCAGGCCTGACTAGTGCTCTGACCAGCGTGTCGGAGAGCCATTCCTCGAATCGGCTTGAGGGCCATTTCCTGATCACGACAAACGCGCGATAGAGATCTCGCCCGGTAAGCGCCCAGAGGATGTCGCGAGCATCCTCGACAGCGAGTCCCGAACGAAGCTGGTCCGATGCATCAAGGAAAGCCACCACGCCGGCTTGCGCATCCCGACGAGCGGATTCGTTGTGGACCTCGATTTGGGCAAGCTCGGGCGAGACCGCGAGCGTTCCCCGAAGTAGCTCCATTTCGCCACGCTCCGCGTCATAGATTTGACGAGCGATGCGCGCGGCGAACCGCAAGCGTGCAACCGGATCTTGCGCTTCTTCGGCCTGACGCACGAGGTCTGCGTAGCCGGGCCCGAACCGCGCCTGATCCAGGAGTGCGCCGACGATGCCACGCTTGGATCCAAA
>JALZAL010000047.1 GCA_030948325.1 Candidatus Dormiibacterota bacterium
CAGCTGGTGCTGCGCAAGGGCTATCACGCGAACGTCGACAGTTACTCCGCCTTCATCGAGGCGGACGGAAAAACCACGACGGGGCTTCGCGGCTATCTGTGGGAGCGTGGCATCGACAACGTTTACGTCTGTGGACTTGCGACGGACTTCTGTGTCGCGTGGACTGCGCTCGATGCGCGCAAGCTGGGATTCGCGGCGACAGTGATCGAAGATGCATGTCGCGCCATCGACATGCGGGGCTCGCTTGCGGCCGCGTGGGAAAAGATGGAGCGGGCCGGGGTCAAACGCATCCAGTCCGGCGACGTCGCGTGACCGCCGGTTGCGGCGAGTGATTGTGTGATCGCTCGCGGGCGCGCCGCTAGCGGCGTTTCTGGTAGGTGCCGATCAACACCGCCTGGGCGAGGGTGTGTCCCTGCATCGCCTTCTCCAGCGTGCCCTTGTCCGCGCGCTTGAGCTCAGGCAGGACAAAGTCGAGCGCGTAGAGCTTATGGAAGTTGCGGTGGCTCCCGATCGGCGGGCACGGCCCGCCATACCCGCTGCGGCCCCAATCGTTGACGCCCTCGCGCGTACCGGCCGGCAGCGCCGTCGACCTGATCGCTTCGGGCAAGCCACCTGCCGCCGACGGGATGTTGTAGAGCACCCAGTGCACCCACGTCATCTTGGGCGCGGCGGGATCGGGTGCATCCGGATCGTCGACAATGAGCGCCAGGCTCTTCGTTTCCGCCGGCGCGCCGCTCCAGGCAAGCGGCGGCGAGATATCCTTCCCTTCACAGGTGTAAAGCGACGGGATCGCAGCGTTGGCCGCGAACGCAGTTGAAGTAATCGTCAGGGTCATCGGCTTTTCCTCTGCGAAAACGACAGACGCCCCGGCGCACCATAGCGCAATCGCGCTTGCCGCCAACGCAACCCACCGTCGCCTCGACGCGCACCTCACTCGTTCTGCGACAAGGCAGGTGGCGACAGTGTATGGCGCGAGGAGGTGCGAGTCGTGGCCCGCGAAAGCAGGCGCACAGTTCCCGACCAGCGCATGGGTCAATCGCGGCCGGGCGGCGGTTTCCGCGAAAACGGCAAGAGCAATGCAAGCGACTTCAGAAAAAGCGCCGTTTGGCCAAGAAAGTAATGCTGCGCGTCACTCACCAGTTGATCGTACAGGGGCCTACCGAGGTCACCCTCGAAGGCCTCGGAAGTGAGCTTCCCATCCTCGAAGCGCGTGTTCCTTGCCTTCACGTGGGCCTTGTCGCTGCGCGCCGAAATCTCTGTGTACGAATACGGAAGCTGAAGAACGGGTTGGCAGCGGGGACTCTTTCAATGCCTTCAATCTCATCCCGGTCTGCGACGCGCACGGCGCGCTTGTCGATTTTCACAGGGTGCTTGCTCATGCTAAACCTCCGACAAAGAGGAGAATCCGACATGAACGCACATCGAACCCGTTGACGCGGTCTGCGGGGTCAATTTTATACCGCTGGGGCGCTCAACCAGGATGCGATCGCAGTGCTCCGCAACGAAATGGAGAGGCAGCGCGTGCGGGTGTTCGCCTTCAACGGTAAGCCGGGAAAACCGCGAATGCGGAGGGGTGGGACGCCGCGCTTTGCGGCGTCCTCTATGGCGTTTCCATGTGAATTATCGCGCTCGGTTGAGCAGTTCTGACCACAACTGATCACGATGGGCAGAGCAACTTGTTGTCGGTCAAGGAATTGATTCCGTGGTCCTTCTGTCGCTCGTGGCTGCTCTCTTGTCGGTGATCAGAGCTACTCAAATTTGCTTTATCGCTCACACGCAGCGCGAACTCAGTGCTGATGGAGGCGCACCCCCCGATGCGTAAAGTGCTCTCAGCGACCGACCAGGCCGTAAGATATAGCATCAAAGCCTTTCGGCGGCGGGCGCTTCCATCGCCGAATACTCGGGGCGGATATCGAAGTGCAGCCGGCGATGGGCGATGCGTAGCGCTGTTTCCGCATACGCGGGGCTCGCCGCGCGGGCGAAGATGAACCCCAGGTAGCTCGCTCCGTCGGGAGGTGGCGCGATGATCTGGCCGGGCTGCACCGTAATGGTCACCCCGGTGACGCCAGGTACCGACTGCGCGGCGGCCAGGCCATTGAGCCCATCGTAAATTCCGCGCCGTGGAATAGGGATCATCATGACTCCCGCAGCGCCGTCCTCGTCGGCAATGGCGAGCGGTTCTGCGACCACCTGTCGCAGAATCAGCTCCTCCAGACTCATGCCCAGGGAATGGGTGAGCACCCGCCCGCATAAGCCCCCGATTGAGCGGGCCGCGACCTCCAGGATCCAGATGCCCTGGTCATTGAGCCGCACTTCGGCGTGGACCGGCCCAGCCGCAAGCTTGGCGAAGCGGCAGGCCCGGGCTACCTCCTGATGGATACGGTCCTGAAGCGCCCCCGGCAGCCGCGACGGTGTGATGTAAAGCGTTTCCTCGAACTAGGGCCCGTCCAGCGGATCGGGCTTGTCGAACAGCGCGAGGGTGGTGAGCTCCCCCTGTTGCACGTGCCTTCCAGCGCGTACTCCCGTCCCGGAATGAAGCCCTCGATGATGAGGCCCAGTTCCTCGGCATCCCGGTCAGCCCGCGACTGGATGGCGCGCACCCAGTTCACGGCCCACACCAGTGCGTTGGAATCATCGGCGCGGATCACGCCACGGCTACCCGACAAGCGCCGAGCCTTCACCACCACGGGAAACTTCAACGCAGGCAACAATTTCCGTGGGTCTTCGCCGGTCGGCAGGTGGTGGAATTCAGGAAACAGGAATTCCTGTTCCTGGAGCAGCCGACGGAACGCCAACTTGTCACGCACCAGGCGCACCGCGTGGGCGGGATTCCCCGGCAGGCCAAGACGCTCGGAGAGCAGCGCCGCAAGCTCGACGCCCGAATCGTCCACCGCCAACACCGCATCCAAGATGCCGCTGATCTCCCGCAGAACGTCGTTTGCCGCCTGCTCCGGCCGGTCGAAATGGAGCGCCATGATCGGAGGCAGGCCCCAGGACGGTGCCAGTCGGTGGCAGTAGTTGGTCGCCGCCACGATCTCCACGCCCAGCTTTTTCGCGGCGGCAAGAAAATCGTCGTTGCGGTAGCTGGTGGTGGGCAGTAGCAGCAGGACGCGCTTCATGGATCGGCTGTGTCAGAAGGACTGGAGCTGCGCTTCGGTCGGCTCGGCGCAGCAATACCACGGTTCCGACAGACGGGGAATCGGCGATCCGAGGTTTGCCGCGAGATTTGTCGCGTGGCGCCCTGCGGCCTCGTGGGCCATGCGCCAAATCGCGGCGAACACTTCGCGGCGCGAAAGACCCTCATGTTCACAGCGGGCCACCCAGGCCTGCAGATCCTGCTGCAGGCGGTCCACCCGGAGATCGGGATGGCGCCACGGATAGCCCAGGAGCCTGGGATCGAAGGCCATCAGCTTTTCCTCGAAGCCGGGGAGTTGCAGAAGATAGGAGCCTTCGGGAACGAGCAGCCGGATGGTGAGTTGCACCGGGGGCACGCTCTCCACGAGTTGCAGTTCCAGGAGCCGCTCCAGCAGGCTTATGTAGCCTTCCAATGTGATCCAGGGGGTGAACGCTACGAAAGTCGGAGCGAGCGCAATGCCTGCTTCACGAGTGAGCGCCACCGCGCGGTCAAAGTCCCGACCGGTATGGTTTTTGGCGAGAAGGCGCAGGATGTCGTCGTCGACCGCTTCTACCGCGGAGGTGATGAACAGGCACCCGCAGCGCCGCAACTCGGGCAGCAATTCGGCGTGATCGATGAGGTGCTGGATTTTAATTGTCGCGTCAAACGTGACGTCGGGGAATGCTTCGTTCAACGCGCGCGCCAGCCTGAGGGCGTGGGTGGGACCATTGAAGAAGTCCGGGTCGCCGAAGGAAATATGGGTTGCCCCTTCTCTGACCTGCTGCAGGATGTCTGCCATCACCACGTCGACCGGGACGATGCGGAACTTTCCCTGGTACACCGGGACCACGGGGCAATGCCGGCACAGGTGCTTGCAGCCACGGCTGCCCTCGGCAAATCCGGCAACGCGGGTCGATCCGTCCGGCAGCACCAGGTGGGCGTAGCGGGAGAGCTTCGGCAGGCCGCTGCGGTCCGGCACTTCGAACGCGACCTTGCCCAGGCTGATGACCGGCTCGCTCTGGGTCATCACCGTTCCATTGGTCCGGAGTCGTCGGCAAAGGGAAACCAGCGCGGGCTCCAGCTCCCCGCCCAGCACGGCGCCCACGCCCAGTCCGCGCAGCAGTGCCTCATTCATGGGGGCGTAGAGCCCATAGACGCAGACGTGGGCTTTCG
>JALZAL010000063.1 GCA_030948325.1 Candidatus Dormiibacterota bacterium
GCATTGGTCGCTTCCCTCCGGAGCTGGAAGCCGCCGTCTACTTTTGCTGCCTGGAGGCGCTCCAGAATGCCGGCAAATATGCGGGCGAGGGCGCGACCGCAACCCTCCGGATCACGCAGACGGGCGACACGCTGGTTTTCGAGGTCACCGACAGCGGCGCTGGTTTCGAGCCAACGGCCCGTCCCGGCGGTGCGGGCATGACGAACATGATGGACCGCGTTGGCGCCGTGGGCGGGACCCTTCGGGTCGACTCATCGCTGGGCCGCGGCACGACGGTATCCGGAGCAATCCCCCTTAGGACGGGCGCCGCAGCTGCGGCGGCAGCCGAGGAAGGGAGCCCCGCCTCGATCTAGCCACGAGCAATGATACTGGCGAGCGATAGTGCAACAATCGTATTCAAAGATTGGCGGGGGCGCGACGGGAACGATCCTCCTTCGACATCGCCTAGAATGCCGAGCTAATTGCCAGGTTTGGCCTTCAGCCGAGCTTGTGAGCGATCAGTTGATCGGCGTCGGGCAGGTGGCTTGATGAGGAAACTCATAAAGGTCACATTCGTAAGCCTGGGCGGTGAGGTTGGCAGGACCGAGTGGGCAATGCCGTATTTGAACGATGAGCTTTGGGCATGTAACAGCGAGCAGTTATTCAATGCCGACGCATTGGTCTTGGGTCGTCGGACGTACGAATGACTTTCCGCGTCCTACCCCGCGATGGCGTCGAGCCCATTCATCGACCGCATGAATAGCATCCCGAAGTACGTGGCTTCGAAAACGCTTCACGAGCTGGGTCGGAACTCGACGGTCATCGAGAGCGACGTTGCGGAATTCATCGGAAGACTCAAGAGGGAACCGGGGAAGCAGCTGATCAAGTATGGAAACGGTCAGCTGACGTGCTGTTGATGAAGGAAGGGCTGATCGACGAGTTCCACTTGCTGCTGACGCCTGTTGCTGTTGGCACGGGTCAGCATATGTTCGAGAGCATCACCGACTCGCCCGCGCTCCATCTGGCGGACCATCGAGCGTTTAACAACGGCGTGGTAGTGCCCGTTTATATCCCGACGTCGCCAGACTGACATGGCATCGCAGCCACTCGGCAAATTCAAAAACTGGCGGGGGCGCGACGGGAACGATCCGTCCTTCGACATCGCCAAGGATGCCGAACGTCGGTTTTGAAGTTCGCGGGTTCATCGTTCGCCAGCGTTCGCCACGGTTCGCCTGTGTTCATTTTGTAGTTGAGTGGTGGGGTCAACAGTTCGCAGTCGTCCGCCAGCATTCGCCACAGTTCGCCGGCGTTGCTGTCAGAGTTGCTGTCAAAGCGTCGCGCCAAAGGCTAGCAGCGTCGACGCCGCCATCGAGAATGTTGGGCCTATCCTGATGAAGAGCAAGGGGAAGGGCGATGTCAAACGTGATGGGGCGCGATGCCGAGCTTGTAGCCGTTCGTCGGTTCCTTGATGCGGCAGCGGCCGGACCATGTGGCCTGTTGCTCGAGGGCGAGACAGGCATGGGCAAAACGACGCTCTGGAGGGCGTCGGTACAGGCGGCGGCGGAGCGGGGCATCGCGGTCTTGTCGGCGGGCCCAACTGAATCGGATCGAGACCTTCCCTTCGCAGTGCTGGGCGACCTCTTTCGCAATATCCCGGAGGCCACGTGGGCACTGGTTCCGCTGCCGCAGCGGAGGGCCTTACAGATTGCGCTCCTGCAGGCTGATCCACAGGGAGCGCCAATCGAGCCCCATGCCATCGCGCTCGGGGTCCTTTCGATGCTCCAGGCCTTGAGTCGCCGCCAACCGCAGTTGATCGCCGTCGATGACCTCCACTGGGTCGACACCCCATCAATCCGAGCTCTTCAGTTCGCGTTTCGGAGAATGGTGGCGGAGCCGACTAGCGTCCTCTTTACAAGTCGTCCGGCCGCGGCAGAAAGCGAGCGTCGTACCAGCGAGTTGCTCGATCCCGCGCGAATCGAAACGCTTTGGCTGGGCCCTCTTACGGTCGAGGTGCTGGACGAGATCCTGAGCTCACAGTTGACGGCAGCGTTTTCCCAGCCGACACTGCGCCAACTGCAGGCGGCCACCGGCGGGAATCCCTTGTTCGCACTGGAGATCGGCCGCTCCCTTCTGATGAAGGGCAGCGTTCGCCGTATGGACGAGCCGCTCCCGATTCCAGATGACCTGAACGACCTAGTTCGTGGCCGCCTGAGAAACGTTCCGAGCGCGACCCTCGACATTCTTTTGGTCGCGGCCGCGTTATCGCAGCCGACCGAGGCGCTTCTCGGGGCGGTAACTGGCAGCCCGGGGACCGTCGGGTCGGTCCTGCAGCCAGCAGTGGATGCGCGGCTGATCCGTTTCGAGGGGCCACGGATTCGATTCGCATACCCACTGATCGGCTCTGTCATCTACGCGTCAGCGACGCCCGGCCAGCGGCAGCGCTTGCATCAGCGCATCGCCGCGGTCGTAAACGACGCTGACGAATGCGCGCACCATCTCGCCCTAGGGACAGAAGGGACCGACGGCCGGGTCGCTGGCTTGCTCGAGCAGGCTGGTCGCCGTGCCAACGTGCGAGGCGCGCCGGAAGTGGCCGCCACGTTGCTTGAGAAGGCGGCCTGGGCGACTCCGCCTGAGGAGGCGGAACACCGTGCGCATCGTTTTGTCAGTGCCGTCGACTACCATCTGCGCGCCGGCGAGACGGCGCGGGCTCGGACATTACTCGAGGAGCGGCTTGAGTCAATGCCAGTCGGAGTCGGTCGCGCCCGCGTGCTCCAGCGCCTGGCGAAGGTTCGATTCGCGGAAGAGGGCGTCGCACCAACCGAAGAATTGCTCACCGCCGCGCTTCTTGAGGGCACCGGCGACCCCCTGCTCCACGCCGCACTCGAACGCGACCTCGCTATGACCCTTATTCAAAGCGGAAGACTGCAGGAGGCGGCTACACACTCCGCGAGTTCGCGACGCTTGGCCGAGCAGCTCCACAACGAATGGCTGCTGAGCAGTGCACGCGCCCACGAGGCCGCGACCAGCTACTTTCTTACAGGCCAGCTGTCATCGGGCACAATGGAACGCCTGATCGCGCTCGCGGAGCGGGCCCCGCGGGATTGGGAGGAGGCTCCTCCAGCCTTCCTCGAGCCGGCATTCATTCGGGCGACACTCCTAAAGTGGTCGGATGACTTTGCGGCGGCCCGCCTGCAGCTTGTCCACCTGCTGGAGTGGATGGCGAGGCGACAGGACGACAGTACGCTGACGCCTCTTTTTTTCCACCTCGGTGAGCTCGAGGCATGGGCGGGGAACTTCGACGTCGCCACTGACTACGCCCGACGAGCAAGGACCGTCGTTCGGCATTCCGCTCTTCACGCGCGGCTGCACATGGTGCTTACCCTCGAGGCTCTTATCCACTCGCATATCGGCGATGTGGAAGCCGCCCGCGTGACGGCGCAGAAGGCCCTCGCGCAGGCCGAGCAGACCGGTGACGTCCAATTTCAGATGCGCAACCTGCGAACGCTAGGCTTCATCGAGCTTTCGCTCGATAACCTTCCCGACGCGGGCGAGTGGTTCCGCCGGTTGAGTCGGCTCTTCGATGGCGGCGGATATGGGGCGCCGGGAGTTATTCGATTCCATGCCGACTCTGTAGAGGTCATGCTCGGTCTCGGGGACGTCAACAGCGCGCATCTTCTGTCGACATGGTTGGAGGAACGGGCGCAAGACTTGCAGCAGCCATGGGCTCGCGTAATGGCGGCACGGAGTCGGGGCCTAATGCAGTTGGCTGCCGGCGAAGTTAACGGCGGATTGGCGTCGCTGGCAAATGCCGTTCAGCTCCACGACTCCGTCCCGCAACCGTTCGAGCGCGCGCGGACCCTACTACTCGAGGGCACGGCGCTTCGACGCGCTAAACAGAAACGCGCCGCCCGAGAAAGCCTTTACTCAGCGCAGCAATTGTTTCAGGACCTTGGCGTTACGCTCTGGGAACGACGAGCTCAGGCGGAGATCACCCGCCTCGGCAGGCGCCGCCTCGACCCAGGGCTCCTCACCCCAACAGAGACGCGAGTGGCCGATCTCGTAGCTGCCGGTCAGACCAACCGCGAAGTTGCTACCCGTCTGTTCCTCAGCGTCAAGACGGTCGAGGCCAGTTTGTCACGCATCTACCAGAAGGTGGGGGTGCGCTCCCGGGCAGAACTCGCGGCCACGCTTGCGCCACGCGGCAAACCCTAGGGTTTTCCCCGCTTCAAACGGCGGCGTACGGTCCTACCGTGGCCATAGACCACATTCACAGGAGGATTCACATGACCGCGACTGATGCATTCGCTGGGCGCCACTGGCGGTGGGGTGCCCTGGCCGTCGCCCTTGCCGCGCAGCTCCTTCTCTTAGCTCAACCGGCTGCGGCGGCCAACCGCTGTTCGCTGACAGACCCCGTTGGCGATACCTTCATCCCGGCTCCCGGATTCCAGGACATAGTAGGTGCCCAGATAAGCCGCCACGGCGACAGGCTTCTGCTGCAAATGACTGTGGCGAATCCTGTTCCGCGCCGACCCGATCTGGCTGGAGCTGCAGAGATTTGGTGGTTCTGGCCTATTCAGACGGATCCGAATCTCGTGGTTTACGGGTATCCCCATCTAAACGATGTGGGCTTGCCGTTTGAGCTGGTTCCCTACGTCGCGTGGGACGGAACCAGTTTTCGTGCCGCGCTTATAGACCGGCGACCAATGGTTACCGGTGGAAAGGCTGTCATCACGCCGGTGCCGTTCAGGATTTCCGGCCGGAGCATCAAGCTGTGGCTTCACCAGGACCGTCTGGGCTTGCCATCGACCTTTGGCTGGACGGCCGCCACGGGCGATTGGCTCACGTTGCCCCCAAGCAACACTGACCAGTTGGTCGACGTCCTCGACGCAGGCGTGGTCCGAGGGCCATGCTAGTGAAGGGGAACATGACCGCGACTGAGTCACCGTATCGGTTTGCTGTAGGGAAGCTGCGGTGCCAGCTTCTTTCAGACGGCGGCGCCCACTACGCTCCCGAGATGGTGGCTTCGAATGCCCCGGCGAACCAGATACAGGCAGAGCTCGGCGCCCGTCTTGACGACCGAGGACATCTGTTCGTGCCCTACAGGCCCCTTCTCATCCGCAGCGCGGACAAGGTCATCCTGGTGGACACGGGTCTCGGCGAGCTCGCCCAGTCCGTCGGCGAGCCGGCTGGCCGGTTGCTGGCTTCGCTTCGCTCGGCGGGGCTCGAACCCGACGGCATTGATGCCATCGTCCTTACCCATTGCCATCCTGACCACATCGGCGGACTAACGGAAATACGGTCAGGCAGGCGCGAGCCCGTCTTCAAGAACGCGCGACACTACGTCTGGGAAGCCGAGTGGGCCTTCTGGACTTCTGAGGGATCGCTCTCTCAGCTCCCTGACATGCTGGCGGCGCCGGCGAGGCTGCAGCTCCCGCCAATCGGTCAGGCTGGTCTCACCGAAATCGTCTCATCCGAAACGGAGATCGTCCCCGGGATTACCCTGCGAGGGGCCCCGGGACACACTCCTGGCCACCTCGTCGTGTCGATGGCAGACGCAGGCGCAGCCGCGGTCTACGCGGGCGACGCAGTGCTGGACTCCGTCAACTTCGAACATCCCGAGTGGTGCAGTCCGGTGGACGTGATTCCCGAGGCTACCGTTGCCACCCGGCGAGCTCTACTGGAGTCCGCAGTGAGGGACGGCAGCCTCTTCATGGGATTCCACGTGTCGCCCGGGTACGTTTCGAGGCGCGCTTCAGCATTTCACTTCGAACCCCTGAGGATTTAACGGCTCGGTCCTCTTGATGCTGGTCTTGACCCGATCTGTGCGGGAGCGAAGCGAGACGAGTTCGCGGCGATCTTTCAGAGGACAGGTTTGGCCTGGCCAGGGACGTGACTCTCCCATCACTTTGCGCACGTCTTCGAGCTCGTGCGCGTTGATCCACTCTCCGCGAGGCAGCGATCTAGCGACTGCAGGCAGAGGGAGTGGTGCCCCAACACGTGAGCGATTGCTGCCCTGGCAACCGCATTCGAAAACTGGCGGGGGCGCGACGGGAACGATCCGTCCTTCGACATCGCCAAGGATGCCGAACGTCGGTTTTGAAGTTCGCGGGTTCATCGTTCGCCAACGTTCGCCACGGTTCGCCAGCGTTCATTTTGTAGTTGAGTGGTGGGGTCAACAGTTCGCAGTCGTTCGCCAAGGTCCGCCACAGTTCGCCGGCGTTGCTGTCAGAGTTGCTGTTAAACTGCCGGCTCTACAAATGCACCGCGAGCGTCGCCAAGCGGTTATCCTCACGTCCTCAACCTGACGATGATGAACAAATGCACATCTGCTTCGATAGCCGTCTTGTCCGGTTGGAACTGGTCAAGAGAGGGTGGCAACTCTCTGATCTCGCCACACAGGCGGGATTGTCCGAGCCAACTGCCAGGGCCGTCGTACGAGGTCGCGGCGTCTCTATGGTCACCGCGCTCAAGGTGGTCCGAGCACTGGAACGGAATCCGCCCAGTGAGCGGCTAATGGCTCTCCTCACCTGGCACGAGGCGCACCCACGACCGGTCGTGGAGTTTGCGCTGGGTGAGGCCACGCTTCTCCCGCATCGCCTTGAGGCCGACCGCCCGCACCTCAACGGGCAATTGGACGTCCCAAGGTCTTCTAGTGCCCCGTTCGAGACGCAATCAGAACGACGGCAACGGTAAGGCCGACCACGGCGGCAGTCAATAAGACCAGAATGATGGTCCACGCTCGCATCGCAGCGTTGGTTCGCAACTGAACCAGCGTGGAGGCGCGACCCAGAGACAACCTCGCGTCCTGCAGCCCATTTTCAATCACTCCCTCAATCCAAGAGGAGAGGGCGTCAGCGAACGTCGTGCGCGGTCGCTCAGCGCTCGCCGCTTCTGTGGCGATGGCCGAATCCTTGCCGGCGCTTCTTGATCGCCTCATTTCAACGATTGGGCCTCCCTCAACCAGCTTTGGAAAGTTGACGTATCGCTTCTCCAGGGGCGACGTAGCCTGCTTCAACCTGGACAAGTGATAGTCACACTTTTGCAGCGAATCCACGATCGGTTCAAGAGTACCGACTCGCAGAAAGCGAAAGGCTCCAGATCGCTCCCGATCGAGACTGGCGCGGAGCCGATCAGCCTCCTGGCTGACCTGGGCAGCTGCCTGCAGGGCGACGGGCCAGGAGAACCATTCACCGACGAAGTGCATCAGTTCATATCTCACCGAATGGACCACGTCCTCATTCCCGCCACCGCCGGCGCGAGTTGTGAGAAGGCTCCAACCGCCTGTTTGGCGATCCCAGAATGAACCGATGTGACCAATCGGTAGTCCTCGATAGAGTCGTTCCTTCTCGCCATCCCATCGATTCCAGTCGTCTACCTCAAGAACGCGCTGAACGTCGCGCCAATGCTGGTCCGCCTCATTCGGAAGTGCTGGCACGTCCCAAATCACCATCGAGCCGGCCGGGTAGCGCCGGCCTTGGAGCAAGCCTGTTCCTGCGGGAAAAATCCCGAACTCGAGCATGCGCTCCAGGCCCCGGCGAAGAGCAATGGTCTTTGCCGCATCCACCGTGTACGTCACAGTGCCGCGTCGTTCCCTTACCCGAGGGCTCGAATGGCTTCCTTCGAAAACGTCCTTTGCCAGGTCTGGATGACGGGAGCTCGGCACCGCGAATATCCCGAACATCACGATGCCGGTACTCAGCGTTCGAAGAAGCAGATGGATAGATTGAACAGTGCTGGGGAGCCAATCTACCTTCTGGCTTAGAGGCCATCCTGACTCCAGGGCGTTGTAGTAACTCCCGTGCGTTCCGGCGCCGCCACCGAGCGATGCCTCAGCCGCTCGCAGAAAGTCGTGAACACCGTCCCGCCCATCGTTGCCGAACTGGCCGGGCGGCAGGAAATCACTTAGATGCCGATCCAGCGCACCGATGTCGCCGCCTACGTAGAGATCTGCACTGACAACCGCGAGAAGGCTGACGGGAAAGGCTTTATACGCGTCGGTGAATTCCTTGTTCGTCCTTGCGTCGGACTGCTTGCCATATGCCTCGATCTCTCGCTCGGCCGCTCGCTCCTGCCGCCAACGCAAGAACCGGCCCAGCACCGGAGTTCGCCAATACCGCGTCCTTGACTTACTCACAAGATCGGCTAATCCTTATTGGCCGCCCGGCCCATTTCTGAGCCGCGATATCTATCCAGATGCATTGGGCCCGTCATCACCGCAAGCTGGCCAGTCGCTCGTGGCAGACGAGATTCAACTGCTCCTGGGTCATCCCCAAACTCCGTTCGGCAGCTTGAATCTCGTTGATGTCGCATCGCTCCTTGGTGCGGGCCCCCACGCATCGCCAGTAGGCGCGATCGACCTCCTCCCATGCTCGCAACGCCGGATCATCGGGGCCGACGTCTAGCACGATCGCTGGTACGGCGTCATCGCGCAGGATCCGAATTTCTGCGGCAAGCGTATTTGCGCGCTCGAATGGATCGTGCCTTGGGTATTCCTCGCCCAGATCGCCAGCGCTCATCCCTCTTGCCAAGCCCAGGTGCGGGTGACCATTCGGCCACATTGTCTCCTCGCGGTTCAAGTCGGACAAGCGCGCCGCCGCCTTGATCAGCAGGAGATACGCTCCGCGCAGCACATCGTGGCGGCGCTCGGACCGGCTCCGACCGCTCTGCACCGCGAACACCAGCATGCCGGCAAAGGCCGCAGTGAACAACGTGAGCAGGGTGCTACGAAGACTCTTGGTCGTGTCGCTTGTAGAGGTCGGGACCGGCACGATCGCATCGATCAGGGCGCCCGCGAGCAGAACGACCGCCAGGACCCACGGCCACTCGACGCTGCCAAGAAAATGTCGGACGCCCTTTACCGCCCCTGCCAGGTTTTGCACCTGAATGCGGCGATTGTATCGGGGATGTATGGTCGATGCATGCACTGGTGGGATCGCGCTGCCGACGCGAGGCCAGCAGGGCGACATCGACCGGCCGCATAAGCCGGCGTTCGTACAAAAGTGTCGTTCCATCCGTTCCACCCTTGCCCGAAGCGCCGGGCACTGTTCTCGACTGATCCATCCGTGGAAAATGGTGTTCGTCCCTGTGGAGCGCAGAAGGGGACGGAACGGGCAGGGATCCCAACCCGGCGACGCGCTCACGGCCGAGCTGCTGGACGCTGCTCGCCGGGGTTGGGAGCACGCGCTCCCGCCGTGAAGCACGGCTTGGCCCCGCAGCGGCTGGCAAAGCACGGCAGCCCTTCCCCGGTGCCATTGAGCTGCGACTGCCCCAGCAGGCTTCAGCTCGCCCAGTCGGGAAGACCTGCCGCTCCTTCATTGGGTACCCTACTCGACGATGCCGGATGCTGAGCGCGGCTTCGAGGACGATGCCGAGCGCTGGCTCCGCTGGGCGCGAACCCCTGACCACGACGCCTACTGGGACTACCGCGGGGCGTTCTTCG
>JALZAL010000072.1 GCA_030948325.1 Candidatus Dormiibacterota bacterium
CGGGGGAGGCAGGCCTCCCCCACGGGACCCCTCCGGTGTGATGCGACGCCTGGAGTCGTTTTGAATGGACCTTGGTGACGGCCGGAATGAATCCGGCCTACCGCTCCACCTGTGTATCTGTTTTAACCAATTCGGCCCAGACGTCGGGCCGTATCGAGGCCTTTAGCGAACGTTCCAGGGCCTTTCGCTTGCGGGCGGTTTCGATGCATGCGGCGCTTGAGTGGACATAGGCGCCCCGGCCTGGTGCGTCGCCCGTTCCGTCGACCGCGGCCGTGCCGTCGGGTCGCCGCACCACACGGACCAGGACGCCTTTGCTGGCCTCCAGCCGGCATGCCACGCACGTGCGGACCGGCTCACGTCGTGGCTTCGGCAATGCCCGCGCCATCAGTCTCGCTCGCCTTGATGTCGATACGAAAGCCTGTAAGCCTGGCCGCGAGCCGCGCATTCTGACCATCGCGCCCTATCGCCAGTGAGAGTTGGGTGCGTGGCACGAGGACTGTCGCGGTCCGTGTCATCCGGTCGATGGTCACCAGCTCGGGCTTGGCCGGCCCGAGCGAAGCCGCCACGAACGTCTCGGCGTCGTCCGACCACGGGACTATGTCGATGTGCTCGCTCGCAAGCTCGCTCAGAATCGCTCGGTGCCGCACCCCCTTGGGGCCGACGCAGGCTCCGACCGGATCGAGGCCGGGCTGGCTTGAGGAGACACCGATCTTCGTGCGCAAGCCGGGCTCGCGCGCGATTGCGCGCACCTGGACGGTGCCGGCCTTGATCTCTGGAACCTCGGCCTCCAGCAGCCGGTGAACAAACGCGCGCGAGGCGCGGGAGACGCGGACCTGCGCCTGGCGGGAGTTCCTCTGCGGGTCCATGATGACCACCAACACCGGCCGTCCTGGGTGCAGCTGCTCTCCTGGGATCTGCTCTTCCGCTGGCATCACGCCTTCGGCACGGCCCAAGTCGACATAGACGGTGCCCATCTCGGTCCTGTCCACCACGCCGCTGGCGAGCTCACCCTTGTGCTCGGCCACGTCCTTCAGCACCTTGTCGCGCTCGAGGTCGTGGATGTGCTGCAGCACAGCGTGCTTCGCAGTCTGCGCGGCCATCCGCTTAAAGTCCTCCGACGGCAGCATCTCAACCATCTCACTCCCGTCTTGCCGCACCACGCGGCTGCGCACCTCGAGCGCTCCCGTCCCCGTGTCAAGCTTCACGGTGATCTGGCCGGCCGGACTGAATGCCCGCGTGTAGGCGACGGCGAGAGCCGACTCGACTGTCTGCAGCATTTCCTCGAAGGGAATGCCCACCTCGGCGCACAGCGCCGTGAGCGCATCGCCCAGGCTGCCCGTGGAGGGGTTAGAAGGTGACCGCGAGTCTGCCCGCGACAACGTCACTCCATGAAATGTGCAGGACCACCGGCGCGCGACCACGTGCACCTTGGGCCTGGACAGCTATGCCAGCCCCGTCAACGGCGACCAGCTGGCCCTCCACAACCGTGTCCGCATCGCCACTTCGATAGCGGATGTTGACCCGCTTGCCGTTGAAACGCTCGTATTCGGATTGAGCCCGCAGCGGCCGCTCCGCGCCGGGTGAGGAGACTTCGAGGTTGTACGGTCCCTCGATCAGGTTGGAGTGGTCGATCAGTGGACCTACGACGCGGCTGACCCGCTCGCAGTCCGCGATGGTAATCGGCTCCGCATTGTCGATCGATACGCGCAGGGTTCGACCTGACTGCCCCGACTGGTCGAGCGAGTACAGCTCGTAACCCATGTGTTCGAGCGTGGGTTCGATCAGCTCTCTGATTGACGGTATGGGCCAGGTCGGCATGTTCGAGTATCTGATTCCAACGATACCACCCGTCTAGCGCAGTGGCTGTAACTTCCGCCATACGACCAGTAGGGGTGCGGCGTTGAAGATCGAGCTGTAGGTGCCCGAGACGATGCCGATCATGAGTGCGAGGGCGAAGCCCTTGAGCGTGTCGCCGGCCGAGATGAGGATTGCCGCCAGAACCAACACGACTGTGAAGCTGGTGATGATCGACCGTGCGGCGGTCTGCATGATGCTGAGGTTGACGACCTGCTCGAACGTGAGGCGCTGGCTGACGCGCAGGTTTTCGCGAATCCGGTCGAAAACGACGATCGTGTCGTGGACGGAGAAGCCGACCACCGTGAGGACTGCGGTGACGAAAAGGCTGTCGATCTCTCCTATGCGAAGACCGAGAACCTTGCCGAGGATGGAGAACACCCCTGCCAGCAGGAACACGTCATGGAGGAGGGCGGCAAGAGCGGAGCCGCCGAACTGGAATCCCGCGCGCCAGCCGCCGGGCACGTTGCGGAATCGGATAGCCAGCAAGAAGAGGATGGCAACAGCTGCAAGCACCACGGCCAGCAGCGCGAACTCGACGGTCTCCCCGGCGATGGTCCCGCCAACCTCCAGCACGGATTGGACTACGGTGGTGCCGAGCTTGCTCCTCAAGTGGTCCTCGACAGTGTTCTGCTGCGCGGGGGACAGCGGGCTCGCCCGAATGATGTAGGTGTCAGCACCCGCGGAGATGACGGTTCCGTTGATGTTCTCCGCGGCCACTGCGTTCTCCACCTGGAGAGCGGTCGGCTTGTTCGGGAAAGTGAGGGTGAACTCGGTACCCCCGGCGAAGTCGATTCCCAGGAGGAAGCCACCGCCAGGTCGCGCCATGGAGATGATTCCCGGAATGATGATGATCAGCGAGACCAGGAAGAACCAGTTACGGCGGCTGACGAAATCAACCTTTCTGTCTCGAGGCTCGCGGGGGGCGGCCTCGTTGACCGTTTCGACCCTGATGCCGTCTTCCTTCGACCTCTCCTCTGAGGCCGCGACCTCCTCAGACGACTCGAGCACGGTCCACCCCTAGCCACCCTGGCCGGCGAAACGATCCGTACGACAGGACGATCGCGAGCAGGTTGTGCGTGACGACGATCGAGGAGATCAGGCTGGCGACGACGCCGATGGCGAGCGTGATCGCGAAGCCCTTGACCTGCGCCGGCCCGACGAAGCCGAGGATGACGCAGGTGATGAAAGTAGACGTGTTGGAGTCCCGGATGGCGGGCCACGCACGGCGCACAGCCGCATCGACAGCTGCCGGGATGGTGCGACCAGACCGGACCTCCTCTTTGAAGCGCTCGAAGATCAGGACGTTGGCGTCGACGGCCATACCCACGGACAGGATGAATCCCGTGATGCCGGCCAGCGTCAGCGTCACCGGAACGAGCTTGAAGAGGGCGAGCACGGCGCCGGCGTAAAACAGGAGGGCGATGCTCGCAAGGAGCCCGGGCACCCTGTAGTAGACGATCATGAAGATGACCACAATCGACAATCCGAGCAGGCCTGCGGCAAGGCTCAGCTTCACCGATTCGGCGCCCAGCGTCGAGCCTACCTGCGTGACCGCCAGGACCTGCAGGTCGACCGGTAGAGAACCGGCGTTGATTCCGGTCGCGAGGTCGTTGGCGCTCTGCTGGGTGAAGTTGCCGCTGATCTGAGCATTGCCCCCCGCGATCTCCGTCTGCGTCACCGGGTCGACCAAGAACTTGCCGCAGACGACCTTGGCCGAGGGGAGGCAGGCCGCGTTGTAAGGAACCAGGAGCTTCGCCTGGTATGCAGGATCGTCCCACTGCGCGATGTCCTGCTGTGTGAGGTCGAGCCAGATGGTCAGAAATCTCTCGGGGCAGGCACTTCCGGTGGTCGGGTCTATCGTGCAGGCGGCCACGTTGGCGCGGGTGAGCTCATCGAAGACCTGTGCTCCGCGCGATGTGAAGTTGATATTGACAACCCAGCTGAGGGCGTTCTGGTCGGGTGCAGCGGTGGCGCTCTGGATGTCATCGCCGGTCAGTCCTGTGAATGCCGGCTTGTAGCCCGGATGCGGGCCGGTGGTCGACTTCGCGTCCTTCACCCACTTTGTGTAAACGAGCTTGGTGATGCGGCCGATGGTCTTCTGTGCCTGGTCGGCGGTGACGCCGGCGAGGTCGACGGTGATGCGGTCGTTGTTGTTGCCGGCGCCGCGGATCTGGGGCTCGCTGACACCCAGGGAGTTGACGCGCTTGGAGATCACGTTGATCGTTCGCTGTTGAACGTCGGCTCGCGATTGCCCGGGTGGAAAGTTGGTCAGCTGGTAGTCGATATGGGTCCCACCGGACAGGTCGAGGCCCTTGTGGATGTAGATCTGCCAGCCACCAAAGTTGGGAGGTAGGCCAGGCACGTTCCCCGTCAGCGGATAGTGATTCGCGATCCGGTAGAAGTAGCCGGCACCGTCGACGAAAATCGAGAACAGGAGGATCGCCACGACGAGCAGGCGGACGGGCCAGCTAAGGACGAGTTGCACAGCCCGAGAAGTTTACGTTCCGGCCTACTCCTGATGCCGCCTGCGAAGCCGGTGACGTTATCGCTGCCGGAAGATGACGTTGAGCACCACGGTCAGGACGATAGACAGGATGATGCTGGTGGCGACCGGAACGTAGACGGTCACTCCCCCGCTCCGAAACGTGAAATCCCCCGGCAGGTTGAACCGGCCGAAGAACAGCAGGCCTCCTCCGATCACCGCCAGGAGCACGCCAAAGACCAGGAGAAGTCTCCCTACGTCTTGCATCTCTTACGTGTCTAGAGTAGGCGCGCCTGCTGGGGTCCGGGGTCTGGTGGGACCAGACCGAGGTGCTGGTACGCGAGCTCTGTGGCAACCCGGCCCCTGGACGTCCGAGCCAGGAACCCGATCTGGATCAGGTATGGCTCGTGCACGTCCTCGATGGTCTCCGGCTCCTCCGAAAGCGACGTGGCGATGGTATCAAGCCCGACGGGCCCACCTTTGAACTTGAGGATCAGGGTTTCGAGGAGCTGGCGGTCCAGCGGCTCCAGCCCGATCGCGTCGATGTCGAGCATGGCGAGCGCCTTCCTGGTGGCATCGACAGTCGCGCGCCCGTCGCCCCTGACTTGCGCGTAATCGCGGACTCGCCGGAGCAACCGGTTCGCGATTCGCGGAGTTCCCCGCGCGCGACGCGCGATCTCGACGACCGCGTCATCGTGGATCTCGATGTCGAGGATGCGCGCTGACCGGCGGACGATGGTCTCGAGCTCACCTTTGGTGTAGAAGTCGAGGCGGTAGACGGCACCGAAGCGGTCACGCAGAGGCCCGCTGAGCAATCCCTGGCGGGTCGTCGCTCCCACACAGGTGAAATGAGGCAGCGGCAGAGTCGCGGCGCTGGCCCCAACTCCCTTGCCCAGGACGGCATCGAACCGAAAATCCTCAAGGGCGGGGTACAGCGACTCTTCGACGACGCTGCTGAGCCGGTGGATCTCATCGATGAAGAAAACGTCCCGCGTGCTCAGGTTCAGGAGGATCGATCCCAGTGCGCCCTGGTGGTCGATTGCAGGACCGGAGCTGACCTTGATGGCCACCCCGAGCTCGTTGGCGATGATGTGAGCAAGCGTGGTCTTGCCGAGGCCGGGCGGCCCACACAGGAGCACGTGCTCGACAGGGTCACCACGACGGCGGGCAGCTTCCAGCAGGATGCCAAGGTTTTCGCGCACCTGTTGCTGGCCGACGTACTCGGACAGCACTCTTGGCCGCAGGGTCAGGTCGAACTGGTCGTCGTCGGCCCGGGCGTCCAGGATGGGTTCGTCTCGGGGCGGTACTTTCGCTTTCTCGGTCACTTCCGACCCAGCGCTTTGAGCGCGACCGCCAACGCCTCCTGCGTGGAGGGGGTGGACCGCCAGTCGACCGACTCGAGTCCCGTGCGCGCCTCCTGGGAGGAGAAGCCGAGGTTGCGCAGCGCGGCCTCGACCGCTTTAGGGACGACGCCGTCGCCGGCGAGCGCAGCCGCCCGCGGGACCACCTCGAGGTCGGCGATCGCATCCAGCCTTGGCTTCAGCTCGATGATCACCTTGGCTGCGGTTCGTGCGCCCACGCCGCTCGCGCGCCGGATGGGCGCCGGATCCTCGCTGACTATCGCGCGCTTCAGGATCTCGAGGCTGGCGGCGCTCAGGATGTTCAAGCCGACCTTAGGGCCGACTCCATCGACCTGGATCAGCCACTCGAACAGCTCCAGCTCCTCCACTGACGCGAATCCGTACAGAGCGAGCTGGTCCTCGCGGACGTGCGTGTGGATGTGCAGCTCGTATTCGCCACCCGGCGGCGGCAGCTTCTGACGCGTGATCGCGCCGACGTTGACCTGGTAGCCGACACCTCCGACATCGAGGATGACGAAATCAGGCCCCGCTCGCCTCACGACTCCGCTGAGGTGCGCGATCATCCCGTAACCCGAGACAGCTTTCGGCTGCGGGCGTGGCACACGGCGATTGCGATGGCGTCCATCGCATGCGCGTCCACCCGGCCCTCCGGCACCTTGATCTGAGCGCCGAGCATGCGAGCGATCTGGGACTTGTCCGCATTGCCGTAGCCCGTGAGAACCATCTTGACCTGGCTCGGCTTGTACTCGAACACCGGGACGCCGCATTCTTCCAGGACGGCGAGAATCGCGCCCCGCGCCTGAGCGACTCCGATGGCGCTGGTCGCGTTGCGACCCATGAACAGCTCTTCAAGCGATGCCTCGGCCGGCGGGTGGTCGGCGAGCAATCCACGGAGATGGCGCGTAATCGCCAGCAGCCTTTCCCCATCGCGCCCCGGGCGCGTGACGAGAGTGCTGCACGACAGGACCAGGTCTGAGCCCGAGAGCAGAGCGAATCCGGTGCCGGCGAGGCCGGGGTCGACCCCCAGGATTAATCCAAGCGCGGGTGAGGACTGAGGTCCTCCCCCACGGATCCCCACCTGGGGTATCTCCACGCCGCGATTGGGAGCCGCCTGGAAATGGACGCTTGGGTGACGGCCGGAGTCAATCCGGCCTACTGGCGGCGGCGCGGGTGAGGACTGAGGTCCTCCCGCACGGACCCCCTCCTGGGGTTGCTCCTCGCCCTGATTAGGAGTCGCTTGGAGGTGGACGTCTTGGTGACGGCCGGAGTGAATCCGGCCTATTGGCGACCTATCAACTGATTTCATTCATACCTGTGCTGAGATGCGTTCAAGGACGTTGGTTGGGATGTCGAAATTGGCGTAGACCTGCTGGACGTCGTCGTCCTCTTCAAGTGACTCCATGAGCCTGAGCACAGCAGCGGCCTTGTCCTCCCCCACGGCCACGGTCTGCTTGGGCTGCATGGTGATCTCGGCGTTGTCGATTGTGACACCGAGACCCTCCATCGCCGTCTTCACTTTTTCAAATGCGGCCGGAGGTGTCGTCACCTCAACCGACTTCCCATCGACCTGGACGTCGTCGGCGCCGGCCTCGATCGCCGCGAGGCCTACCTCTTCGGGATCGTTTTTGCCGGCGCCAGCCGAGATGACGCCTTTACGCTCGAACATCCACCCGACCGAGTTGGACTCGCCAAGGTTGCCGCCGAACTTGGAGAAACGGTGTCGTATGGAAGCCGATGTGCGATTGCGATTGTCAGTGAAGGCGTCGACCATGACCGCCACGCCGGCAGGACCATAGCCCTCGTAGCGAATCTCCTCCAGCTTCTCGCCCGCCAGCTCGCCGGTGCCCCGCTTGATCGCGTTCTGAATCTTGTCGGTCGGCATGTTGATCTCGCGTGCCTTCTGGACGGCAAGGCGCAGCCGGAAGTTGCCGTCAGCGTTCCCACCACCCTCTTTGGCGGCGATCAGGATCTCCCGGCTCGCGCGCGTAAAAGCCTGGCCGCGCTTGGCGTCGACGATCGCCTTCTTGTGCTTGATGCCGGCCCATTTCGAATGGCCAGACACCTAGTTGGGACCTCCGAACATTCTTTCGGGAATTCTATCGCACCCGAATTCGAACGAAGTTTCTCTTACCTGCCTGCAGCACGTCGCCGTCCTTCACCTCGGCGTCTAATGCTGCCTTCGCTCCGTTGATGCGCACGCCGCCCTGCTCGATCAAGCGCCGCGCGTCGCCCCGGCTCTTCGCAAAGCCCGCCTTCAGGAGCGTCGCCACCAGGTCGGATGGCTCATCAGCGATGAGCTCAGGGATGTCTTCGGGAATCTCGCGCTTGCGAAACCTCGACTCGAAGTCGGCCTCCGCGCGCGCGGCTGCCTCCTCGCCGTGCAAACGCTTGACCAGCAGGCCGGCGAGCGCCGCTTTCGCGTCACGCGGCTTCAATGCCAGCACCTCATTGACCGCGGTTCCATCGAGTCCTGAGACGAGTCGAAGGTATTTCTCGGTCAGCGAGTCGGGCATCGACATCGTCTTGCCGTAGATCTGCTCCGGAGCCTCGGTGAGGCCGATGTAGTTGTTCAGCGACTTTCCCATCTTGAGCGAGCCGTCGAGACCCTCGAGCAGCGGGAACACCGCGACGTCCTGCGGCGGCTGGCTGTAGGCCTTCTGGATCTCACGGCCGAACAGGAGGTTGAACAGCTGGTCGGTACCTCCGATCTCGACGTCGGCGCGAATGGCGACGGAGTCGTAAGCCTGGTTGAACGGATAAAGGATCTCGTGGGCGCCGATCGCGGTGCCTGCTTTCAATCGATCGGCGAAATCCTCGCGCTGAAGGACCTGCTGAAGCGTCGCCTTTCCCATGAGCCGCAGCACGTCGGCAGCGCCCATCTGGCCGAGCCATTCGGAGTTGCCGTGAACCTCGGTGCGCTGGCGGTCCAGGACCAGGTAGATCTGATCGAAATAGGTCTTCGCGTTGGCGTCGATCTGCTCCCGGGTCAGCATCGGTCGGGTCTCCGACCGTCCGCTCGGATCGCCGATCATCGCCGTGTAGTCGCCCACGATCAGGACAACCGTGTGGCCGTCGTTCTGGAAAGCGCGCAGGGCGTCGAGCACGACCAGGTGGCCGACGTGGAGATCAGGGGCGGTCGGATCAAGCCCCAGCTTCACCCGGAGCTTGTCTCCCTTGCTCAAGCGCGACCGCAGGTGATCCTCGACGTGGATCTCCACCGCCTGCTCGCGCAGGCGCTCGAACAGCTCCGCGCTCAACCTAGGGAGACACTAGCTGACGGGGCTTTGGCTGAAGTAGATCTGGGGGTCCCCAGGCAGCGCGGGTTGGAAGATGGTCACGATCGGCTTACCGACGGCGTTGGCCAACGGCACGGCGAGCTGCGAGCCACGGACGGCGGTGCGGATCGATTGCTGCAGCGGATCAAGCGCTCCCCCACCGAAAGGGTTGCCCGCCGCCACCAGCTCGTGCGTGATGAGAACGGACAGCAGGATGGCGGTCAGCGCGCCGATGAGCACCCCGAGCACCCGGTTGAAGACGACCGCTCCAACCTGGATCTGACTGCTCGCGAGCTGTGCTGCACCCTCGACGATGACGATGACGACGATGACGATCCCGAAAAAGCCATAGATTCGTGCGTCGGGCGTCTCCAGGGTGGATGACTGCTGCATGATGCCACCGGCCTGAAGGCCCATGTTGGTGGCGCCGACGAAAGCGAGATAGAGAGCCACCAAGCCGATCAGCCTGCGCAGCACTCCCGTGACAAATCCGAGCGCGACGTAGACGATCAACAGCACGATCGGGAGTACGTCGAGCCAGTTCACTCGCGAACCCTCGCCCGATGCCTCTTCTCAAGGCCGAGCCTGATCTCCGCCATCACTTTGTCCACTTCAGCGTCCGTCAGGGTGCGCTCGAGGCTGCGGAAAGTCAAGGTGAACGCGATGCTCTTGTGCCCTTCTGGGACCTGAGGGCCGTGGTATTCGTCGAATGCCCGCGCCTGCTCCAGGAGCTGCCCTCCGATCTCCTTGATGGTGGTCTGCAGGGCGGCGGCCGCAACATGGTCCTCGACCACGACGGCAAGGTCCCGCTCGATCGAAGGAAACCTGGGCAGAGGCTGGGCTCGGCGGGTGCGCGAAGCGGCGAGCACGGGCTCGACATCGATCTCGATTGCGATCAGGCGGCCCTCTAGCTTCGCGCCCGCGACCACGGTGGGATGCAGCTCTCCGAGGTAGCCGAGCTGACGGCCCTCCAGGACCACTGCCGCGCAACGTCCAGGGTGAAAGAGCTCGGCTGACGCGCGCTGATAAGTGCATCTCGGCGCTCCGAGCGCGACCAAGCAGGCATCGAGCACCGACTTCATCGCATAGAAGGCCTGCCGCCCAGCTTCGGCGGCGGGACCTGACGAAGCCACCACCGCAAGGCGGAGCGGCTCATTGGGCTGCGCCGTCTTGTCCCCGACCGGAGCCAGGAAGACGCTCGCGATCTCGTACACGCGAACATCTGCGCGAGCGAGATCTCGATTCAAAGCAACAACATGAACGAGCGACGGCACGAGTGAGGTCCGTAGCGTGTCCATGTCGTCGCTCAGCGCGTTGGAGACTCGCATCGCATAGGCCGCAACTCGAAGGCCCTCCAGGGTGCGGCCGGAAACCAAAGCCGGATTCCAGGTCTCGGTGAATCCCGCCCCGGCCAGGACCTCGCGCGCCACGTCCAGCAGCCTGCCCACGCTGGGCGCCGAAGGGATCCAGGTGTCGCGGCGCCGGCCGGGCAGAGTTGGAGGCACGCGGTCGTATCCGTAGACCCGCCCCACTTCCTCGACCAGGTCTTCGGGAATCGAGACATCCAATCGGAAGACCGGCGGCAGCACGTCCCACTCGCCATCCTCCAGGGCTCGCACGTGGAAATTGAGGCGTTTGAGGATCGACTCCGCCTCCTCCAGCGGTACATGCACGCCCAGAACCTCGTCGACCAGGGCCGGACGAAGCCTGACACGGACGGGTTCCTGGGGACGGGGGTAGACGTCCGCCCACTCGCGATGCACGGTGCCTCCGGCGATCTCGGCGATCAGGGATGCTGCCCGACGTGCGCCCGCCAGTGCGAGCTCGGCGGGAAGCCCCTTCTCGAAGCGCGCAGAAGCCTCGGTCCGAAGGCCAAGCTCTCGCGCCGTCTGCCGCACCCTGGGCCCGCTGAAGGTCGCCGCCTCGAGGAGGATGTCGACAGTGCCTTCGGTGACGGCGCTCTCTTCCCCGCCGATGATGCCGGCAATCGCGACCGGCTGCCTGCCATCCGCGATCACGAGCATCTCGCCGGTCAGCTCGCGTTCGATTCCATCCAGGCAGAGCAGCCTCTCGCCTGCCCGCGCGCGCCGCACGTGAATTTCCTCGCCGGCGAGCTTCGCCAGGTCGAACACGTGCAGCGGTTGGGCGTACTCCAGCAGCACGTAGTTGGTGATGTCGACGACGTTGTTGATCGGCCGCACTCCGCACGCCCTGAGGCGCCGCTGGAGCCAGTCCGGGCTGGGCCCCACCTTGACGCCTTTCACCACCCCTCCGATGTAGCGGCTGCAGAGCTCGGGATCGTCGATCGAGACGTTGACGAGTTCGCGCCCAGGGGGGTCCGCGGTGCCCGTGAACGCGGGCATGAAGTCTCGCTCCATCGGTCGATCGAGGCCCGCGGCGAGCTCGCGCGCGATGCCCAGGTGGCCCATGCAGTCGGGCCGGTTCGATGTGACCTCGGCCTCCATGATCGCCTGGCTTGGAATGACCGTCGTCAGGGGATCCCCCGGGTTGCCCTCCTTGAGGATGAGGATGCCCGAGTGGTCATCGGCGAGCATCAGCTCCTCAGCCGAGCAGAGCATGCCCCTTGCCTTGTATCCGGCGATATTGAGGTCCTTGACAAGCTTGCCGTTCGGCACCGTGGTGCCGGGCAGCGCAACCGGCACCAGCGAGCCCACCCCGGCGTTGGGAGCCCCGGCGATGATCTGCTCCACCCGGTCGCCGAGGTCGACCTGGTGAACCCACAGCGGGTTGCGCGACTTCGGGTGAGGAATCTGCTCGAGCACCTTGCCGACGATGATTTCTGACAGGTCGATGACGGTGAGCGACTCGATCTCGACTCCGAGGCGAGTGAGCGTTGCCGCCGCATCCTTGGGCGTGACGCCATCGAGGTTGACGAAGTCGGACAGCCACTCGTAGCTGATTCGCATGCGCTAGGACCACCTCGCTTGCATCAGAACTGCTCCAGGAAACGCAGGTCTGATTCGTAGAAAAGGCGAATGTCGTCGACGTCATGCTTGAGCATCGCCATGCGCTCGATGCCGAAGCCCCACGCGTAGCCATTCCATCGCTCGGGATCGATGCCACCGTTTCGTAGGACCTGCGGGTGGACCATCCCGCAGCCACCGACCTCCAGCCAGCCCTTGTGCCTGCAGCTCTTGCAGCCCGTGCCACCGCAGATGCCGCAGGTGACATCGAACTCGAAGCTCGGTTCGGTGAATGGAAAGTAGCTGGGCCGAACCCGCACCTTTCGCTCCTGGCCGTACAGCGACTGGATCATGTAGAGAAGCGTGCCCTTCATGTCGCCGACCGTGAGCCCTCGGTCGACGGCAAGGCCTTCGACCTGGCTGAAATACGGAAGACGCGTTGCCTCCGGCGCGTCGCGGCGATAGCACCGGCCCGGCGTGATGATGTAGATGGGCGGTTCCTTGATTCGCTGCATTGCGCGGATCTGCACGGGAGACGTATGGGCGCGAAGGAGCAGCTGCGGCGTGAAGTAGAAAGAGTCCCAGTTCTCGCGAGCAGGGTGGCCTGCGGAGATGTTGAGGGCCTCGAAGTTGTACCACTCGGTCTCGACCTCGGGGCCCAACTCGACCTTGTAGCCGAGGCTTTCGAGGACGGTCTCGATCTGTCGCTGCACCTGCGTCAGCACGTGGATGTGGCCGCGGTCCAACGGCCGGCCTGGAAACGTGATGTCGATGGCCTCTGTCTCGGCGATATCAGCAAGGCGAGCGCCCTCCAGCTCGATCCGCCGAGCTTCCAATGCGGCTTCTATGCTGCGTTTCGCGTCGTTGGCCGCCTGCCCCAACGCAGCCCGCTCCGCCGGAGCCATCTGGCCGATGCCTGTCAGAAGGCGGGTGACCTGGCCGCTCTTGCGGCCGAGATAGTCCAGCGCGATCGTTTCGAGCTCCCCCTCTGAAGCAGCTTTGGCGATCGAGGCCAGTGCCTCTTTGGTCAGCTCGGTTGGATCGCTCACGATGCCCGCCTACGGCGCACCTCAAACAGGAGCAGCGCCGCTGCGGCCGCGACGTTCAGGGAATCGACGCCCTCGTCGAGGGGGATCGTGACCAGCTCGAGGTTTGAGTGCGAGAGGCCGTGTGCCTCGCTGCCCAGGACGATCATGCCGGCATTTTCTATCGGTGAGTTTGCGAGCGGCGCGCCGCCTGCGGCTGCCGCTCCGTAGCCACTCAGCCCGGCCAGGTCGTCCCAGGCCGCTCGTGCGATCGTCAAACGGAACACGTTGCCTGCAGACGCGCGCACCGATTTCGCGCCCAATGGGTCGGCACATCCTTCCAGGACAGCCAGGGCCGGCGCCCCCGCAGCGGCCGCCGTCCGGCAGATCGCCCCGACGTTGCCCGGATCCTGCACGCGGTCCAGCACCACGAGCGGCCACTGCTTCGCGCGCGCCGCGGCAATCGCGTCGCTGACGGGCGACTCATGCACCTTTGCGATGGCGACCACGCCCTGCGGGGTCACCGTCTGGCTGATGGAGCGGAACACTGCGCGCGAAAGGGTTATGCGCCGTGATGCGTCGACGCCACATTCATCGCCTTCCCGGACCGCGATGAGCTCGAGCTCCACTCCGGCGGCGGCCGCCTCGGCGACCACGCGCGGACCTTCCAGGAGGGCGAGGCCTGGCTCGCGCCGGCGGGCGAGGCGCCGCAACCTGCGCACCACCTCGTTCTCCGGGCTGACTATCGGCTGTTTAGAGGCTTTTCTTTGCAACCTCCACCAGCCGAGCAAAGGAACCGCTGTCGCGCACGGCCAGGTCAGCCAGCACTTTGCGGTCGATCTCCACTCCGGCCTGGCGAAGGCCGTGCATGAGTTTGCTGTAAGGCAGCCCCGATTGGCGCGAGGCCGCGTTGATGCGCGCGATCCAGAGCTGGCGCATCTCGCGCTTGCGTCGCCGCCGGTCGCGGAACGCATAAGCAAGCGCGTGCAGGACAGCCTCGTTGGCCGGGCGGAACAGAAGCTTCTTGGAGAGCCGGAATCCCTTGGCGCGATCGAGGATCGCCTTGTGGCGCCGGTGTGCGGGAACTCCGCGCTTGATTCTCGCCATTGGTACCTAGATGCCCAGTGCCCGGCGCACTTCTTTTCGGTCAGCCTTTGCCACCGGCTGCTCGTTCTCGTAGTTGCGCTTCCGCTTGGCCGACTTGTGCTCCAGCATGTGGCTCTTCCAGGCGCTCGCGCGCATGAGCTTGCCTGTCTTGGTGACGCGGATCCTCTTGGCGAAAGCCTTGCGGGTTTTGAGCTTAGGCACTGGTTGCTGTCTCCTTGGTGGCAGTCTGGGCGGCGGCTGAACCAGGAGCCGCACCGGCCGCCGATCCAGCGGCCGCACCGGCGGCCTGTCTCGTGGGGGCGAGGATCATGAACAGGTTCTTGCCTTCGAGCAGCGGTTGTCGCTCGATTACCGCGAATGGCCGTGCGTCGTCCGCCACCCGGTCGAGGATCCTTCTCCCGATGTCCTGGTGGACCATCTCGCGACCTCTGAACATGATCGTTACTTTCACCTTCTCGCCTGCTTCGAGGAACTGCTTCAAACCTTTGAACTTGGTCTGGAAATCGTGCTCAGCCACCTTGGGCCGGAGCTTCATCTCCTTGAGCTTGATGACGTTCTGCTTACGCCGCTGATCCTTCTCCCGCTTGATCGTCTCGAACTTGAAGCGTCCGTAGTCCATCAGACGGCACACCGGCGGGCTTGCCTGTGGCGCCACCTCTACAAGGTCGAGTCCTTTCTCGCTTGCGATGCGCAGGGCGGCGTCGAGGGAGAGCACCCCGAGCTGGTTGTTCTGGTCATCGATCAGCCGCACTTCGGAGCTGCGGATCTGATCGTTGATCCTTAGCTCCTTAAACGAGATGAGACGTTACCTCGGCCAAATTCAGTGTTGTCCTCGTCCTCCAAAAAAAATAAAAGGATAGCCGAGGCCATCCGCCTTCCGTACCCATTCGGGCATGCCCTGTGGGTGAGGGTCGGTCCCCTGCTTCAGTTGGAGGATGGTACCGGAAAGCCGAGGCAGTGCGCAAAGTCACACGAGATCAGGTCCAGCTCCAGCCTGCCATCGACCTCTAGCGGCGCCGTTCGGCGACCTCCTGCGCCACCCGCTGCACGAAGGCCTCAAGCGGCTCATCGGTCTGGCTGCCGGCACGATCTCGGACGTTGACGTGCTCGGACTCAGACTCACGCCCGCCCGCGATCGCCATATATGGCACCTTCCGCGCCTGGGCATCTCGGATCTTGCGTTGCATGCGCTCAGGTCGATCGTCCACCTCGAAGCGAATCCTCGCCTTACGCAGCCGCTCGGCAATCGCGCGGGCGTAGTCGTTCTGCGCGTCGGTGATCGGGATTACCACCACCTGCACGGGGTGAAGCCAGGTCGGGAAAGCGCCGACGTACCGCTCGATCAGGTAGCTGAACAGCCTCTCCATCGACCCGGCAGCGCCACGATGGACCATCACGGGTCGCTGTCGCGTGCCGTCCTCGGCCACGTACTCGAGATCGAATCGCTCGGGGAGCTGGAAATCGACCTGAACTGTCGAGTTGGTGAACTCACGACGGTGCGCGTCCTTGACCTGGAAGTCGATCTTCGGACCGTAGAAAGCTGCTTCGCCCAGACCTAATTCATAGGTCTGGCCCATCGACTCGAGCGCCTCGACGAGCGCAGCCTGCGCCCGCTGCCACTGCTCTTCGGTGCCCAGCCACTTGTCCTTGACGTCGTCGCGCGCCGAGAGGCGATACGAGAATTCGTCGATGCCGAGAACATCGGAGAAGTACAACGCCAGCTCGATCGCGCCTTTCACCTCGCCCATGAGCTGGTCGGGGGTGCAGAAGATGTGCGCGTCGTTGAGCGCGAACGCCCGCACCCGGTTCATGCCTATCAATGTGCCCGAGCGCTCATACCGCCAGTTGTTGCCGATCTCTGCGATGCGCATCGGCAGGTCGCGATAGCTGCGCAGCTCGGATTGGTAGACCACTATGTGATGCGGGCAGTTCACCGGTCGGAGCTCGAGCTCCTCTCCGTCCTCGAACCGCATCGGCGGGTACATGTTCTCCGCGTACAGCTGGGCGTGCCCGCTCTGACGGTACAGATCGAGCCGAGCAACGTCGGGCGTCCTTACGTGCAGGTAGCCGCGCGCGAGCTCCTCGTCGACGATGAAGCGCTCGAGCTCGCGGCGCACGGTGGCCCCGGCCGGAAGCCACAGGGGCAGGCCCGGGCCGACGCGCTCATCGACGAAAAACAGCTTCAGGTCCTTGCCTAGCTTCTTGTGGTCTCGCTTCTCAGCTTCTTCCAGGAACTTGAGGTGCTCCTCGAGCTCCTTCTGTGTCGACCATGCGGTGCCGTAGATCCTGGTCAGCTGAGGCTGCTTCTCATCCCCCCGCCAGTAGGCGCCCGCGACCCGCAGCAGCTTGAACGCCTTGAGCTCTTTGGTGGACTTGACATGCGGTCCGCGGCACAGGTCCACAAACTCACCGGTGCGGTACACGCTGACCTCATCGCCCTCGACCTTGTCGTTGATCAGCTCGATCTTGTAGTCCTGGCCCCGCCTGCGAAACTCGGCGAGTGCCTGTTCGCGGGTCATCGTCTCCTGGACGAAGGGCCGGTCCTCCTGGGCGATCCTTCGCATCCGCGATTCGACGGCGCCTAGGTCCGACTCGGAGATCGGCTGGCTGAACGCAAAGTCGTAGTAGAAGCCATCCTGCACCGGCGGCCCGATGCCGTATTTGGCGTCCGGATAGAGCTCGGTCACAGCGGCTGCCAGCAGGTGCGCGGTCGAGTGCCGGAGGACGTGCACGGGGTTCTCGCTCGATTCGTGATCGCCATATCCGGGCATGGGGTCGTCCAGTATATGAGCGCCTTGAGCCCAGTCTCGCCCCTTCCTGCAGCCCTGCTGCGGAGTCAGTGATGGATCCCGCCCGCGTCGTTGACGCTCTCGGCTATCCGGCCGCCGGGCTGGGCATCCTCATCGAAAGCGCCGGCATCCCATTCCCCGGCGAGGCGCTTCTGCTCGTGGCTGCGGCGTGGGCGGCCGCCCGTCACCACAGCCTCGTGCTGGTGATCCTGTTCGGCTTCCTCGGCGCCACCGTGGGTGCGAACGTCGGCTACTACCTCGGTCATCGCGGCGGGCGGCCGTTCGTGGAACGCTTCGGAAGCATCTTCCGCATACGTCCGGAGCACATCGCGCGATCGGAGATGTTCTTCGCCCGTCATGGCGACAAGGCCGTGCTGGGCTCTCGCTTCATCCTTGGACTCCGCACCTGGGGATCGATGCTCGCTGGCATGGCCCGAATGCCGTTCTGGCGATTTCAGATATTCAGCGCCCTCGGTGCCCTCGGCTGGGCCGTGGCCGTCGGAGTCGTCGGCTATCTGCTGGGCAACAACCTGCCGCTGATCGAGGCGGTGATTCGCGGGATCGGAATCGGAGGGCTGGTGCTCGTTCTGCTGGCCGCGCTCACGCTGACCTTAATCCGGCGGCGCGCCGCTCGACGATGAAGATCATCACGCCCCCGACCACCAGCAGGCCCCCCAGTCCGCCGATCACGTGCGCGGTCCCGATGGTGTCAGAGAGCGCTGCGGCCGCGAGGACCGGCAGAGCGGTCACTCCGTTGATGACCATGTAGAGAAGAGCGAAGATCCGCCCGCGGATCTTATCGCTCGTGGTTTCCATCAGGTAGGTGATTGCCGGGATCATGATCGCCCCGAACTCGATGCCGAGCAGCAGGCTGAACGCCGCTCCCGTGATTCGTGCATGTACCCGCAGGTCCGGCAGCTGGGTCATCGCCTGGGGCACGGCAGCCAGAGCGAGCATGGTCACCCCATTCGCGACAAGCGAGCCGATCAGAAGACGCGACCTGTCGATGTTGCGCACGAACTGTCCGAGCAGGACGGCGCTAAGGATCGCCCCACCGGTCGCGGGCCCAAGAATGACATAAGTGTCCTGGGGTGCGATCCCGATGACATGGCTCACATATGCAGGCGCGAGGGCGAAGAGCATGAAGAGCACCAGAACCGCGATGCTCACCTGGCCGAATGCGAGCATCAACCCACGCGATGCGCGAAGGGCGTCGATGCCCTCTTTGAGATCGACCAGCATGCTGTGGAACCGGTTCCGGCTCGCCGCCACGGGCGGCTCCGTGATGCGGTCGAGGCGTGGTATGTCCGACGCGAAGATGAAGGTAGCACCAACCACCAGCAGCACAGCGGCGACCCAATAGGGGGCGTACAGATCGATGCGGGAGGCGATGGGCGCCAGCGCTCCGCCGACGACCAGTGTCAGGACCATCGTCAATAACGCCATCGAGTTGGCGGTTATCAACGCTGAGCGCGGCAGGATGGTCGGGATCACCGCCGCCTCCGCCGGCCCGAATAGCTGGCCGACTGCGGAGAAGAGGAACGTGATCACCAAAAGGTGGACGAAGTCGCCGCGCAGCTGCGGGACCAGCGCGGCGATCGGTATCAGGACAACCACCGCGGCGCGGCCGAGGTTGCACCAAAGCATGATGTGCTTGCGGTCGACACGGTCCGCGATGACTCCTGCCGGCGGGGCGAACAACACTGCCGGCACCGTGTACGTGAGCAGTGTGACCGCGACTGGCGTGCTGCCTCCAGAGATTTGGTACGCCAGGATGATCAGCGAGAAAAGGAGGAACTTGTCCGCCAGCTGAGCCGCCAGCTGGGCGAACCAGATGTTCCGGAACGTGGTGTTGCGCAGCACGGCTCGAAAGCCGCCCGAACCTTCGAACTCGAACTTGAACGGTGCGGCCATCGCGGGTCTGGATATTAGCTTTGAAACACTTTGTGAACCAACTCCCATTCGTGGAGACTCAGTGTTTGGGCCCGGCGCTGCGGGTCGATCCCCGCATCGCGAAGGCGTGACGCAGCCGCCTCGCTGCCGGTTCCGGCAACCCGGCCGAGTGCCCCGCCCAGCTGTTTGCGGCGAAATTGAAAGACCGCTTCGACCAGTCGAAAGAATGCGTCCAGGTCCGCAACGTCCACGGCGGGCTGTTCACGGATCTCGAGAACTACAAGAGCCGAGTCGACTTGCGGCGCAGGAGTGAACGACGCAGCAGGGATTGTGAAACCAAGGTGGGCTTCTGCGAAAACCTGGACCGCGACAGTTGCGAGGCTGGCTCCCGTGGGCGCGGTCCAGCGGTCAGCCACCTCCTTCTGCACGACCAATGCCAGGCGACGTGGCCGGGGCGGCCGGTCGAGGAGCTTGCGGAGCAGGGCGCCGGTGAGGTTGTACGGGATGCTCCCGGTGATGACCTCTCCCCCATCCGGGTACAGCCCGGCGATGTCGACCTTCAGGATATCGGCTTCCACTATCTCGACCTGGTCGCGGCCGTGGACCACCTCGCGCAACGCGGGAATCAGCTCGCGATCGAGCTCGACGGCGATCACCCGAGGGTGTCGTTCAGCCAGAGCAACGGTCAACGTCCCGACGCCGGCACCGACCTCGACCACCTCATCGAACCCGGTACCGGCAGCCTCGGCAACCAGGTCGCGCACTTTGGGGTCGATCAGAAAGTTCTGACCCAACCTGTGCTTCAGGGAGATGCGGTGCTTGCGCAGCAGCCGCGCCAGCTGGTCAGCGTCAGCCGGATCGATCAATTCATGCGAGTGAACAAAGCCAGCGCGTTCGCGCGCTCTAGCTTCGCCAGGTCTTCGATGCTCATGCGCCGAAGCTCGGCGACGAGCTCCGCGGTGTCGAGGAGATAGGCGGGTCGGTTCGGCACGTCCATCCGCTTATGGGCATTTCCATAAGGAGAGTCCGTTTCCAGCAGGAGGCGGTCGGACGGGCACTCCTGGACCACCTCGCGAAGCGCGTGGCGGCTCGGTCGTGTGACGAGGCCCGCGAAACCCAGGAAGAATCCCACGTCGAGAAAGCGCTTTGCCCAATCCCACTCGAGCGACCAGTAGTGCATCACGCCCCGAAGGCCCGGGTGGGCGGCGATGATCTCCAGGATCTCTGCAGCCGCGCCACGGTTGTGAATCGAGACCGGCAGGTCGAGCTCGAGCGCAAGGCCGCAGAGCTCGTCGAATCGGGACAGCTGCACCGACGGCGGCGGGGCGCCGTTCTCCTCGAAGTCCAGGCCGACCTCGCCCACGGCCACGACGCGCTGCTCGCGGGCGAGCCCGCGCAAGCCTTCGATGTCGTGCGGCTCGTGCTCGGTCGGGTGGTGGCCGACGGCGGCCCACACTTCTCGATGTTCCTGGGCCAGCGCAACCGCCGCGCGGCTGCGGATCAAATCCACCCCCATCGTCACCATGCGGGTCACGCCGGCATTCGCCGCCGCCCTCACCACATCGGCCGGATCTCCCAGCTCCTCCAGATGGAGGTGGGTGTCTACGAAGATGCCGCCTCCTCGACCTCGTCGGCGACATCGTCAAGACGCTTGAAGAGCGCCTGAGGCTGGGGCAATGGCCGGCCAGGCGCGAGCTCCGAGGCTCGCCACCGGTTTTCGATCGGATACTCACCAGTCAGCACGCTGTGGAATGCGCCGTCCTCCGAGAGCTGACGGACTTCGGGCTGAGGCGCGATCACGTCGGTATAGCCGAGCATCTCGTGAAGTCGTTGCGACGAGAACGGTAGAAATGGCGTGAGCATCACCTTCAAGTTGTCGACGCACCGGAGCGCGACGTAGAGGACCGCCCCCGCTCGGGCGCGATCGGTCTTGATCGTGTGCCAGGGCTGCTCGGTACCCAGGTAGACGTTCACCTTCGCCGCCATGGCCATAGCGTGCTTCAGAGCGAGCTGGAAACGCGCGTGGCCCAGCTCGAGGGCGACGCGATCTAAAGCCTCTTCGACCTCGCTGATCAACGCCTTATCTTTCTCCGTGAGCAGCCCTGGTTCCGGAACCGCGCCGAAATTGCGATGCGCATTCACCAGCGTGCGGTGGACCAGGTTGCCCCACGTGGCAACCAGCTCGTCGTTGTTTCGGCGGACGAACTCAGCCCACGTGAATTCCGTGTCTTGGTTCTCAGGCCCCGCGATCATCAGGTAGTAGCGCAGCGCGTCCGGGTCGTAGCGCGCGAGCATGTCGTGGACATAGATGACCTTCCCTCGGCTGGTGGAGAGCTTCTTCCCCGCCATGTTGAGGTACTCGCTGGCGACGATCTCGTCGGGGAGATGCAGGTCGCCGACTCCCATAAGGATTGCAGGCCACAGCACGGTATGGAAGGTGATGTTGTCCTTCCCCATCACGTAGTAATGCCACGCGTCGGGGTTCTGCCACCAATCCTTCCAGGCGTCGGGACGGCCGTGGTGCACTGACCACTCGATGGAGGCGGACAGGTAGCCGATGACCGCGTCAAACCAGACGTAGATCTTCTTCTGCGCGTTGTCCGCCCAGCCGGGGAGGGGCACCGGCACGCCCCAGTCAAGGTCGCGCGTAATCGCGCGCGGTTTGAGGTTGCGAACGAACTCGAGCGAATACTTGCGAACGTTGGGACGCCAGTTGTCGTGCTGCTCGATCCACCCTTTCAGCTTCTCGCCGAAAGCCGGCAGGTCGAAGAAGAAATGCTCCGTTTCACGAAACTCGACGGGGGCATCGCTTCCGCGCTGGTGCGGATTGATCAGATCGATCGGATCGAGCTGGTTGCCGCAGTTGTCGCACTGGTCGCCACGGGCGTCGGAAAATCCGCAGATCGGGCACTTGCCCTCTATGTAGCGGTCGGGCAGCGTGCGTCCGCTCACCGGGTCGAAGGCACCCATCTGGGTCTTCTTCACCAGGTAGCCATTCTCGAAGAGCTTGAGAAAAAGCTCCTGGGTGACCTGGTAGTGGTTGGCGGTCGTAGTCCGGGTGAATATGTCGTAAGTCATGCCGAGGCGCCGCAGATCTTCGACTATCAATGCATTGTTCAGGTCGACGAACTCGCGCGGTGGGATGCCCTTCTGGTCAGCCTCATACGTGATCGGCGTTCCGTGCTCATCCGTCCCGCTGGCCATGAGCACACGCGAACCGCGCAGCCTTTCGAATCGCGCGAGCACGTCGGCCGGTACCGCGAAGCCGGCTACGTGACCGATGTGGCGAGGACCGTTGGCGTAAGGCCACGCGGGCGCGACAAGGACCGTTCTGGGGGGATTAGACGCCACTGATCACAAGGGTAAACTCGCCGCGCGCGGGCTCGCCGAGAGAGGCCAGGACATCGGCAGCGGTTCCCCGCAGCACCTCCTCGTGCAGCTTCGTGAGCTCTCGCGCCACCGTCAGCCGGCGGTCCGGTAGGACCTCCGCGATCAGCGCAAGTGATTTTCGAACCCGATACGGCGAGTCGAATGCGACGGCGGGACGAGGGTCGTCTGCGAGGGTCGCAAGCAGGCGGCGGATCTCCCCTGGTTTCCGCGGCATGTACCCCAGGAACGTGAATCCCGGCCCTCCATAGCCTGCGATCGACAAGGCGGCCGCAATCGCACTGGGGCCTGGGACGGGCACCACCGTATGTCCCGCGGCCCACGCCGCGTCGACCAACGCCTGGCCTGGGTCGGAGATGGTCGGCGTGCCCGCGTCGCTCACAAGAGCCACGTCATGCTCATCGAGCGCTGCCAGCACGCGAGGCAGACCTCGCCGTTCCACCGGTGCGCGGTAGCTGATCAGTCGTTTTCGAATGCCATGTCGCGCGAGCAGCCGGGCGGTGACACGCGTGTCCTCGGCGGCGATGGCGCCCACCTCTCCGAGAACACGCACAGCCCGCGCTGTCGTGTCCTCGAGATTGCCGATAGGGGTGCCGACCACGAACAGTCGGTTCAAGCGTCCTCGACACCCGCGCGAGGCGTGAGCTGCAGGCCTTGCGGTAGCTCATCGCCGTTCGGTGAGGAGAGCCAGTCGCCGACCTGGTCCGCGATCTCCTCCGCCGGGCCGACGAAGCGCGAGGCGGGTGGTAGGACGTCGAGAAACGCCTTGCCGTAGTCGCGGCCGAGGATTCGGTTGTCGAGTATCACCACGGCGCCGCGGTCGGTCGATCGCCGGATCAGGCGGCCGAAGCCCTGCTTCAAACGCAGGGCCGCCTGCGGCAGGGCGAGCTGCGCGAATGCGTCCCGCACCTGCTCCGCGCGTGCTGCATAGACGGGTTCGGAAGGCACGGGGAAGGGCAGGCGGACCACGATCACGCAGCTCAGCCGCTCGCCCGGAACGTCGATACCTTCCCAGAAGCTGGCGGTGCCAAGGAGAAGTGGCCTCTCCGCCTCTTCGAATGACTTCAGCAGATGGCGTCGCTGGCCGTCGATCCCCTGGCCGAGGATCAGCACCTCGTCAAGGTCGACCCGATGCTTCAGCGCCGCGTGGACGTCGCGCAGCTGGCGATGCGAGGTGAAGAGGACCAGCGTTCGGCCGCCAACGCGCCGTGCCACCGATGCGACGACCTCCTCGACGTTGCGATCGAAGTCCTCGTGCTCCGGCCCCGGCAGGTCGGTGGGTAAGCACACCAGAGCCTGGTGGAGAAAGTCGAAAGGCGAGGGCAGGATGAGCTCCTCGGCGTCGGGGCCTAACCCGACTCGCGAGCGGAAGTAATCGAAGGTCCCCCCAACGGCAAGGGTCGCGGAGGTGAAGACGCTGGACCTTCGCTCGGCGTAGACGTGCTCCCGAAGCAGAGTGCCCACGTTGATGGGTGCCGCCCGCAGCACCAGGTTGTCGGTGCGCGCAAAGAGAGTGAACCAGTAAACGCGATTCGGATCCGGCGTCAACAGCGCTTCACCAAGCAGCACAGCGGCCCTGTGCAGCCGGCCGCGGATGATCTCAAGCTCGCGGATCCCCTGGTCCGGCTCCGTCCCGCCGAGCCAATCACGTGCGGAGGTCACCCCCCGACGCAGCACGCCATCCAGCGCCGCCAACGCAGTCGACGCGTTTTCACCCGCGAGGCGAACAGATTCCCAGCCCGGGTCGTCGCGAAGCTGCGGCGTCAGGCGCAGCGAATCGTCCCGCCGCTCCGCCTCGCTGAGTCGCGCTCCCACCCATCCGACTGCGGAATCGAACACCGCGCGTACACGTTGGGCGGCCGCGAGCGTCAGCGGCAGCGCATCGTCGAGAGCCTCGCCGGATGCTTGCAGGTGTGGTTGCCGGCGCAGCTCTGTCAACAGCCCGCGGTGCTCGCCGTCCCCGCTCTCCGGATGCGGCGTGGAGGCCAGCCGCTCGAGCAGAGCCAGCAAGCCCGGTCCGTCCACCTCCTCGCGCAAGCCCCTGGTTGCGGCCTCCTCCAGGTGGTGGGCTTCGTCGATCACCAGGTGCTCGAACGGGGGCAGAAGCCCTCCCCCGATCTCCGCGTCGGCGAGCAGGAGGGCGTGGTTGACAACCACGAGGTCGGCTGCCTCAGCCTCTGCCCTGGCCCGGTGCACGTAGCAGTCCTCTTTCGTGCAGTGGATCCCGATGCAGTCGAGCGGGTCGGACGCGATCCTCGCCCACAGGACCTCCTCTCTGCCGTGGAGCCGCAGCTCTGAGCGGTCGCCGCTCTCGGTGGAGTGCAGCCACACGAGGACCTTGAGCTTGAAACGAAGCTCGTCGGCGTCGCGGCAAACCTCAGCCAGGTACCGGCGCCAACGCCGCAGGGACACGTAGTTGGATCGGCCTTTGAGGAGGCAGGCAGTGAAATCCCATGGAAGCCACTCACGCAGTGCGGGAAGGTCCTTGGTCATCAGCTGTTCCTGCAGCGTGTGCGTGTCGGTCGACACGACAACGCGTTCGCCGTGCCGGATGGCGCGTGCGATAGACGGCACAAGGTACGCCAGGCTCTTTCCCGTTCCGGTCCCCGCTTCCACCACCAACGACCCGCCGCGGCTCTGGATCTGCGCGACCGCCAGCAACATCTGGAGCTGGGGCTCGCGATGCTCGTACCCCGGCAGGACTCCCGCCAGGGGACCCGCCGGACCCAGGAGGGCGGCGACCACACCGGGGTCACCGGGAGGCTCGCCGGCTGGTTTGCCCGTGCGCGGCGAATGCGCCCGCGCCGCGGAGGCCGGCACCGGTTCGGGGTTCGCCGCGGTCAGCGCTTCGGCGAAGAACCGTGCGATCGACCACTCGTATGGGGCGACCAGCGCGAGCATCGACTCCTTTAAGCCCTCGTCGAAGCTCGCGGCCTCCTCCCTCAGGCGCAACAGCAGCTGCCGGGTGGCATCGGCGTCATCGAGGGCGCGATGCGGCCTCGGCTGCGAAAAGCCCATCTCGACTGCGAGCAGAGGAAGGCTGTGACTCGCGGCCCCTGGGAGCAGGATGCGAGCGACGTCCAGCGTGTCGAGGATCTCGTGGGCTGGATCCCAAAGACCGGCTGCCGTCAGGAATTCGACGTCAAGGCGCGCGCCGTGCCCCACTGGCTGGCGGCCTCGCAGGAAGCTGGACAGCTCGTGGAGGGCGGAGTCGGCGCTCGCAGCACCTCGGAGCTCTTCCTGCCTGATCCCGGTCAGACGCAGGACCACCTCAGGCACTGCCCGGCCCGGGTCCACGAGGCGCTCCATGCTGTCGCTCACGCCATCGGGTGTGAAAGCAACGGCACCGACCTCGATCACACGGTCGCGGGCCGGGTCGAGACCGGTGGTCTCGAGGTCGAGAGCTGCGTATTCCGGCACCGGCGCCTCCGATTCTACGTGCGCTCGGCGCGCAAGCGCGAGAAGGTCATCGGGACCGTCGCACTCTGGCCGGGGGCCAACCCGAGCGGTGGTTGCTATATTTGCGGCCGATGCAGACGGGGGCGATCGAGGCACCAAAACGAATTGAGGACCTTCATGTCAGGCGGGACCTGGTGGCCAGCCTGCTGCTTCGCACCCTGGCCTTCTCCGACCAGCTGAGCGGTGCCGCACTCGAAACACGCCTGGGACTGCCGTTCGAAACGCTGCAGCCGCTGATCGAGGAATTTCAAAAGACGCAGCTCATGGACACGCTTGGATTCTCGAACGAGCCTGCCGTCGAGGGCCGACCCATACCCGTCCGGATGAACTACACGGTCTCCAGCGCCGGGCGGCAGCGCGCGGCGGAGATGTCCGCCGTGCAGACCAGGTATCTCGGGCCCTGCCCTATCAACTTCGAAGACTATCTCTCGCTTGTCCGCTCACAGGTGACCGGCAAGGCGAATGTGACCGACGCTGCGCTGAAGAAGGCTCTCGGAACGCTGGAGCTCGAGCAGCACGTCATCGACCAGATCGGGGGAGCCATGGTCTCCCGAGCTTCACTTTTCATCTTTGGCGCCCCCGGCAACGGCAAGAGCACGATCACCGAGCGGATGGCGCTGCTCATGGGTGCTCCGATCGAGATCCCGCACGCCGTCTCCGTCGGGGACGAGATCATTCGGGTGATCGACCCCGTCTACCACAAGATCGCCGAAGGCGAGCAGCCGATCGATCGGCGCCTCGTCAAGGTGGAGCGGCCCGTCGTGGTCGCCGGTGGGGAGCTCAAGCTCCAGCAGCTCGACCTGACGTATGACGCGTCGAACCGCTACTACGAGGCGCCACTCCAGTGGAAGGCCAACGCAGGGGTGTTCGTCATCGACGACTTCGGGCGTCAGGAAGTACCGCCGATGCGTCTCCTCAACCGTTTCATCGTCCCGATGGAGAAGAAGGTCGATTATCTCGACCTCTCCGCCTCGGGTCGAAAGATCGAGCTTCCATTCCTTTGCCAGGTCGTGTTTTCCACCAACCTCTCACCCACCGAGCTGGTGGACGAGGCCTTCCTGCGCCGCATGGCGTACAAGATTGGCGTCGGCAACCCGTCGCCTGAGGCGTTCGGACGGATCCTCAGATATGAATGTGACAGGCAGGGCGTCGCTTTCGACGAGAAGGCCATCGGGTACCTGCTGAACAACCTCTACGGCAAGAAGCCTCTTCGTGGGTCGCATCCTCGCGCACTGATCGCCAGGCTTGTCGACCTGGCGAACTACAGGCAAGAGTCGCCACGGCTCACGCCCCAGACGTTGAAGGAGGCGTTCGACGCCTGCTTCAACCCGGCCCTGGGCAGCCTGACGGAAGATGATTGGGCTAGACCCGCGATCAATTGATCGCGATATGAGGGAAACCCGGATGGTTTCCCTCATCGCCGGGCGCTTCGCGCGCGGCTGCTCTTTTCCGGTATATCGAATGGGATTTATTGAGAAGTAGTTACTCCTTGCGAGGTCTGGTGGTTAGGCAAACAAAGTCATGGCCGGGGAGGACCCCGGCCAACCCCGCTAGGCTGGTTGGCGTTAAACCGGTTGGGTTAGACCGGGTGGGTTACTCCTGCTAGTCGCTTTCGTAACGCCGGCAGGTCGCTGAAAGCTCCCCGCTGGTGGGCGGGTAGAAGTTCGGCGATCTCGACCATGATCGCGTCGGCCGCCTCCTGGTGCGAGATCTTTGTGCCGTCCGGGCGCTTCGAGGCGACCAGGAACGGCTTGCCGAAGACGATGCTCACGGGCACCCGGCGGGGCCAGTGCGCACCCTTTGGCAGGCATTCCGCAGTGCCGCTCAGCCCAACCGGAACAACCGGGCACGCGGCCTTCTGGGCCAGGAAACCAGCGCCCGGCTCGGGGGTGGCCAGCACACCCGATTCGACCCTCGTCCCTTCCGGATAGATGATCAGCGCCTCGCCGGCCTTGAGAAGGTCGAATGAGCGCTTGAGTGCGGTTCGGTCGGCTGAGTGGCGCACCACCGGAAAGGCGTGGTAGTGGCGGAAGAAGAACTCGATGATGCCGCCCTTGAAGTACTCCGACTTGGCCATGCTCCAGGTGTCGGCCCTTGGGGTGAAGGCCGGGACCATCGGCGGGTCGAGGGTCCCTGAATGACTGGGGCAGATGATCAGGGGCCCTTTCCTGGGCACGTTCTCGGACCCGACCACCCGAAAAAGGCCGATGAGATACGTCCGCGTCATCGCGCGGATCAACCAGCGCAGCGCGGCGTACATCACCTTGCCTTGTGCCCCTGGATGTGGCGGAGGATGAGATCGACGACCTGGTCGATCTCGAGCCTGTCGGTGTCGATGACCACGGCGTCGGGCGCCGGGCGCAGCGGGGCGACGGCGCGCTGCGTGTCCATTCGATCGCGCTCCTCCACCTCGCGAAGCATGGCTTCCTCGTCCACGCGCTCATTCCGTTTCGCGTACTGCGCGGCGCGCCGCCGCACCTTCTCGTCGAGGCTGGCGGTCAGGAAGAACTTGTGGTCGGCGTCGGGGAACACCTCGGTGCCAATGTCCCGACCCGCCATAACGACCCCAACCTGTCCCGCGAGCCGCCTCTGCTGCGCGACGAGCGCCTCGCGTACACCTGGAATGGCCGCCACGCGCGGCAGCGCACCTGCAAGGTCGGCGCCATAAATTCTGTCGGTCAGCTCGACGCCATCAGCCCAAATCCCTTCTCCATCGATTCGCAGGTCGAGCGATCGCGCGAGGTCGCTCACCGCGCCGGCGTCGTCCAGGTCTACTCCGCGCTCGACGCCCAGCCTGGTAACAGCGCGATACATGAGGCCGCTGTCAACGAAAGGCAGGCCGAGCGCTTCCGCAGCTCGCCGACCAACAGCCGACTTCCCGGTGGCAGCACCACCGTCGATGGCGACGATCACCTGGGTGCGACGCCGACGGCGCGACGCAACGCAGCCACCTCCGCGTCGCCGAGAACCCGCCAGTCACCCGCCTTGAGCCTTCCCAACTTGAGCGGTCCAAAGCCGGTGCGCCGAAGCGATTGCACCTTGTGGCCGATCCCATGAATCATTCGGCGGACCTGGTGGTGGCGGCCTTCACGAATCACGATGCGCAGCTCGGCCAGCACCGACTCGCGACTGCCGGGAGTGACGGCGAGTGCTTCGACCTCCGCGGGCGCGGTGACTCCGTCCTCGAGTTTCACGCCGGTGCGCAGGGCCTCGAGGTCGCTCGATTTCGGGCTTCCGATCACGATCGCGATGTATTCCTTCGGGACCTTGTAACGAGGATGTGTGAGGCGGAACGCAAGCTCACCGTCATCGGTGAGGAGGAGCAACCCGGATGTGTCCGCGTCCAGCCGGCCGACCGGAAAGAGCCGGTGCCCACCCTGCCCTTCGTCCCCGACCACGTCTATCACCGTCGTCCGTGCCGACTCGTCTCGAGCTGTGGTGATTACGCCAAGCGGTTTGTTGAGGACCACGTAGCGATGCTTGCTCAGGGGCCTGACGACGCGGCCGTCGACGGTGACGCGGTCGACGTTCGGGTCGATCAGGATGCCCGAGGGCGGCGGGCGCTCGCCGTTGACGCGTACGGCACCCGATGAGATCAGCTCGTCCGCAGCGCGGCGACTGGCCACGCCCGCTCGCGCGAGAAATCGATTCAACCGCTCGGCAAGAGGGGGGTCTCCCCCCTTCTGCGGCGGCCGGCCGGAGGGCTTCCCCCGGCGCACCTCCTCGATCAGCTGCTCTTGGTCAGAGGACTCGTGGGAGATGGCCCCACCTCCGCACTTTCGAGTCGTGGGATGGGCAGGTGATCGAGCGACTCGAGACCCATCACCTGGAGGAACCGCATGGTGGTGCCGTACAGCTTGGGCTGGCCGGGGCCGCTGCCGCGTCCGACCTCGGAGATGAGGTCTCGGAGCTCCAGGTTCGTGAGCACGCTCTCGCAATTGACGCCACGGACCTCCTCGATCCGCGAGCGCGCAACCGGCTGCTGATACGCAACGATCGCCAGGGTTTCATACGCCGCGGGCGACAGCTTTCCTGAGACCTCCGGGCGCAGGGCGCGACGCACAGCCGCTGCGTGGGCTGGCCGGGTTGCAAGGTTGAGCTCGTCGTGATGCCGCATCAGCATTACTCCGTGGCCTTCCAGCGCCGCCTTCAATTCGTCAAGAGCCTGCTCGACCGCGGTCCGGTCGGCACCAACGGCCTGCTGGAGCTCACGCAGCTTCAGCGGTCGGTTGGAGCTGAAGAGGATCGCCTCCAGCGTGGAGGACAGGTCACTCACGCGACACCGTTCCGGGGCTCGATGTGGATGGGCCCAAAACGTTCCTTCTGACGGACGCTTATCACCGACCGTCTCAACAGCTCCAGCACAGCGACAAAGGTGATCACGGCCTCGAGACGGTCCTCCGATTCGAGGATCAGCGCCAGGAGCTCGATCGGGCCGAGTCGCAGCCTCGCCTTGATGGCGTCCAGCTTCTCCTCCAGCGTCCATGTGCGACCCGTCACGATCAGCGGCCGCGGCGGGATTCGCGCGAGGACGCTGTTGAAAGCAACCACCAGCAGCCCAACCTCGAGCGGCTCCTCCTGCCCCGCCGCATCGACGGTCCTGGCAGGTGGAGGAAATGCAAACGGCTCCTGCTCCGCGCGTGTCATCAGGCCCTGGGCCATCTCCTTGTACGCGCGGTACTCTTCCAGGCGCTGGCGCACGTCCTCTTCCCAACCGAGCAGCTCTGTCTCCTCATCGGTGGGCGGCTCACCCGGTAGCAGGCGCACGGACTTGAGAAGCAAGAGGCGCGCCGCCATCCATAGGAACTCGGCCATCTCGGCCGGGTCGGCGACCTCTCGGGCGGCGAGCTCGACCAGGTAGCTATCGGTGACCTTGGCAAGGGAGACCTCGAAGATATCGACCTCTTCGCGCTCGACCAGCGCGAGCAGCAGCTCGAGCGGCCCCTCGAACACCGGCGTCTTGACGTCGAGGCGCGGCCCGGCCGCCGGCGGTTCCACGAGGGGTAAGGATAGTGGCCAGTGCGATTGCGGCGACTCGAGCTCGGATTGAGTAGCGCTCGCGTGGCCAGGGTTGACCGAAGCCGGCTATCGCAGGTCAACCTGGTGAAACTTCTCGAGCGCGCCGATCGCCCGCCAGCGGTGCCGAAGGGCGGCCGCGCTTCCGGTCTGGCTCGCGTGCGCCAGCCGGGCGTCGATCTTCGTGTTCAGGACTTCAGCCACGTTGATCTCCAGCGTGGGGTCCTGGCCGCCGAAGCACCACGCCTCAGCTGTTTCGTGGGGAGGCCCCGCGTCGGGATATGTGAGCGGATCCCTGGCGCTCGGCCACGCCGCATCCAGGGCGACACGGCCGACGGCGCGGTGGTCGGGGTGGTAGCGATACGGGACATTGGGATCGAAAGTCAGCAGCACGTCAGGCTGCGTGGTGCGGATCTCGCGGACGAATTCCTCTCTCAGCTCGAGGCTTTCCATCAGCTCGGCATCCGGATGGCGCAGGAAGCAAATCCGCTTGATTCCGAGCACCTCGCCTGCCAGCTCCTGTTCGCGCTCGCGAATCCGCGCCACCTTCGCGCGAGATTTCGTCGTGTCTCGTGCGCCTTTGTCCCCAGAGGTCGCGAGCACCAAGTCGACCACCACCCCGCGCCGAGACATCATGAAGACGGTGCCGCCGCAATAGAACTCGACGTCGTCGGGATGCGCCGCGATGCAGAGCGCGCGCCTGATGCGCCTGTCGTCGGGTCCGCTGAACGGCTTGGCCCGCGGCATCGTCAGCGGCGGGCCTCGTCGAGCAGCTCGTGCGCTCTCGCGAGCGCCTTTGCAGTGACGCCCCCGCTCATCATGCGTGCCAGCTCCTTGGCGCGCTCGTCATCGGAGCCCAGCTCACGCACGGTGACCACGTTGCGTCCCTCGGGACCCGGTGATTTCTCGACCACAAGGTGATGGTCCGCAAAGGAAGCGATCTGCGCCAGGTGGGTGACGACCAGCACCTGATGCCGGGCACCGAGCGCTTTCAGGCGAAGACCCACCTGGGTCGCCGCCTCGCCTCCGATCCCGGCGTCCACTTCGTCGAAAACGAGCGTCGGTAGTCGATCGGCGTCGGCCCCGACTGTCTTGATTGCGAGCATCAGCCGCGCCAGCTCCCCTCCGGACGCCACGCGAGCGAGCGGCGCGATCGGTTCGCCTGGGTTGGCCGAGAACATCATCTCGGCCGCCTCCGCGCCGTCCGGGCCGATCTCTGGTCTGTCGCGCAGCACGATCTCGAAACGCGCACCCTCGAGGCGCAGGCCGGCAAGCTCGCCGGCGATCGCCGCCTGCATCCGGCGGCCGGCGCGTTCGCGAGCCCTGGTCAAGCGGGCTGCGGCCGCTTCAAGGTCCGCACGACTACGAACGCGCTCTCCTTCGGCTGCGGCTACAGCGCCCTCGAGGTCCTGGGTGGCACCGATCTGAGCCTCGAGGCGTTGCCGTTCCGCGATCGCGGCATCCAGGGTTCCGCCGAACTTCCTCTTGATTCCGTCGAGCACCGACAGGCGGGTCTCGAGGATCTCCAGCCTGGCAGGGTTCGAGTCGAGAACATCGCCGTACCGGCGCACTTCTGCTGCGACGTCGGCGGCCTCCTCTTCCAGCGCCGACAGGCGAGCCGCCGGCTCGGCGAGGCGCGGGTCGAGCTGCGCTGCGGCCTGCAGTGCTGCAGCGGCACGAGCCACCCCATCCTCCTGGAGCGCGGCGATCGACTCCCGGCCCAGCTCAGCAAGACGTGTGGCATTGCGAACGGCAGCGCGCTCGGCGGTCAGCTCCACGTCCTCGCCCGCACGAGGGTCGGCCGCCCGCAGCTCTTCGAGCTGCCACCGGAGGTACTCCTGCTCTTTTTCTCCTCGGGAACGAAGTCTCTCGAGGTCGGCCAGCGAGCTGACCGCCGCGGTCCACGCAGAGTGCGCGGCGACGACAGAGGCACGCAGCTCGATTGCCCCCGCGTATCCGTCGAGAAGCTCGGTCTGCGTCTCCGTATCCAGCAATGAGTGGTGCTCGTGCTGGCCGTGCAGGGCGACCAGCCCGCGGCCAAGTTCTCGCAGCTGGCCGGGATTGGCCTGGCGGCCATCGATCCGCGCGGCGCCACGCTTGCCGAGTTCCCTCCGGAGGATTAGGGCGCGGCCGTCGGACTCGAAGACCCCTTCGACAGTCGCTTTCTCGGCGCCGTGCCGGACCTGCTCGGCGCCACCGCGCCCGCCGAGCGTGAGCCCGAGCGCGTCGACGATGAGCGACTTGCCGCTTCCGGTTTCGCCGGTGAGCAAGTTGAGACCCGGACCAAAGCGCACGCGAGACTCCGCAACGAGGGCCAGGTCACGGACCCTGAGCTCTCGCAGCATCACTTCATGGGGACGAGTGGACGCCCCCATCCGAGCTTTTCGCCAAGCCGGCGATAGAACATTTCGGGCGGGCTGAACCTGACGACTTTGAGACGCCGTGGATGCGATCCGCAGCGAATGGTGTCGCCGGCTTCCACGGACCGGCCCCGTCGGGCTCCGTCGACGCGCATCTCCGCGGGCCCTCGGACCACGGCCAGGCTGATGTCCTGGCCTGGTGGCAGCACGATCGGACGCACGGTCAGCGCGAAAGGGTTCATCGGCACGAGAAGCAGGTCACGCAATGTCGGCTCGAGGATGGGGCCTCCGCTCGCCAGCGCATAGGCTGTCGATCCGGTGGCTGTAGCCACCATGATCCCGTCTGCGTCGATGATGCCGACTGCTTGACCACCGACGTCGATCTCGACCCTGAGCATCCGGGCATCCCCTGCCCGATTCACCACCACCTCGTTGAGGCCGATCGCTCGCACAAGATTTCGCGACTCGCGGCTCAACGTCACCTGGAGGATGGTTCGCTCTTCGATCCGATATGCGCCCTCGAGGAAGCGATCCAACCCATTCTCGACCTGCCCCGCCTCTAGCTCGGTCAGGAAACCCAGGCGACCCAGGTTGACCCCGAGCAGCGGGATGCCGCGCGGGGCCGCCAACCTGGCGCCCGCAAGAAACGTCCCGTCACCTCCGAGAGTCAGAATCAGCGTCGTGTCATTCAGGCGGCCCGTGATCGCGCTGATGGGACCATCCCTGTCGGCCTCCCACCACTCGACCTTGCGGTCTGTGAGGGCCTTGATCGTCGCGTCGACCACCGCCTCCTCCGCACCGGGCCCGTGCAGGATGCAGACCTTCGGAGTGGGCGATGGCTGGGCGCCGGCATCTGCCCTCAAGCGGGCTGCAGGTCCAGGAAGATCTCGCGGTTTCCGTCTGTGCCCGCCAGCTCCGAGGGCGTTTCAGCCCGCACGGCGTACCCGTTCGCTTCGCACCAGCGGCGCGTGCTCTCGAGCGCCGCATTGATTGCAGCCTGGTCGCGCACGATCCCGCCCTTCCCCACCTCGGAGCGTCCGACCTGGAACTGTGGCTTGAACAGGGCGATGACCCGAGCCGGCGGCGCCGCCCGTCGCAGTGCCGGGAGGATCTTCTCCAGCCCGATGAAGGAGACATCGACGACGATAAGGCTGACGCGCTCCGGGAACGTTTCGAGCTCTCGGGCGTTGAAGCGCTCGATCACGACCACCCTGGGATCCTGACGCAGCCGCCAGTGCAGGAGACCGCGCCCGACGTCGATCGCATACACCCTCGCGGCCCCGCGTCGTAGGAGAACATCCGTGAAGCCTCCCGTCGAGGCGCCGACGTCTGCGCAGACCAGACCGGAGGGATCGGCTCCAAATGTCAGCAGCGCAGGCCCGAGCTTCAAAGCGCCACGGCTTGCGTAGCCGGGATCGCTGTCGACGGAGATCGCAGCCTCTTCGCTGACCGCTCGATCAGGATGACGAACCGTCTCGCCCGCGACCCGCACCTTGCCGGCCATGATGAGGGCCTGGGCTCGCTCGCGCGACTCCGCCAAACCGCTTCTCATCACGAGCACGTCGAGGCGCGGCACGGTCAGAGGATCAGACCCGCCACGATGCCGAGGGCGGCGCCCGCGAGCACCTCCACCGGCGTGTGACCCAGCAGCTCGCGGAGCTTTTGCTCTTGCACGCCCCGCATATGGACGAGGTCCTCGACCAGACGGTTCAGGATCGCGGCCTGGCGGCCGGCCGCACGGCGAAGGCCGGCAGCGTCGTACATGACCACGAACGAGAAGATAAGCGCGATCGCGAACGAAGCGGAAGTGACTCCGGCATATTTACCGACCGCGGTCGTCATGCCCATGACGATGGCGCTGTGGCTGCTGGGCATCCCGCCCGTCACCGCGAGCACCCTCAGGTTCAAGCGGCGCTGCCGAACCGAATACAGGATCACCTTTGCGGTCTGGGCGATCGACCAGGCGAGTAGCGGCGCAAGCAGGTATTTCATTCTTTGCGCGCAAGGGCCGGCAGGTCGGGCTCTTCCGATCGCAAAGCGGTGACGAGGCGCGCGGCCCGGGTCTTCAGAACATCCAGCCGCCCCTCGGCGTCGGAGAGCAAGCCCGCGGCCCGCAGATGGGCGGCGACGAGCTCGTCGAGCGGCGCGGTGCCGTCTGCCAGCAGGGCGATGGTCGCTTCGAGCCGAGAGAGTACCTCTTCCAGGCTTGCGGGGCCGGAATCCCCCGATGTCATGTGACGCTCGCCGCTACACGGCCCAGGATGCCGTTGACGAACCTGCCGGCTTCCTCTCCCGAGAAGGTCTTGGCCAGCTCGATCGACTCGTTGATGGCGGCCTTGGTCGGCACGTGCCGATCGATGGTGATCTCGTACACGGCGATGCGCAGGACGATGCGGTCGACCTTCGCCATCTGCTCTAACTTCCAGTGCTCGGACGTTTCGCTGAGGACGGCATCGAGCTTGTCGCGGTTGGCGATCACTCCCCGCACGAGCTGGCCGGCAAAGTTCGCCACGTCAACCGTGGCGGCACCTTCGGTCGCGTGATATTGCAGCACCTCTTCGGGATCGTCGCCAGAAGTCTCCAGCTGGAACAGCACTTTGAGAGCCAGCTCCCTGGCCTGATGTCGTTTTCCCATCAGGGGCGAGCGGAAACAGTTTTACGCCTATCCACGCCTCGCGAACGACCCACTAGCTGGCGAATGCGACGCTGGAAACGAAGACGTTGACCTCCCCCACTTCCAGGCCGAGCATGCGCTCCGTCGCTTCGACGACGTTTGTCTGCACAGCGCTTGCAACCTCTGCAAGCTTTCCTTCGGAGTCCACGGTGATGAAGACCTCGAGGTGGATCGAACGATCCGCCTCTACCTGCACCCGGACGCCCCGATGGGCGGTGTGGCGGCGGACCCAGTCGCCGAAGTGGCGTGCAGAAGTCTCATCCATCCCGACCACCCCTTCGACCTCGCAAGCCGCAAGGGCTGCGATGCTGGCGATGACCTCATTGGCGACCCGGACCGACCCGTGTATCCCGTTCTGACCCATCCCGGGCAGTCTACCGTCAGCGACCCCCGCAGGACCCCGCCGAACTAGCGTGGCAGGGTTGGCGGGGTCCCCCCGACAGCCAGCGTGGCAGGTTTGGCCGGGTCCCCCCCGGCCATAGATTTGTCTCCAACTTACCCCAACGTGGCGAGGAGCAACTCCTCAAATAAATCCCATCGATTTACCGGAAAGAGAGCAGGCGCGCGCGAAGCGCCCGCCGATGAGAGAAAACCATCCGGGTTTTCTCTCATACCTTTACGTGGCAGGGTTGGCCGGGGTCCCCTCGGCCATAACTTTGTCCCCAATCCACCCAATCAAGGCCTGGAGAAACCAATTCGTCATAAATCCCATCCCGGGAAGGAGAGCAGGCACGCCGGCGTAGCCGCCGTGTCGATGAGAGGAAACCGACTGGTTTCCTCTGATACGTCGTTTACGCCCGCTCCATGTACGTCTGGGTTCGTGTGTCGACGCGGATCAGGTCGCCTGGCTGGATAAACAGTGGAACCTGGATCTTGGCCCCCGTTTCCAGCCTTGCGGGCTTGGTCGCCCCTGAGACCGTGTCGCCCTTGAACCCGGGATCCGTGTCCACGACCTTGAGCTCCACGTTGATGGGCAGCTCAACGCCGATGAGCTTGTCCTGGTAGCGCAACAAGTAGGCGAGGCTCCCCTCCTTGAGCAGTGGCAGCACCGACTCAACCATGTCTTCGTCGACAGGCACCTGGTCGTATGTCTGCGTGTCCATGAAGTAGTGGTGGGAGCCATCCGAGTAGAGGTACGTGGCTTCCTTCTTGTCGATGCGGACTGTCTTGTACTTGTCGCCGCTACGGAAGCTGTGCTCGAAGATCGAACCAGTCAGCAGGTTGCGAAGCTTGGCTTTGATGACCGCCCCGGCGCGCGCCAGCTTGATGTGCTCCACGCTGACGACGCTGAGCAGCTGTCCGTCCATCTCGAACATAGTCCCGTTGCGAAAGTCGCTGGTCGAGATCATCCCTGTGACAGGAAGTCCATCGCGAGGAGGTAGCCGCTAAATCCGAGACCGGCGATGACGCCCTTCGCCGCGCGAGCTGTGACGCTCTTCGAGCGGTACTCCTCGCGGGCGTGAATGTTGGATAGATGGACCTCAACGATCGGCACGTTGAGCGACTGCAGGCAATCCAGGAGCGCAAACGAATAATGGGACAGCGCGCCTGGATTGATGACTATGCCCAAGGAGCCCGGCGCCTCCTTCTGCAGGAAGTCGATCAGCTCCCCCTCGTGGTTGCTCTGGAACACGCTGACCTCAGCCCCGAGCTCGCGTGCCTTGGCGCGGATGGTCTTGATCAGATCGGCGTGCGAACGAGTGCCGTAGATCTGCGGCTCCCTCTTCCCGAGAAGGTTCAAGTTCGGGCCGTTGACGACCACGATGCGTTTCACGCCAGCGCCTTGCGCAAGACGCTGCGCACGATTGCCGAGGGCACCGCGTGGCCCGGCTCGGCGTGCCCGAGTCGGCGCGGAAGCACCCATGCGACCTTGCCACGTCGCGCCTTCTTGTCTCGCGGAATCGCCGCCAGGACGCGGGCAAGATCGACTCTCGGCGGCTTGTCCGGCAGGCCGAAGGCGGTCAACAGCGCATTCTGAGATTGCACGAACCCCCTGCTGCACAGGTCCATAGAGAGGGCGATTCCGGCCGCGACCCGCATCCCAAACGCCACGGCACGGCCGTGAGAGATGCGGAACCCACTGGCCGCCTCGAGCGCATGGCCGGCCGTGTGACCGTAGTTGAGAATCGCGCGCGGCCCCTTTTCGCGTTCGTCCTTCGCCACCACCAGCGCTTTGGCCATAACGCACTGGAAGACCACGCGCTCCAGGGCCGCGCGGTCTCCCGCGAGGAGCCGCTCACGTGCCTTCAAGAGCAGCTCGAACAGGCCGTGGTCCATGGCAACGGCGTACTTTACAACCTCGGCGAACGCATCCCGGTAGCTCACCGGCGGCAATGTTTCGAGGAATGCCAGGTCGGTGACCACCGCGGCCGGCTGCCAGAACGCACCGATCGCGTTCTTCGATCGCCTCCCATTGACGCCCGTCTTGCCCCCGATGCTGGAATCCACCATCGCCAGCAGCGTGGTCGGAACCTGGACCACGCGAATCCCGCGCTGCCAGATCGCCGCCGCGAAGCCTGCGATGTCGCCGACCGTCCCGCCGCCAACGGCGATGACGCAACCCCCGCGATCCACCTTCTGCCGCTCGAGGAAGGCGAGGACTTCGCCAAGCGCCGCCATCGACTTGGATCGCTCGCCGGCGCGGATGACGTGGATCGGAGTCTTGACGCCGGCCCGCTTGATCGTCCTGGCGACCTTCTTGGCCAGCGGCAGGACATTGGAGTCGGTGATGATCGCGGCGGCCGTCGGGTCAAGCCGGGCCACTGCCCCTCGCAACTCCCGATGGATGCCATTCCCGATCACAACCGGGTAGCTCCCCGCGGGCGCTTCGATTATCAGTCGGACCATAGCTGCAGAATCTCAGCGGCGACCACGTCCGCCGGGCGGTCTCCATCGACGCGGTGGACTGATTCCATGTAACGGGGCCGGCGGCTCTCAAGCAGGGCCTCGAGCTCCGAACGCGACTTGTCCGCAACGAGCGGTCTGTGCGAAGCGCCGTTGATCCGGTTCCAGATGGTCTTGAACCCGCAGTCCAGGAAAACGGTGGTGGAGCGTTCGAGGATCACCTTCCAGTTCGACTCGTCGATCGGCGCGCCGCCGCCCAACGCGACCACGGTCTCAGGCTGAAGCAGGTCGGGTAGAAGACGCGATTCCAAAGCTCGAAACCCCGCCTCGCCTCGCGTGGCGAAGATGTCCGAGATGGTCATGCCGGCCTCGTTCTCGATCACGAAATCCAGGTCGCGGAACGGCACCCCGGCACGTTGCGCGACGATCACTCCGACCACGGACTTACCGCAGCCCATGAACCCGATCAGCGCCAGGGCGGGCTTCAGATTCCGCTGGGATGAGGTTGAACGGCAGGCCCCCCGCTGCGACGCCTTTCAGTCTGCATGAACACCTGGTCCCGGAAAATGTCGGGGTGCGGCAGGTGATCGAGCACCTCGGCCCCCTGCGCGCCGGCGGCATCCACCTCGACACGCCCGTAACCGAGCATCCGGCCGATGAGCGACTGCTTGGTCGTGCAGTCCTGCACCCTGTCGATGGGAATCATCTTGGACTGGCGCGAGAACACCCCGGTCTCGATCTTGATGCGCTGGTCGGTGAGGGTATAGATGGTCGACTGCCAGCGGATCCAGACGACGATCAGCCAGAGGCCGGCAAGGGCAACCGCACCCAGGGTGACGATGGTTCTGAAGTGTGCGATGCCGGTGTTTTTGACGGTCAGGTCGACGACCAGGGCAACGACGAGCAGGATGATCGGAACCACCAGAGACTTGATGACGACGATCCAATGAGGGTGGTCTGTGAGGACAAGGTTCTCGCCTGGCAGCAGCTGGCTGGTCATCGGCGCCTATTGTCGGTCAACGAGGAGGTTAATTCACAGGCCCCGTCAAGACAGCAGGAACAGGACGATCACGGTGCCCGCTGCCAGGTAAGGCCCGTAGGCGATGGTTCCTTTAAGAGAGCGGTTCCAGACGATGAAGCCGACTGATACCAGGCCGGCCAGGAAGACCCCGTAAAAAATCGCCTGGGCGGTCGCAAGCGGCCCGAGCAAGAGGCCCATGAAGACGGCGAGCTTGACATCGCCAAAGCCCAGCGCTTCGGCCTTGAAGATCGCGGAGCCGGCGAGCGCGAGCAGCAGAAAGAGCAGGCCGGCGCCGAGTCCAGCAGCGAGGTGCGTCCACCAGGGGTGGTCGAAGAGGCTCACTACGAGGGCGAGCGCCATCGAAGGGAACATGACCCGATCGAGGATCAAGCGGTGCTCGAAGTCGAAGAAGATGACCTGAACGAGCACAAGCACGAAAAAGCTCCGAACGAACAGCTCCGGAGTAGGTCCGAAATGGAAGGCGAACACCCCGAGGAGGGCGGCTGCGAGGATTGGGGGGCCAAACACCTGCCAGCGCCGGTTTCCCGGCTCGAGGCCTTCAAGCCTGGCAAGGCGCACCGAGCCCCAACGCACGAACCAACCGGCCGCCGCGCCGACGAGCGCCCACCCGATAGTGAACATGATCGACGTCACGGCTCCAGGGTCTCCCGCATCGCGTCGAGCGGAGCCTTTCGACCCGTCCAGACTTCGAAAGACACAGCGCCCTGCGCCAGCAGCACGGCCCACCCATCGGCCGTACGCAGGCCGAGGGAGCGTGCCTTGCGGACCAGGGGTGTGCCGCCCGTCACGTACACGAGATCGACCACCGCGCCGTCCTTCGGCAGGGCTGCAGGGCGGATCGGCATCTCTTCGCGCCGCCCGAGCGGTGTGGCGTTCAGGAGGAGGTCGGCCGCTCGGACCAGGCCCGGTAGTCCTGGATCGCTCCATCCAATCACCCGGCCCGGCAAGTCGTCATTCTCAGGGTGCCTCGACACGAAGGTCAGATGGGCACCCTCCAGCGCGACGGCTGCCGCCCTTGCCGACCCGCCACCGCCCAGGATGACCACATTCCCACCCCTGGCCTCCAGGCCGACCTCCTGGATTGCCGTGCGGATCCCGGACACGTCCGTGTTGGAGCCGAACAAACGTCCGCCCAGGCCGGCAATGGTGTTGACTGCATGCGCCCGCATAGCGTCCGCGTCGAGGCCGTCGAGTCGCTCCATCACCGCCAGCTTGTGCGGAATTGTCACATTGGCGCCCGCGACATCGGGCGCCCGTAGCCGGTCCAGGGCGGTGGGCAGCTCCTCGATGGGAACGTCCAGCAGCTCGTACGTCCAGTCGAGGCCCAGGGCCTGGAAGGCTGCGTTGTGCATGGCCGGGCTGCGCGAGTAGGCGATGCCGTGACCCAGGAGGAAGACCTTCAGCAGCCCACCATTCCGTACCTCGGTAGGGCGCTACAGAAGTCATTCTGGTTCGTGAAGAAATGCGTGGCTCCCTGCGGGTCCGTGAAGTAGTAGAGGTATTGGGTCTTCGGCGGGTTGATGCAGGCGAGGAGGGCAGCCTTCCCCGGGTTGCTGATCGGACCCGGTGGCAGGCCGGCATGCGTGCGGGTGTCGAACGGCGAATTCACCAGGCCCTGAAGCTCCGCCTGCGTCGGCTCAGGCGCGAGCCTTCCAAGGGCGTACAGCAGCGTGGCGTCGACCCCCAGAGGCATTTTCATCCTGAGACGGTTGTAATAGACGCTGCACACGTTGCCCCGATCGGTGTTGTTTCTGTTGTTGGCTTCGCGATCCACCATCGAGGCGAGGATGACTATGGCCTCCACCGTCTCGGCCGGACGGTTTGGCGTGCTCTTGGCGATCTGCGCGCGAAGCGTCGGGTCGAACACATTTCCGAACTGATCCAGCTGTGCCTTGATGAGACCACGCACGTCACCGGGATTGACGAGATAGGTGTCCGGGAACAGGTACCCCTCCAGCGGTGGATTGGCCTTGGCCGGTCGCGAGGCAAGGAAGTCGTATAGCGCCGACCACGAGGGATCGGCTGCGATCGCGAGGTAGTCGGTCGCCTTGCCCAGGCCCGACTTCTCGACGTACTTTGCCTGCTCGCGTAACGGGTAACCTTCAGGGAGGGTGACCGACGCCTGGTTCGACTTCCCGTGCTGAAGGGCGTCGACGATCTGGCTGATGGTCATGTTGCGGTTGAGCAGGAAAGTGCCGGCTTCAAAGTTTGACCCTGCACCCGTGAACCTGAGGTAGAGGTCGAACGCGTTCCGGTCCCTGATGAGCCGCTGGGCGTACAGGTCGTCTCCTACCTGGCTTGGAAGCTCACCGGACGCGATGTGAAACACGACGGGCTGGCTGGTCGAGGAGACAGGCGTGTTGACGTTGAGGTTCCACCAGTCGTAGCCACGCGAAGTTCCAAACCCGAGCAAGGCAATGACGACGACGACCGCCGCAAGCCGCTTCACTCGACGCGGTCCTCCTCCAGCGCAGCGATCACACGCTGGAACTCCTCCCCTTCGACAGTCTCCAGCCCGCCCTCGGCGTCGCGCAGCAGCAAGACCTGGGAGGGATCGTCGACGTCCTCGACCAGGTAGTAAGCGGCGCCCTCGTGATCAAAGGCGTCGTGGAGCTGAAACTGCCGTTCGCGTCCCGTCTCGTCGATCAGCGTGATCGGCCTGGGCGGCTCTGGCTCAATTTGAGAAGGGTGAACGTCGCTTCTCGAATCATCCGGTTTGGCTGAGCCGGCGTCCAGCTCATCTCCGTCGTGTTCAGCCGGCACGCCTGCGATCCAGGTGGGACTGGAGCAAGAGGGTGGCGGCCACTCGGTCCACGCTCAAGCGCCTCTTGTCGCGGCGCACTCCGCCTTCGATCAGGGATCTCTCGGCTGCCACAGTCGTGAGCCGCTCGTCGACGAGCTCCACCGGCAGCCCTGATTCCTTGCGCACGGCGTCGGCGAGGTGCTGGGCTGCTGCCGCCTCGGGTCCACGAGAACCATCGAGGCGTCGAGGCAGGCCGACCACGATTCGCGCAGCTTCGTAGGTTCGCGCAATTTCCGCGAGGCGCGCAGCGAGCGTGTCCGTGGGCTCGGCCGCGACTGTCGTCAGCGCCTGCGCGATTGTGGCCGTCGGATCGCTGAGAGCAAGGCCCACCCTCTTAGAACCCGGGTCGACAGCGAGGATCCTCAGGGGGTCGGACCGGGTAGGGTTGGCACGGTCCCCTGCTGGACCACGTAGTGGATTGAGATCCGGCCGCCCAGAAGTGGCATGAGCGGCAGGGTGATCGGCTGCTCCTTGATGCTCACCGACCGCACGTTCAGGCCCTGCAGGTAGAACCGCGCCTGCTGGAAGGGACGACCGACCACCTGAGCGCGGATCTTGTCCATGTCGAGCCTGGGAGCGACGAAGGCCGACGCATCGCCGACGAACACCATGTTGCCGCCCTTAGTGTCGCTGAGAATTCGATAATCCACCTGGATCGGGCTCTCCGTCAGCAGCTGCTGGTTGTTGGGGACGCGCTGCGCAAGATAGTTCTGAAATGCTTTGTGCACGTCTGCATCGACATAAAAGTCGCCTTCTCCTTGCAGCGACATGGTTGCGTTGAAGCTCGCCACCTTTTCGTTCGGCTGGTGGTCGGTGGTGAACTGCGGCGCTCCGTAGAGCAGCGTTTCGCTGAGCTTCTCAGTCGGCTTAGCCGACGCGGCGATCTGTTGGGCGATCGACTGGCGGAGCTCCTGCTCCAGAACCGCGCGCGCGGCGTCGAAGTCGGCCACCGTCATCACGGGCGTGGATGAAGGATCGGTCCCACCACCGGTCGCCTGCGGATTCGTCACTGTCAGGCCCTGGTATGGGTTCCCCTCGATCGTTGTGATCACGTTGCTGCCGACGTTGCCGCTGGTGCCGGCGTTCACAGCGATCACTGCAGCAGTCGCGGTGCCGGGTCCATTCGGCCCTGACCACGGCACCAGAACGCCTCCTTGAAAGTTACCGGTGGTTTGCGCGAAGGAGATGCCGTCGGTCGTATCCGTCACTCGCTGACCCCTCAGCACCACGAGGCCCGGCGACGTGCACCCGGCCCTCGGGCATGCGGGTTGGTTCATCGAGTTCGTGTAGACCACTGACCCGGTCGCAGGCGCCAACAACACTCTCACAAGGCCGGTGGTCTTGAAGCCCTGGGAGTTCGAGGTCGTGATGACGGCTGCGCGCACTCGAATCGGCGCCTTGCCGGGTTGGGCCTGGATCTCCACCTGCTTCTGAGAGAAGGGTTGCGCCTGTGCGACCAGCGTGACCGAGGCGGACGGCATGAAGAGCAAGAGGGCGAACAGCCCCACCACCAGGAGGGTCGCCGCCGCCACGTAAAGAAGGAATCGCCCGGGTTTCAGCTCGGTCGCGTTCTTCGTGATGAGCTTGGTCGCGGGAGCGATGCCGATGTGGGTAGTGCCCGCCAGCTGCCGGCGCTGCCACCAGCGGCGTCGCGGCGGCAGCGCCTCGGGCTCCGACGGGATGCCTTCGCCCTGGACCCCGACTGCGCCGAAGACAGCGAAACCGCTCTCCGAGGCCATCTTCTGGACTGCCGGGTCGTCGCACACCACGGTGACCCTTTTACCCATGCGGGATGCGTAGTTGCGAAGCAGCTGGAAGTTGAACCGGCTTTGCCCTATCCGGGACCGGATGGGCAGGACGAGCATCGTGTCGTTGCCGTTGTACAAGCGCAGGCGCTCAACGAGCTCGGGAATCTCTTCCTCGGTTTCAACGTATATCGGATTCGTTGCCATGGCGGTTTACAAGTCTCCTAGAGGGGTCCGTTCAGACCTTTATAGCGCTTAGGACCCGACGCATGACGGTGTTTACGTTGTCACGCTCCTCCGCTTCGGTCCGCAACGCGTGGTTTGCAAGCCCCATCGGGGCGATGTCCTGCGGGCTCGAAAGCTGGCCCGTCGAGTCGCTGACATTTCGTACGTCCGGGGGCACGAGGTGCCGGATGCGAGGTTCCTTTGGAAAGGGGAGACCGGTGGCCCAATTGTTCTTGACCATCTCGAGCGTCAGCTCCGGGAGAAGGCTGCCACCTCCGCACAGGTAGATGTTCGTGGGGAGACGCTCGCCGCGAGAGAGCTCCTTCACGCTGAGCGCGAGACCCTGCAGGAGAACCTCGGCATCCGCGGCCAGCAGCTCGGAAACCTGGCGATGCTGCTCGGCCGACAGCAGCCCTTCGGAGTGGCGCAGCTTGCGCGCCTCTGCCTCCTCATAGCTCAACCCGAAGGCGAGCGCAAGGCGACGCGTGAACGCCCGACCACCGAGGTTGAACATCCGCGTCCCCTCGACGCCGCCGTCGCGTACCAGCGCCACGTCCGTGGTCCCGCCGCCGACGTCGACGAAGATGCCGCCCTCAGCCCACGTCTCCTCGCTAGCACAAGCTCGCGCCAGAGCGTACGGCTGTGCAACCGCAGCCGCGAGCTCCAGGTCGAGCTCACGAACCACCGTGTCGACGGCATTGATGTGGGTCATCGGGGCGAACGTGTTGAACACCGTCACTTCGAGGTTCTTGCCGGTGAAGCCGACAGGGTTGGTGACCGGGTATCCGTCCACCCTCACGTTCGTGATCGACGAGTGGACGAGGCGAGCCTCGAGCTGGCCGTAGCTGCGCTCGAGCTCGAGAAGGTGCTGAGCCTCGCGCAGCGCCCGCCGCTGAACCATCTGCAGCATCGCCGAGATCTCGTTGGATCGCACCCGCGACTTGGAGTTCTCGCGCGGATAGGCGATCGTCGAGGAAAACCCTTTGATCAGCTCCCCCGCAATGCCTACGACCACCTGGCCTGGGACCGTCTTCGCCATATCCTCCGCCGCCTCGAGGGCTCGATTGCATGACTGGATCACAGACTCCAGGTCGGCGATGGCACCTCCCGACATGGCGGCAGGAGCTTGTGGCTCCCGGCCCACGCCAAGGACCTCGCCATCTGCTCCGTTGCGCCGTACCACCAGCACCTTGATGAGATCGGTACCGATGTCCAGGACGGTGAAATGGCGGTAGTAGTCGCTCCGCTTGCGCAGGAACTTGAACTTGGTCATCGCAACGCCTCTTCAAGGCGCTTGAAAGCCTCGTCGGGCGCGACGGTCAGCTTGCCGCTGGCGAGCTGCGGGCGGCCCCCGCCGGTGCCGAAAAGGGACTTGAGGCGGGTGGCATCGTATTCGGGGATGAGGTCATGGGACACCTTGATGACAAACATGCCTCCGCCGACAACGGTTACGATGCCCGACTTCACGATCTCGAGATACCTGTCCGCGTACGCCCTCAATTCGTCAAGGTTAGAGACGTCGACGGATTCGGTCACATAGGGCACCTGGCCGTGCTTGACCAAAGAGGCTGCGCCCGAGCCCCCTTCCCCGCGAACGCGAGCGCTCCGAACCTGTTCCAGCAGCTTTTCGCGCTCTCGCTCGGCCTCTTTGAGCTGTGTCCGCAGTGCATGCACCCGTTCGGGCAGCTGCTGAGGGCTGACCTTGAACGACCGCGCCAGGTCGGACAGCAGGTTGCGGTCTCGCCTGACGAGCTCGTCCGCGGCATCGCCCACCACCATGTCGATGCGGCGAAGCCCGGAGCCGATGCTTGTTTCTGACAGGATCACCGCAGTGCCGATGTCTGCGCTGTTCCTTACGTGCGTCCCGCCACACAGCTCGCACGTCCAATCGCCGAAGCAGACGACCCTGACGACGTCCCCGTACTTCTCCTCGAACAGGTGCATCGCCCCCTGGGCGACAGCCTCCTTGTACGGCTTCTGGCTGTCGCCGAAAGGCAGCGCCTCACGAACCTTCTCCATGATCCGGCGGTTGATCCGATCCAGCTCTTCCCTGGTGATTGCGCGATTCAGGGGAATGTCGAATGTCGTGTGATCCGGTCCCACCCAGGACCCTTTCTGCACCGCCTGTTCGCCGATCGTCTCGCGCAGCGCCTTGTGCAAGAGATGCGTGGCTGAGTGGTGCCGGGCAATCTGGCGTCGACGGCCCGCGTCGACCGAGGCGACTGCCTTGTCGCCGACTCGAACCTCACCGGTTACGACGGTTCCGAGGTGCGCGATGATCCCGTCGGCGGGCTTCTGAGTGTCCTCGACCCGGACCCGGCCGCCCTGGGTCGTGATGGTCCCGGTGTCGCCGACCTGGCCGCCCGACTCAGCATAGAAAGGAGAGCGCTGCATGAAGACGTCGACCGGATCGCCCTCCACCGCGACGTCCACCGCCTTGCCGTCCCTGCGCAGGGCGACCACGGCGCTCTCGGTGGACAGCTCGTCATGGCCGGTGAATTCGGACTTGGGCAGATCCTTTGCCTCGGCCAGGTGCTTTGTCGCCGTAGTCTTGGAGCGCTCGCGCTGAGCCGCCATCGCGGCCTGAAAACCTTTCTCGTCGACCTCTATGCCTCGCTCCTGCGCGAGCTCACGGGTCAGGTCGATGGGAACGCCGAACGTATCGTGCAGCCTGAATGCCTCGTCGCCCGGGATCGCTCGCGGGTGCTTCGAGACAATCCGCTCGAACATCTGCATTCCCTGTTCGAGCGTTCGCCGGAACCGCTCCTCTTCCGACTTGATGCCGGCCCGAATCAGGGTTTCCTGCTCCCGCAGACCCGGGTACGCCGAGCCGAGCACCTTGACGACCTCGTCAACCACACCGCCGAGCTGCGAATGCATCTTCAGCCTGCCGGCATGTACGGTCGCCCGCCGTATCAGGCGGCGAAGCACGTATCCCCGCCCCTCGTTACCTGGCGTGATCCCTTCCAGCATCACGAAGCACGCGGCGCGAACATGGTCGGCGACAACTCGCTCCGACAGGGTCACCTGGTTGTCCGACAGCTCACGAACGCGGTCGATGATCGGCGCCAGGAGATCGCTTTCGAAAACGTTGGCCTTGCCCTGGAGGATGTACGCGATCCGTTCGAGCCCCATGCCGGTGTCGATCCCGGGATGCGCAAGAGGATCGAGGCTCCCAGCTGAGACGGCGCGCCTGATTGCTTCCGAAGAGTTGAGGTCGCCTTCAAGCGCGCCGCGCTGATCGAATTGCGGGAAGACGAGGTTCCAGAACTCGGTGAATCGATCGCAGTGGTCGGGAACACAGTCGGGCTGTCCGCACCCTACGTCCGGTCCACGGTCCCACCAGATCTCGGAGTCGGGACCGCAGGGCCCTCGACCCAAGCCCCACCAGTTGTCTGCCAGGCGCGTGATGTGGTCCGCCGGAACGCGGGTGTGGATCCAGATCGCATGTGCCTCGTCGTCGGACGGATGGATCGTCACACGGAGCCGCTCCGGCGGCATCTCGAATCCGCCGGTCACGAGCTCCCAGGCAAGAGGGATCGCTGTCTCCTTGAAATACGCACCAGTCGGCGTGAAGTTGCCAAGCATCTCGAAGAACGTGTTGTGGCGATCCGTCTTCCCCACCTCGTCGATGTCGCCGGTGCGCAGGCACTTCTGGCAGCTGGCAAGCCTGGGCGCGGGCGGTTCGCTAAAGCCCTGGTAATAGGGCTGAAGCGGTTGCATTCCGGCCGAGATGAAGAGCGTGCTCGGGTCCCCACGCGGCACCAGCGGCGCGCTGGGCAGGACCAGATGCTCCCGGCTCGCGAAATGCTCTAGAAAACGTTTGCGGATCTCGTTCCCGGTCATGTCGGGGCCGAACTAGCTTACGGTGCGAGGCGCTCCATCCGCCAAGTCCCTCCCCGGGTGCGGACGTAGCGGAGCCGGTCGTGGAGCCGGTCGGCGCGGTTCTCCCAGAATTCGATCCACGCCGGCCGCAGGGCGTAACCGCCCCAGTGTTCGGGCAGCGGCACCTCATCTGGGTGGCGGCGATCGAGGTTTGCCGCCGCCTGCTCCAGCACGTCACGCGACGGGATGACGCGACTCTGCGGGGAGGCCAGCGCCGAGAGCTGGGCGCCCCGCGGCCGGCTTCGGAAGTAGGCCAGCGAGGCGGCTCGACTCAGCGTTCGGACAGTGCCCGAGACCCTGACCTGGTGGCGTGTGACTGACCAATAGAAGACCAGCGCAGCCTTGTTGTTCGCGGCGAGGTCGCGACCTTTCCGGCTCTCATAGTTGGAGAAGAAGAGAAATGCGCCTTCGTCGATGCCTTTGTACAGGACCATGCGGGCCGAGGGCGTGCAGCCTGCTCCTGCCGTGGCCAGCGTCATCGCATCGGGTTGAGGAGCGCCCGCATGCTCAGCCTGCCGGTACCAGCGACGGAAGAGGGCAATCGGTTCTGCGGGAACCCGCGACTCCAGGAGTGCCATTACGGTCGCCTAGCTGGATTCCTGCGGCACGTATTTCCGCAGCTGCTCGAGGGCGGCGCGCTGCAGTCGCGAGACGTGCATCTGACTGATGCCGAGGCGGCGCGCTATCTCCGACTGCGACATCTGCTCGTAGAACCTCATAGCCATGATGGCGCGCTCGCGAGGGGTGAGGTGCACCATCGCGCGATCGAGCAGGTCGCGCATCTCGACACGGTCGAGCTCGGGATCGACGGTGCCGATCTGGTCGGCGACTGCACGTCCCTCCTGGCCGTCCGACGATCCGATGGGCTGATCGAGAGAGAGAGGCATGTAGGCGGGCCCCATCTCCATCGCCTCCGTCACATCTTCTGGCGGCACGCCGAGACGCTCTGCCACCTCCGTGACGGTCGGCTCGCGTCCAAGCTGGTTCTTCATCTCCTCGTTTACGCGCACGACAGATTGGTGCAGCTCCTGGAGACGGCGTGGGAAGCGGATGGCGGTGCCCTTGTCTCGGAAATGACGCTTTATCTCGCCGGCCACAGTCAGGGTGGCGAAGGTCGTGAACTCGAACCCGAGGTCGGGGTCGAAGCGCTCAATGGCTTTGATCAGCCCGAGGTAGCCGACCTGGACGATGTCGTCGAGTGGCTCGCCCCGGTTCTGGAACTTTCGGGCGAGGAAGTAGACGAAGTCGTGGTACGCGTCAACCAGCTGGGCGCGGATGCGGTCGCGCTCAGCGGGGTCGGTGGACTCCTTGTAGCGACGGTGAAGCGCCCGCAGCTCCTCGCGAGAAAGACGAGGCGTCGAAGCCATTCGCTATTCCGTCAACAGGCCGGATTCACTCCGGCCGTCACCTTGCGTGGCATTTCAAAACGCCTCCCATCGTTGCGAGGAGCTAGGGTGGGGTCCGTGGGGAGGACCCAGTCCTCACCCGCGCTCTCAGCCTGCCAGGTACTTGACCATCCGGAACCGGACGTGTCCCGTGCGGGGCTCAACGAGTGGACGGAAATCGTCCACGAAGCAGCGGATCATCTCGTAGGCGAGCCTCTGGAGCTCGGCGTCCGCTTCTGGATGCGGCCTCGGCGCCGGCAGGGTCTGTCCGCCTGCGGCGACGAGGTCGACATCCACGACGAGAGCCCGATCGGTGGCGAAGTAAGTCAGCTTCAGGTTCGCATGGCCGTCGAGGTTGTTGGCGGCCTCGATGGCGCTGTCGCATGCCTGCGTGAGCGCGATCGTGAGCTCGTCGAGGTCGACGAGGCTGAGGCCCAACTGACTCCCGAGCGTCGTGGCCACTCGTTTCGCGACGGGGATGAAATCCGGCGACGCGGGAATCTTGAGCTCGGCGAGATCGCGCTTGGCCATCTAGCTGGAGCTACCCGATCCCTGCTTACCGTCTTCAGCATTGGTCGCCTCCTGGATCTTGCGCGCCGCGGCCGCCTCGAGCTCTTCGCGCCGACGCTTCGCCGCAGCGACACCATCCTGGATGGCTTTGCCAACGGGATTGTCCGGATCGGTGACCGCTACGCGGGCTCGCTGGGCCGCCTGCTTCGCTTTCTGAACCGGCTGGCTCCCGCTCAGCTCGATTGTCTTGCTGCGCAAGCTGTCGACCTGGTTGCGACCAGGGCCCGATGCGACATACGCGCCGACTGCCAATCCGACCAGCCCACCCAGAATGAACCAGCCAAAACCACCACCGCCACCGCTCTTCTCCACAGACGTATCAGACATCGCCACCTCCTAATACCGAGCGAATAAGGCTTTTGCCCGCCACCCTCATGCCATGTGCTGCTGCTTTTACGCCATGTCCCACCGAAGCGGCGCCCGTTCCGGCGGCGCGGAGTCCGACGTTGAGGCCTGCCGTGATGTCGTTCACGTTGCCGATAGTCTGTCTCACCTCGGGCAGGGTCTCCTTCAATTCCTCATTGGTTGTGGCCAGCAGCTCCTCAACGGCTCCCAGGGTCCCGCGCAGCCGAAACAGGACGGCGGCCAGGGCCAGCGCCACCACCAGGGCGGCGACCCCGAAAGCGAGCCACATAAAGTTCTGCAATTGGTGGATACCCCCTTACCTGAGCCGGCAAACAAGTCTCAATGTTAATCAGCGTGCCTGGGCTCACTGGCATCCTTGGGCTCTGCCGGTTCCCGCTTGGGCCGAGGTACGAATCGCGCCAGTGGCTGGAGTAGGAGCGCGAAGGGGACCGCCGGCGCCATGTTGGCCTGGCCGAGGCGCAGCGACGGCAGTCCCAGGAAGTCCCACAGCTGGCCCAGCGCGAAGCCGGCAGCCGTGGTGACCAGGATTGGAATGTAAGCCCGTCGCCGGTAGGGCAGCACGGCATAGAAGACCTGAGAGAGGATGAGGATGGCAAGCGTTGCGACCACCAGCCCGGGCGCGACCAGCCTCAGCATGACCTTGCTGCTGTACCCCGCCCACGCGCATGCGGAAACGCTCCCTCGGGGACGCGGGGGTGGGTTGTCCTGAGCGAGCTCAGGTGGGTCCCCTGCCTTGGCTCTCCAAGTCCCGTCTCGGGGCCCCCGCGAAATCGAAGATTTCGTGGGGCTCTCTTGCGGGCATTTGGTCGGCTACCGGACTCCGGAGTCCCTAACGATCGACTGTTGGGCAACGCGCACGTCACCCGCGCCCCGTTGGAAGCAAGGCCATGTTACCGCGGTGGCTTTGTGGGTGGCTTGATCTGAATGTGCAGCTCATCCAGCTGCGCTTGGTCCACGGGACCTGGAGCCCCAAGCATCAGGTCCTGGTGACTCTGGGTCTTCGGAAATGCAATCACGTCGCGGATGTTTTCGGTGCCCGCGAGCATCATCACAATCCGATCAATACCCGGTGCGATGCCTCCGTGAGGTGGAACACCGTACTCGAATGCAACCAGAAGGTGACCAAATCTCTCGCGGATGGACTCCTGTGAGTGCCCAAGGATCTCAAAGACCCTTTCCTGAAGCCGCCGGTCGTGAATTCGAATGCTCCCACCGCCGAGCTCGTAACCATTGCAGACGATGTCATAGGCGTGGGCTCGAACGTCATATGGCCGCTCATCGATCAACGCGAGATCCTCCTCCACGGGCGATGTGAAGGGATGATGGCCGTACGTGAGCTTGCCTTCGTCATCTTGCTCAAACAGGTACATCGGAGTAACCCATAGAAACCGCCATTCGTCTTCTCGGATGAGCTTGCGATTGCGTGCGACCTGCTGCCGCACCAGCCCCATGACCGTCTCCGCCCGTCGACGACGATCGGCCACGATCAGCACCAGGTCATCGGGTCCGGCTCCAGTCACCCGCTTTATGCCATCCATCTCCAACGCAGAAAGAAACTTGTCTAGCGGGCCAGGCAACCATGTCAGTCCTTTGGCACCGGCGCCCTTTGCGAGCGTGGAGAGATCGTCGAGCTCCCGGCGAGGCATATCCTTGCCACCGGGTACGGCTAAACCCCGCACCACGCCTCCCTCGATCAACGCTGTTTGAAAGATTTGAGCGTGCGTCTCAGCCAGAACCGGCCCGAGATCGGCGATTTCGAGCTCGTAACGCAGATCCGGCTTGTCAGTTCCGTATCGAAGCAGGGCTTCCTTCATATCGAGGCGCGGAAAGGGTGTGACCAAATCCACGTCGAGTACCTGTTTCCAGATCCTCGACCACAGTCCCTCGATGAGGGTGAACACGTCCTCTTCGTCGCAGAAAGACATCTCAATGTCGAGCTGAGTGAACTCAAGCGCACGATCAGCGCGCAGATCCTCATCGCGTAGGCAGCGTGCGATCTGGTAGTAGCGCCCAAGTCCGCTGACCATCAAGAGCTGCTTCAGCTGTTGCGGCGACTGAGGCAACGCGAAGAACTCGCCGGCATGCAATCGCGACGGAACGATGAAGTCGCGCGCGCCTTCTGGCGTTCCCTTCACCAGTAGTGGCGTTTCAACCTCGATGAACTCGCGCTCGTCCATGTATGCGTGGATGATCTTGTTGACTCGGTGCCTCAGCTCGAGGATGCGTTGCATTGAGGGCCGTCGGAGATCGAGGTAGCGGAACTTAAGACGAATGGTCTCGTCGGCGGCTGTGTCGTCTTCGATCGGAAACGGAGGAGTCTTTGCCCGCGAAACGATCGCGAGCTCCGTCGCCTCGACTTCGACTTCGCCGGTTGGCATCGCCGGGTTCTCAGAACCGGCCGGGCGCCTTTCCACGACGCCTTTCACCCGCACCACGAACTCCAGGCGAAGGTCAGTTGCAAGGGTGCGCGTCTCGGAGGACTTGAACACGACCTGCACAGCGCCCCACCGGTCGCGAAGGTCGATGAAGATGAGCCCTCCGTGATCCCGACGGCGCGCCACCCATCCGTAAAGCTCTAACTCCTTACCTTCGTCCGACGCCCGAATCGAACCGCAGTGGGGTGAGGTGAAACCGCTCACGCCAGCCGCTCAGGAAGCTCGCTCCAGGCGGCCTCCAGCTGTTCGCCGCTCGCCATTTCCTTCAATTGCGCCACACGGCGCTCAACGTCTGCCGGCGTGAGCAACACCACCCAACGCGCGCCGAGCTTGTTTGCCGACCTCATCTTGGCCCGCAAGCTTTTGGGCTCGTAGTCGACGACGACTGAGCGCACGGTGCGACAGATTCGCGCCACCTCCGCTGCCACCACCTCGAGGCCGGCCTCAGCC
>JALZAL010000076.1 GCA_030948325.1 Candidatus Dormiibacterota bacterium
GTTGTCGAGAGGGTGGCGAAGACCTCGTCGCGTCACTGCTCGACCTCGGGCGGCTCGGGATCTCGGGGCCGGCCGCTGCCGCCTGGCTTCGGACCATCGCACGGGCCACTGCCCGGGCTCCAAAACCCGACCTTGTGTGGTCCGGGCCCGAGGTCCCAGGCTTGCACGCTCGGGACACCAGACGTGTGTACGAAGAGTTGCTCGGCTGTGCCGAGCGCTCGATCTGGGCGAGCACTTACGTGTTCTTCGACGGTCCCAAGGCGTTCGAGGTTCTGGCTCGACGCATGGAGTCGAGACCAGCCCTCCGTGTCACGCTGCTCCTGAACATCCAGCGCCAGAGGAGCGACACCACCGCTTCGGAACAACTGGTGCGCAGGTTCGCCGATCGTTTCTGGAAGACCGACTGGCCCGGATCGTCGCGTCCAAACGTGCTTTATGACCCTCGAGCGCTGGACCCCGAAGGTCCCGGCGGCGTTCTCCATGCGAAGGCCGTTGTCGCCGACGACGAGGCGGTGTTCGTAACCTCGGCGAACCTCACCGAGGCTGCCTTGGACAAGAACATCGAACTCGGTGTTCTAATTCGCGATCGCGCGCTAGCTCTCACCATTGGCGGTTACTTTCGGAGTTTGATTGACCGCGATCTACTCAAGCCCTTGCCGTTAGCGTGACAGCTACACCACTATCAGCGTCTAAAACGCTGGCCACACACCAGGTCCCCTCGCATCTTCGGTTACCCCGGCCCCTGCCTGACGTGGAGCTCGACGCAGGCCTGTTTCTGCAGGTAGCCGATGATGCCGAAGCGGTTGCGGGCCTGCGGATTGCCGCGCGGGCCGAACATGCGGATGAGGCTCATCGGCTGGGTGCCGGTCGCCTCGCCCAGCTTCTCGAAGCCGACCGTCGCCTTGATGTAGTCGCGCAGGATCGCCTTGCCGGTGTCGACATCGCCGGCGAGCATGGTGTCGATGCCTTCGCGCAGCAGCGCTTCGCCGAAGGCGGGATCGCTTGCGACCCGCTTCTGCACCAGCTCCTTGAAACTCCGTGTCAGTGCCATCTCTTGCCTCCGTTCATCGTCATCGCGCCGACGGCTTCCGCCGCCGCTTGTAGTCCACCCACAGCGCTTTCGCCCGCTCGATATAGCGCGGCTGGCGCTGCTTGGTGCCGCCTGTCAGCAGGATCACCAGCACCTCGCCGTCGCGCCCAAAATAAACCCGATACCCAGGCCCCCAATTGATCCGGTACTCGAACACCCCCTCGCCCACGCCTTTGGCGTTCGAGATATTGCCCTGCCCGACTCGCGCGAGGGCAACGGACACCTTCGCCCCCGCTGCGGCATCCAGGCCGGAGAACCATTCTTCGAACGGGCTTTGCCCGTCGAGGGCCAGGTAGTAGCGCAGCTCAAGCACCCCGTAAGGTAACACAAAGGTTACCTCAATTCAAGGCCTTGAATCTGGTGCCCTGCCCGGCAGCCCGATGCAGCAGTGGCAACCCGCAGACGGTTTCGGTCCCACGGGCTCGCATCCTTGACGTTGCTTTGTGACGGCATGTCACAAACCGCCTACCCAGCCCTTTGTTCGACGCGCCGCAGGCCGGCATTCGGCGCCCATGAGCTGACACGCAATGCGGTCTTGCTAATCCTTCGCGCAAGTGAGCCGCTAACAGGCTTCTCGCGTTGTCCCGTTGCGGACTTGATCTTTCCTTCCCTACCGTCCCAGGCCTGCCATACGACGGCACGTATTGCGTTTGTGGGTGCCGGTCAGCGGATGCCGAAGATTGCCTTCGATCATGATGTCGGCTTTCAGGAAGGCGAGGACGAGCCGCAGAACCTTGCGGTCCCGGATGCGGCGTCGGACGCGATCCATCAGCACGTGATGATCGATGGCGTCGAAGCAGCCCTTGATATCCCCCTCGATCACGTACCGGGTCCGCGAGGGACCGGCGGATGTCGGGTTCAATCTGTGCCGGATTCTTGCCAGCGCGTCGTGGGTGCTTCGACCGGGCCGGAAGCCGTACGAGATCGGATAGAAATCCGCCTAGAAGATCGGCTCCAGCACCAGTTCGAGCGCCATTTGGACCAGTCGGTCTTTGAGCGTGGGAATGCCCAACGGGCGGAACTTTCCCGGCTTGCCCGGCTTCGGGATCAGCCTGTGCCGGACCGGTTGAGGCCGGTAGGTTCCTTGTCGCATGACCTTCCGGATGTCATCCAGAAAACCTGCGACACCATCAGGCCGCTCTTCGACCGCCTTGCGCGTCACGCGATCCGTGCCTGGTGTATTGCTGCCCCTGTTACGGGCCAACCGCTGCCAGGCGTGGGCCAACGTTCCACGATCGCCTACAATGTTGAACAGATCCGCAAACCTCCTTTCGGGGTCCGCGGCACTCCACCGATACAGCTTGCGCTGCATGTCGAGAATAAACCCGGTATTCACCGTGTTGGACACGCGGTCCATCTCCTGCTTGCAAGTTGTATTCACTGCCCGCCTTCGCCATGCGGACGGCTTTCCCGTCCTCGGACTACTATGCGGGCTCCGCCCCCGCCGCGCGCGTTCGCCGGTCGCTTCGGCCATCCGTCCCCCGAGGGGGGCGGAAACGCGGGCGGGTTCCCAAGTTCCACCGCTGCTCCTCGTCCGCTGTAGGAGCCGACTCTACCCCGTGTGGACTCCGGCCTCCGGGCCTTGCAGGCTTTCCCGGTTGCTGACCTCGGGTGTCCCCGACGTCCCTGACGCGCACCCATCAATTGCGCGTCGGCGCCCCACAAGTCTTTCGACTGCCTCACCCACCTCCGAGTCGGTGAGATACCTTCTGACGGGGCTTCGGCCATCGGTTCGGTTTCCCTCTCCCTGGCGGACTCGCTGGCCGGGCCGTTCTTGGGATCGGAAGTCCCCTCACGCCCGGCTTTAACGGGTTCTGCTGATTTACGGCCTTCCGGAAGCCCCCGGTCGGCCTCACCGGTTCGCTTCGCGCCCCACGCTGCACCGTGTGGCGGGAGGGGTCTCGCACCCCTCGGAGCTGTCGGTAGTTGAGCGTCTAACTCGGTGCGATTCTCGTTTCTGGTCAGAGAGTTAGAGGGCTGTGCTTGGCGCACTGACGGGTTGGAAGTCGAGAGAGAGGCTCCCGGCCACCCGTCGCGGAGAATCCGATATGGCTACCGCCGTTCAGAAGATCACCCTCAGCGCCTCGCGCGACATCCCCTTCAACAAGCTTACCCTGTCACAATCGAATGTCCGGCGCGTAAAGGCTGGCGTCTCGATCGAGGAGCTGGCCGAGGACATCGCCCGGCGCACGCTCCTGCAAGGCCTGAGCGTCCGGCCTGTCCTCGACGCCGAAGGCAATGAGACCAGCATGTTCGAGGTCCCGGCCGGTGGCCGCCGCTTCCGGGCGCTTGAACTGCTGGTCAAGCAGAAGCGCCTGGCCAAGACCGCGCCCGTGCCTTGCATCGTGCGCGAAGGCGGGATCGCGGAAGAGGATTCGCTAGCCGAGAACGTCCAGCGCGTAGCACTCCATCCGCTGGACCAATTC
>JALZAL010000089.1 GCA_030948325.1 Candidatus Dormiibacterota bacterium
CTCAGCTTGGTTTCCGGTGCAAACCGGGGTTGGAGCCGGTTTGGTCTGCGGGGGGGCCCTGGAGTAACTCGCGATCATCAGCTGAGTGGATTGTCAGGGAAGGCCACTTCTCAGCGGCGGCGCTGCCGCCCTGCAGGCCCGCACCAGCGCCGAGGTCCAGTCGATCGTCGTGGAGTTACAGCGCGGAACGCCTGACTAGGAGGTCGACTCCCCGGCCGAGCCGTCAACGAGTTGTACCGAGGCAACGCCGACACCTGCGACATGTTGTGGCTCGCAGGGCTCACAACTGACTCCGAGTTTCATCTCTACGACGACATCTACTGGCAGGCGGCCGGTGTGTTTTCAGCTGCGGGTCGCTCTGCGTGCGTTCGATAAGATTTGCCGATAACTCCGTGGCATCTCGCTGACGCCTTTGGGAGGTGAAGGCGCTCGTCCTGTCGCGGGTACGGCAACGCCGCGCGATGAAGGGGCCGTGGTCGGCAAGGTGGCGAGACCGTGAGTCGACGAGGCTCCGAGACCAACAGGTGCGTCGTCTTTGATCACGAGGACCAATTCTTGGGCCGCTACCACTTTACGCTGGCTGAAGCCGTGCCCACGTGACGGGCTTCGTCTGCTCCGCGAGGCTTCGAAGCTGCCGACGAGTTCGACTCAGGTTCCCTCATAGCCCAGAGCGATTACTGCCACGTCCGGACATCGTGAGGCGGGTTTTATGATGTATGGCGTGGATCGTGACGATCTGGTACGTCTGCGGCGCGCGCGAGATCAGATGGATCGTGAGTACGCGCGCCCGCTCGACGTGGAGGCGCTGGCTCGCACCGCCTGCATGTCGTCCGGCCACTTCTCGCGGAGCTTCCGCGCCGCCTTCGGCGAGCCCCCCTACAGCTACCTGATGACCCGGCGCATCGAGCGGGCCATGACCTTGCTGCGGCGCGGCGACCTTTCTGTAACCGAGGTCTGCTTCGAGGTCGGCGGCGCGTCGCTGGGGACCTTCAGCGCCCGTTTCACCGAGCTCGTCGGGGAGACCCCGAGCGCCTATCGGGCTCGGGATCACTCGTGGATGGAACCGCTTCCCCCATGTCTGGTGCGGGCGGCGCTGCGACCGGTCAGGAATCGAGAAGCGGCCAGCAGTGGGGGCGATTAGGCTCCGTTCCATGGACGTTAAACTGCATCACTGCTTCCTGATTGTCGACGATCACGACAAAGCGCTCGCCTTCTATCGCGACACGCTGGGCTTCGAAGTGCGTGCCGACGTGAGCTACGCGGGCATGCGCTGGGTCACCGTGGTACCGCCCTCGCAGCCCGACGTCAACATCGTGCTCGAGCCTCCCGCAGCCGATCCCGGCATCTCGCCGTCGGACCGGGCGGTGATCAGCGACTTGCTCGCCAAGGGCCTGCTGCGCGGGCTGAACTTCTCGACCCCGGACCTCGAAGGGACCTTCGACCGCGTGCAGGCGACCGGCGCCGACGTGGTCCAGGAGCCCATGGACATGCCCTACGGCACCCGCGAGTGCGCCGTCCGCGATCCGGCCGGCAACCTGATTCGGTTCATCCAGACCCGCGGCTGACTCCGATCCCGTCTACCAGGTCGGGGGTCGATGCCCCGCGGCCCGTAGACGAGCCAGGTCTTGGCTAGCGAGCGCGAGGGTGCTCAGGGACCGCTCAGGCGACGCGTACCTCAATGGAATAACGCTGCACATGTAACAAACGGAAGGAAAAATACCAATGAAGATCAAATTGACCAGCGTGTACGTGGACGATCAAGAAAAGGCTCTGCGCTTCTACACGGAAGTGCTGGGCTTTGCCAAAAAGGCCGATTTCACCAACGGGCCGTATCGCTGGCTGACCGTGGCCTCACCAGAAGAGCCAGACGGCACCCAGCTGCAGTTGGCGCTGAACGACAATCCGGCGGCCAAGGCCTACCAGCAGGCCATCTTTCAGCAGGGCCAGCCCGCCGCCATGTTCTACACCGACGACGTCAAGGCCGACTACGAGCGCATCAAAGCTCGCGGCGCCGAGTTCACGATGCCGCCGACCGAGGTGACTGGCTCGACCATCGCCATGCTGAACGACACCTGCGGGAACCGGATCCAGCTCACCCAACTTGCGCGCTGGTAGGCCGGACGTTCAGCAGGATTGCTGCCCGGTGAGCGGCGACGGATACCGTTTGCACGACGGTGTACGTCACCGCTCCACGCACTCTGAAGTGCTGCGGCTGGTTGCCAAGGGTCCGCCGTACGCGGAGGTACGCGATCGAGCAGGACCCAGAATCAAAAATAAGGATTAAGGAATATGCACGCTGCTGACTCGCACGATCTCATCCGGGTGCACGGTGCCCGCGAGAACAACCTGAAGAACGTGAGCCTGGAGATCCCCAAGCGCAGGCTGACGGTCTTCACCGGCGTCTCGGGCTCCGGCAAGAGCTCCCTCGTCTTCGCCACCATCGCCGCCGAGTCGCAACGGCTGATTAACGAGACGTACAGCGCCTTCGTCCAGGGCTTCATGCCAACGCTGCCGCGGCCCGACGTCGACGTGCTCGAAGGCCTGACGACCGCGATCACCGTCGACCAGCAGCGGATGGGTGGCGACGTCCGCTCCACGGTCGGCACCGCCACCGACGCCAACGCCATGCTGCGCATCCTCTTCAGCCGACTCGGGCAGCCGCACATCGGCTCCTCCAACGCGTTCTCCTTCAACGTTCCCTCGGTCCGAGGGAGCGGCGCGATCACGATCGAACGCGGTGCCGGCAAGACCGAGAGGCGGACCTTCACCAGCACCGGTGGCATGTGTCCGCGCTGCGAAGGCCGCGGCACGGCCTCGGATATCGACCTCACCCAGCTCTTCGACGACTCCAAGTCGCTCGCCGAAGGCGCGATCACCATCCCCGGCTACAAGGTGGACAGCTGGTGGACAACGGGGATCTTCATCGAGTCGGGGTTCCTCGACCCGAACAAGCCGATCCGCAAATACACCAAGAAGGAGCTCCAGGACTTCCTCTACAAAGAGCCGACCAAGGTAAAGGTCAATGGCGTCAACCTCACCTACGAGGGCTTGATTCCCAAGATCCAGAAGTCGATGCTCTCCAAGGACCCTGACGCACTGCAGCCGCACATCCGGGAGTTCGTGGACCGTGCGGTCACCTTCACCACCTGTCCCGAGTGCGGCGGCACCCGTCTCAGCAAGGCGGCCCGCTCGTCTCGGATCCGCGGCATCAATATCGCCGACGCCTGCGCGATGCAGATCAGTGACCTGGCCGAGTGGGTCCGCGGCCTCAACGAGCCATCGGTCGCGCCGTTGGTCGCGGCGCTGCAAGCGACTCTCGAGTCATTCGTCGAGATCGGGCTGGGCTATCTCTCGCTCGATCGGCCGTCGGGCACGCTGTCGGGCGGCGAGGCGCAACGCGTCAAGATGATCCGCCACCTCGGCTCGTCGCTCACCGACGTCACCTACGTCTTCGACGAGCCAACTATCGGCCTGCACCCCCATGACATCCAGCGGATGAACGGACTGCTGGTGCAGCTGCGCGACAAGGGCAACACCGTGCTCGTGATCGAGCACAAACCGGAGGTGATCGCGATCGCGGACCATGTCGTCGACCTCGGACCCGGCGCGGGCGCCCAGGGTGGCGCCGTGTGCTTCGAGGGGACTGTCGACGGCCTGCGGGCCAGTGACACGCTCACCGGACGCCACGTCGGATACCGGGCCGCGCTCAAGTCGACCCCGCGTAAGCCGACGGGCCGGCTAGAGATCCGCCACGCGAGCCTGCACAACCTGCGCGACGTGAGCGTAGACGTCCCGCTCGGCGTCCTTTGCGTAGTCACCGGAGTCGCGGGGTCGGGCAAGAGCTCGCTAATCCATGGGTCGATGCCGAAAGGTGCGGGTGCCGTGTCGATCGACCAGACGCCGATTCGCGGCTCGCGGCGCAGCAACCCTGCCACCTATACCGGGCTGCTCGACCCGATCCGGAAGGCGTTTGCGAAGGCGAACGGCGTCAAAGACTCCCTGTTCAGCGCCAATTCCGAGGGGGCGTGCCCAAACTGCGGCGGCAACGGTGTCATCTACACGGAACTGGGGTTTATGGAGACCGTGGCGTCGGTCTGCGAGGAGTGCGAGGGCAAACGCTTCCAGGCCAGCGTGCTGGAGTACAAGCTGGCCGGTCGGGACATCAGCGAGGTGCTCGCGATGTCGGTCGCCGAGGCGTTGGCGTTCTTTGGCAGCGGCGCGGCGAAGGCGCCCGCCGCCGAGAAGATCCTCGAACGGATGGCCGACGTTGGGCTCGGCTACCTCACCCTCGGCCAGCCACTTACCACGCTCTCCGGCGGGGAACGGCAACGGCTCAAGCTGGCCATCCAGATGGCCACTGACGGCGGCATCTACGTGCTCGACGAACCTACCAGCGGTCTGCACCTCGCGGATGTCGAGCAACTGCTCCAACTGCTCGATCGGCTGGTGGACGCGGGGAAGTCGGTGATCGTCATTGAGCACCACCTCGCGGTGATGGCGCACGCCGATTGGATCATCGACCTCGGCCCCGGCGCTGGCCACGACGGCGGACGGGTTGTGTTCGAGGGCCTGGCAGCGGACCTGGTCGCAGCCCGGGACTCGCTCACTGGACAGCACCTCGCGGACTACGTCGGCACCGGTGCAACTACTGCGGCAAGAAAGTCGAGCAGGCAGAAAGTCGCCGTAGGCTGAGGCACCGGGTTTCCGAAGTCCCAGGATCATCGGCTCATGGCGCGAACCGCTGCTGTCGGCACTCACGCTTCTTCTCACGCTTCTTCTCCCGGCACTCACGCTCGGGCCTGGCTGTCGCCCTCCGCCAGCTCACGCAGCAACTGCAAGGCTGCGGGCTCATCTTGGGTTGCAATTGGCGCGCGTGCTCGACGAAGCAGATCCACGTCGTTCACCGGACGCTGGAGTACTTCGACTGGCGCGCCATCCTCCGCTGAAACTCTTGAGCGGCCCTCCACCGGAAACATCCGCATGGATCGTCGGGTTATGGTCCACGGCGACTCCGATCGACCCACAAAGCCGCACGTGCACTCTTCACTCACGCGCACGATTTCCGCTTGGCGTAGGAGCGCTTCAGATCCGCGGAGCGACTCGGCCAAGAACACAACCTTGCCTGTTCCGGGTCGCTAAGCGGCCGAGGTGGCTCGATGATCCCCCCTATTCGGCCGACACAACCTCAAACCCTACAAAGCACCCACGACGGCGGACTCGCTCAAAGCTCGCTGGGGCTCCACAAGGTCACGGGCAACCGCATCGATGCCAGTCCCAAACTCGGGCACACCAGAGGCGGGTCAGTCCGGCCGGCGCCAGACGCCGCGCTCGACCAGCTTCTCGATCTGTTTGTCGATGACCTGTTGCCGAAAATCCGCGTGGTTAAATGGCGGGCGGTCCATGTACAGGTTC
>JALZAL010000284.1 GCA_030948325.1 Candidatus Dormiibacterota bacterium
GATCAAGGCCATCGGCGAAAACCTGGTGGTCGGCCCAGAGGACTTGAAGCTACTGCGCATCGTTACCAGCCCGGAGGAGGTCATGCGCGCGCTGGCGGAACCCGCCGACCGCAGCACCAGGCCAGGCCCGCGTGGCTGACCTCGAACCAGGAGCCGGCGCTTGAGCTTCAAGGCTTATTACGCGTCGGACATCCACGGCTCCGAGCTGCTCTGGAGAAAGTTCCTCAACGCCGGCAAGTTTTATGGAGCCGATGTCTTGATCATGGGCGGCGACATCGCAGGCAAGGCGGTGATCCCCATCGTCCGGCGCGATGGCGCCCTCTACGCTCCCGAGATCGCCGGCGACAAGGCCTTTCGCGAGGATGAGCTTCCGCTGCTCGAGCGGCGCATCCGTGATCGAGGCTTGTACCCGCACCAGATGACGAGCGATGAGCTTGATTTGACCCACGGCGACCAGGACGCCACGGCCGCCCTCTTTCTCCACGTGATGGAGTCGACCCTGATGCGGTGGTTGGAGCTGGCCGCCGAGCGGCTGACTGGTTCGCGAACCCGCCTCTACGTGATGCTCGGCAACGATGATGATCCGGCGCTGCGCGAGATCCTGGCCGCGTCGCCCGTTGTGGTGGATCCAGAGGACATCGTCGTCGACCTGGGCGAGGGGATTCAGATGATGTCCTCGGGATTCGCCAACCCCACGCCGTGGCATTCACCGCGCGAGATGCCGGAAGAGCTGCTGCGTGCCCACTTCGAAAAGCTAGTGGCTCAGCTGGACGACCCGTCGCGCGCGGTCTTCAACCTCCATGTCCCGCCGATTCGAACTTCGCTCGACACAGCTCCAGTGGTGAGCGCGGATTTGGCCCCCGTGATCCAGGGAGGATCGGTGCTCATGGGATCCGCCGGCTCTGAAGCCGTGCGGGCCATTATCGAAACCTACCAACCGCTGATCGCGCTCCACGGCCACATCCACGAATCGCGTGGCGTCGCCAAGCTGGGCAAAACCGTGTGTGTGAATCCCGGCAGCGAGTACAGCGAGGGCGTCCTGCATGGGGTGTTCCTGGAGCTGGACGGGAAAAAGGGCCTGAAGAGGTATCAACTGACGTCCGGCTAGCGGCCAGGCCGGCCGCAGGGGGCAAAGTCATTGACGCGATGGCGATGCCGGTGATACAAACGCCCTGTCGAAGACGCTACTAGGGTTCCGCCGGCATCCGCCGGGTCCGGTCCGAGAGTAGCGAGCACGGACGCGTGCCGCACGGCGGGAGAAAAGCCCGGGAGACTTCGCCTCAGCTAGGAGGTGAGTTTTTCCGATCAGCCGCCGTAGAGAAAGGACCGTAAACGAACGCTCGTTCATACGACCGATCACGCCGTCAATCGGGTTTGAGGAGAGGAGTTGGCCAGGATGGAGGCAGTGAATGCGCCGGCGCGGAGCGCGTCAGACCAGTCGATCGTCGCCGACTACACCGAAGCCGTGGTTCCCGAGGGCGCCAAGCGGTCGAACTTCAGGGTCTTCCTTGCGTTCCTGTCGATGCAGCTCGTCTTCGGGGCGGTACTGGTCGGATACGGGGCCCGCTTCCAGGGCCTGACCCTTTCGCAGCTGATCCTGGCCATGGCGATCGCTGCGACGACGATGACGGTCTACTGCATCGGATCCGCCAACGTCGGCGCGGTTGTGGGCCAGACCCACGCCGTGACCACCCGGAGCATCTTCGGCAGGATCGGCAGCGGTCTGGTTTCCCTGCTGCTCGTCATCGACGGTATGGGCTTCTATCTCTTCACCGTGCTCTTTGTGATCACGCTCGGCCAGGCGCTCCTGGGCAACCTGCCCGCCGTCGGTCTGCTGACCGCGATCCTGGCCCTCGTCATGATCTTCAACAACTACTTCGGCTTCACAGGCCTCCAGAAATTCGCCCAGTACGTCGCGGTCCCCGTGATGATCGTCTGGGGTGTCTACGCCCTGATACGTGCTTTCACCTCGGTTTCCGGAGACACGCTGGCCGCCGTACCGCACTCCAGCAACCCGGCCTCGATTCTGTTTGTGACCGGTGCGATGGTCGGCCTATCGACCTGGGGCAACGAGCCCGACGTGTTCCGTTACGCGAAAGCTCGGGGTGCGTC
>JALZAL010000167.1 GCA_030948325.1 Candidatus Dormiibacterota bacterium
CAGTGCGCTACCCACACCGCCGATGAGGACCCCCTTGGTGGTCGAGAAGCCTCTCAGCCTCCAGCTACGTTGGCGATATAGATCGCTGGCAACAACCGCCAAGCCAACAGCCGGGACGCAATAGAGCGTCTCGGGCGCAAGCACAGCCTGCACGACCAAGCAGATTCCCAGTGCGACCGCATACCTGCCGCCGGGACGACTGACGGTAACGCCCAGCAGCAGCAGGACGTAGGGCCAGAACATGAAGCGAACGAACGGTGGAAGTCCGAGCCACGGGCTGACGATGATGATACTGCCCGCCAGGAGCAGCCAGGAGTTGCGGCCCACGACCGTAGCGCCGAGGCTGTACCAACCGACGAAGATGACTGGATTGAACAGCAACGCCAGTCCTGCGACCGAGCCCCAGTAGCCGGGTCCATACCAGGACATGCCGACAAGTGTTTTGAGAGTGTCATCCAGCAGCCCGTGAACGAAGAAGAAGTCGCGATATGGCAGGAGTCCCTCACGGACGAACGCAACCGTCGCGAGCTGTTGGCCGTCTTCAAAGCTGGACCACGCGCCCAGTTGCCCTGGCAGCGACGCGGTGAGCAGCACCATGCCCACAGCGCCAATCGTCCTTGCCGCCCACCACCGGGCGTCGCGGTCCCGATCACTTGCAGGGGCGCTACCGAGAGTCCCGCGCACTAACAACGCCAGAAGCACCGCAGCGGCCGGAATCGCGATGAACCAGGGAAACCAATCGACTCTGAAGCGGCTGCCGCCAGGGGCCACGGTCGCAACGGTGGCATGGGACACGAGACCGAGAAGCAGAACGGCCAGGACGCTACCCATTGCGTTGAGGCGGTCAATATGGGCAATCGGCTCGAGCCATCGCCAACGGGCGTGTAGACAGGCTCGTGTCAAGACCATCCCCGCTCCGTACGTCGCGACGACCGCGGACACAAGAGTGACCAGGTCAGCGCCGCCGAGGTTGCGCCAGATGGCAAATTCGAGGCCGAGCGTCACTCCGACGAGCACGATCAGGACAGCAGAACGCACGATTCCGGCCGCGAACGAGCTATCAAGCGCCGGCGCGACCGGTTCCGCGGGGCGTCCGATGCGCCGATAGACAGAGATTCGGCGTCCAACGACACCGTCGATAGTGACAAAGGCCGCCGCGGTGATAAGAGGCACTCCGATCACCGCGATGCGATAGAGCTTGTACAGTCGCTGACTGTCGAAATCCGCGAAAATCGGATAGCCGATCGTCGTCGTCGAGACGTGAAGGCCACGCGGAAGCAGTTTATAGAGCGCTGCGGAGAGGGCCAGACCCAAGAGCAGCGCGAGGCCGAACGTCAACGCTTCGCGTATGGCGGAAACCGGGGATGCGGCGCCCGTCACCCGTGCGATCACGTCCTGCACGAACCTGAACGGAGTGTGGGGGCGTCTCCCGGGTGACGGCGACGGCGGCAACTCCCCGACAGGGGTGTTGGTCGTAGCCGCTGAATCGGGAAGCGAGCGGTTAGGAGCTTGAGCCAACGGCTCTGCCAGCACTCGCTGCCGGTGTCGCCGCGTCAGGAGACGAATCCGGCGCTTTCAGCATCGCGTTGGAACATCCGCACCGTCGGAGGGTACTCGGCCAATCACGGCCCAACATCATCCGCAACGTCTTCAGTATCTCATAGGTGACAGTGATGACAACTACTTGCCGCAAGGCCCACAGGATTGCGCTGACGATTCGCGGCTGGTGTTGGTGATCCGGACCTTCACGCAGCTGTTGTGGGCCCAGCCGGCAATGATACGCGACTGTTGGTCAGGTCCTCGGCCGCGCCGATCAGGTCGACCGAGGTCAGATTCTCGCCCGCCAGCTCCTTGTGGTGTTCGCGCAACTCGGCCAGAGGCAGGGGGTCGACGTAAGTGACTCGAGCCTCCCTGGGGACTTCGAGGGGCCAGTGGAGGGCTCCAACCTCGATCCCGTCACCTCGCAGCAGCCTCGCCGGTCGCATACGTTCGGCGCTCAATGCAGGGCCAGCCTACCGGATCGGGGGCAGGTGCTCCGCCCACCAACCTTCGGCCGGCCCGTGGCCGCGACCCAACCATTCTTCCGCCGATCCGGCGGGTCGGCAATTGGGCGTTGGTTATCATGAGGCCGCCTTGAAGGGCGTCATCCTGGCCGGCGGAACGGGCAGCCGGCTCCATCCGCTGACGCGGATCACGAACAAGCACCTGCTGCCGATCTACGACCGGCCGATGGTCAGTTACGCGATCCAGGCGCTGGTTGGAGCCGGCATTTCGGAGATCATGCTCGTCACCGGCGGCGTGCACGCGGGCGAGTTCTTCCGGCTGCTCGGCAATGGCCACGACGACGGCATCGATCGCCTGTTCTACGCCTACCAGGAGCGGGCGGGCGGGATTGCCGAGGCACTGGGGCTGGCCCAGCGCTTCGCCGAGGGTCACAAGGTCGTAGTGATGCTGGCAGACAACATATTCGAGCGGTCTCTGCGACCTGCGGTCGAGGCTTTCGAGGCCCAGCCCCTCGGCGCTCGCATCCTTCTGAGCCGTATGAGCGAGCGGCGCCACCTGACCCATCTCGGGGTCGCCGAGATGAACGGCGACGGGCGCCTCGCGCGAGTTGTGGAAAAGCCGCGGCGGCCGCCCAGCAACATGGCGGTGACAGGGGTCTACTTCTATGACGGCGCAGTCTTCGACGTCATTCCGCGCCTTGCGCCATCGGGCCGTGGCGAGCTGGAGATCACCGACGTCAACAACCACTACATCGAACGCGGGTTGATGGAGTACGACGTGATCGAGGGTTTCTGGGGAGACGCCGGCGAGTCGATTCCGGCCTACTACCAGGTGAACGACTTCGTGCGCGCCAACGGGGCCAACCGTGGCTGAGGTGCAGATCGAGGGCGTAGTCGTGAAAACCCTCGTCACCCACGCCGATGAACGTGGTTTCTTTCGCGAGATCATCCGGGAGTCGGACGATTTCTTCAGTCACTTCGGGCAGTGGAGCCACTCTTTGATGCACGCGGGCTCGGCGAAGGCCTGGCACATCCACCGCCATCAGATCGACTGGTGGTACGCAATCGGGGCTTTAAAGGTCGCGCTACACGACCTGCGTCAGGGTTCTGAGACGCGAGGCCGGACGATGCAGCTGCTCCTGGGTGATCGGTACCAATCGGCCTGTCTCAAAATCCCGCCGGGCGTGGCGCACGGCTGCCGGGCACTCGAGCAGACGCACCTGCTGTATGTGACGTCAAACGTCTACAACCCCGAGGACGAGGGCCGCCTACCGCACGACGATCCTGCCATCGGCTACGATTGGACGGCCTTCCCGGAGATCACGTGACGCGCTCCTTCAAGCGGCTGCTCGTCGCCGGGGGGGCGGGCTTCATCGGGTCCAACTTCGTCCGCCTGCTGCGCCGCGAGCGCCCAGAAACCGAGGTCTGGGTGCTTGATAAGCTGACCTACGCCGGCAATCTGGCCAACCTGGCGGAGTTCGAGGGCACGGCCGGCTACCGCTTCGTCAGAGGCGACATAAGCTACCGCGATCTGGTCGCAGAACTGGGGCGCGAGGTGGACGCGTTCGTCAACTTCGCCGCCGAGACCCATGTCGATCGCTCGCTGATGGACCCGTTCGAATTCATCACCACCGATGTGTACGGGACGGCGGTGTTGTGCGAGGCAGCGCGCGACGCGGGACACGAAGTGTTTCTACTGGTCTCGACAGACGAGGTATACGGCGACGTGCCGTCGGGCCGGTCTGTCGAGTCCGATCCGCTCCGGCCCCGCAGCCCCTACTCCGCGAGCAAAGCGGGGGGCGAGATGATCGCCCGAGCGTATGCCATCAGCCACGGCCTGCCTCTGCTCGTGACCCGAGGCTCCAACAACTACGGGCCCTACCAATACCCGGAGAAGATCATTCCCGTCCACATCACGAACGCCATCGACGGGCGGTCGTTGCCGCTGTACAATGACGGCACCGCGCTGCGCGACTACATCTACGTGGAGGACCACTGCCGGGCCATCGACTTGGTGCTGCACAACGCACCGCCGGGTGAGGTCTATAACGTAGGTACCGGCATCGAGACCAGCGGCAACGAGGTCGCGCGCACCGTCATAGAGCTTCTGGATCAACCAGCGTCTCTAATCGAGTATGTAGCCGACCGGCCGGGCCACGATTATCGCTACGCGGTGGATTCGACGCGGCTACGCGAGCTAGGCTGGGTGCCGCGAGTCGATTTCCGGAGTGGGATGGACCTGACCGTGCGCTGGTACCTGGAGCACGAGGAGTGGTGGCGGCCCCTAAAGTCGGGGGAATACTGGGACTACTACCATCGCAACTACCGGCCCCTCGGCGAGGTGCCAGACGCGCCCGCTCCCGCGAGTTCACAGGACAGGCTCGGGCGGAACAGGCCGTGATGCCCGCGATGGCGCCAGGACACTTGTACGTAGACTTGGCGAACGCGCGGCTGGGTGGGGCCGAGACCCAATCCGCGTCCGCCGAGAGCCAGGTGTCCAGCCACTGAACTCGGGTTGTAACTCAGTTAGCCAGGATCGCCATAAGTGGCCACGAAGGGATCCACCATCAGTGGCACAATGTCGCGATCGCTGACCCGCCGTCGTTTTTGGAGCCAACATCGGTTCGCTCTGAGCCGGTCCGCCGTACTCGAGGCTGGCCCCAGGACCCAAGTACTTCTGGCTCCTCGTTGTTCCAACTGGGTAGGCCGAAGTTGAGCTTGCCGGCGGTCATATAGATCATGGCGATGTAGTGCGTGTCGGTCCGGTAGCCACGTGCCCGCCGTTTCGCCGCCTGGATCAGGCTGTTGATCGCCTCCAGGACGCCGTTGCTGATCCGGGTTTGGAACCAGCGGAGCATGTCGTCCCAGTGGCTGTCGAGCGTGTCGATCAGCGGCCGCAGCTTCGAGTCGTAGACGCGATCACACCAGTCATCGAGAAAGGCGCTGGCCAGCTCCGCGTCGGGCAGCGACCACATATCGTCGAGTCGAGGCGGAACTCATAGGCGCTGGCGGTGCGCCGGTACCGGCGACGGTAGTAGGTGAGGTCTTCACGCTGGCGCTAGGTCAGCCTGCTGGGACGCTTGAGCCAAATGAAGCGTGTCCTTTCAGCCCCTGGGCATTGCGCTGCTCGGCGCGGCGGACCTCATTGACGGCGCGGCTCAGCATCTGGATAACACGGTAGCGGTCGATGGTCAGGGCGGCGTTCTCGAAGTGGGCCTTGATCCCATCGTGGTAGGGCTTCCACATGTCTGAGCTGAAGTTGATGACGGCCTCGGCCCGGCCCAGATGGGTTTCGAAATCGGCCTTGAACTCGCTTACCACCTTCTGCTCGCGGGTGGGCGTGGCGAAGATCAGCGTGGCGCGGTCGAGATCGACGAACACGCTGAGTAGTCGTGCCCGCGCCGGTGGCTGGTCTCATCTACCCCGACCTGGGTGACCTCGGAGAAGTCCTCGCGCTCGCGGGCGACGTCAACGTAGTGCAAGACCAGGCGCCAAAACCGGTGTCCCTGTTCGCTTACGACTCGGGACGCCGGCTTGACCGGCATCTCGCGCATGAGCACCGTCGCCAACGGCTCAAACAGGCTCTTCGCTACTAGCCGCTGCCCTCCCGAGCCCAGGGCACCGGAACCAGGCGCACCCCATGCTCTATACAGCGGACGCGGGGCACCCGCGCGTGGAGGTAGGCCTCGTGCTGGACGAAGTTGAGTGGTGCCACTCCTTGTCGGTCGTGTCGTGGACGGGGCAGTCGGGGGCGGATCACTCTGGGCACCGGAAGCGAGCGCCGCGGGCGAAGCTCACGTGGATATCGAGACGACGCTGCTCGGGATCGGAGTCCAGGCGTTCAACTCCCCAAGGATCGGTCAGGCCGAGGGCGAGCTGGAAGAGCGAGTTGGTGGGATCTTGACACGGAGGGCTGCGCGAGGATGAGTACCCCACCCTAGCCACCACCCACTCAGATCAGCGAGGAGCCGTACTTCTTGTAGTAGTGCCGATCGTGAGTCGGCGCCGCGTGCTCATGCTGGTCTGTCACCGAAATACCATCGGGCAGATTGTATTGCCACGTGCCCACCGGCGGGCTGCGCGGTGGTCCGCTGGATGCCGCATCGCCTACAGCATGGCGGGAGGCGGCGAATGGCGTCGGTTTCCGAGGGGAGTCGAGCTCGCCGGAATCGATTACCCCTGGACGGGAGTCGATATCGCGTCCCGGAAGGTGCCCGGTCCCAGGAGTCTGAGAATCAGCCGGCGTCGCAGCTCTTGAGCAGGGGCGCCATCACAATTCGAAACTCGCCGCTTGGGCATCGCGGTGGAACATCCTTACAGTGTCCAGCGAGTAGTCGGCCAGATCCCGACCCAGGATCGACAGCTTCTTGAGCATGTCGTGGGTGACGGTGATCACGTGGCAACCGATCGCATCCGCCTGGACCACGTTGAGGATCTCACGCGGACTGGCCCATATCAGCCGCAGGTTCGAGTAGGGACGCATCCCGTTCAGCGCCTCGCACATGATCGGCACCGGATCCCGGCCCGTGTCGGCGATGCGCCCTGCGAACACCGAGATGAAGCATGAGGGCCCGTCCCGCAGGCAAGCCGTGGCGGAGCGCACCTGGTCTACTGTCAGCAAGGCGGTTACGTTCACCTGAACGCCGTCCCCGCTCAGCCGGCGAAGTACAGCGTCGGAAGGCTCGCCCCGCGTGTTAGTTATCGGGATCTTGGCATAGACGTTGCTCCCCCACGTGGAGATCAGTCGCGCCTGTCGCTCCATCACATCGAACTCGTCCGCGAAGACCTCGAATGAGATCGGCAATTCGGGCACGATCTCCAAAATCCTTCGCGCGAACTCGGCATAGCTGGTGACCCCGGCTGCGCGCATGAGCGTGGGGTTGGTCGTGAAGCCCCTGATGACTGGGTTGCGCGCCAATTCGGCGATTCCAGCTTCATCGGCACCGTCCGCGAAGATTTCCACCTTCATGTTCATTCCAGTCAAGAGATGACCTCCTTGACGATACGGCTCCCGGCACGCTCCAGGATCCAGGGCACTGCTTGATCGAGGCTACCGACCACAAGATCGGCCGAGAGCCGAGGCTCGTGGTACGCCCGGTCGACAAGAACGGTGGCGCAACCGGCAGCCCGCCCCGCCTCAACGTCACGCCATCGGTCGCCCACCATCACGCTTCGTTCCAGGTCGAGATGCCACCGCCGGGCGCCTTCGAGCAGCAGCCCGGGTGCGGGCTTGCGACATTCGCAGCGATCCTCGTCATCGTGCGGGCACACCAAGACCGCGTCGAGATGCATCTTGCGGCGCAGGGCATCGTGGATCGCGTCGAGGACCTCGCGCGTTTGAGTGCCGCGCGCGATATCGGGCTGGTTGGTGGCAACGACCAGGAACAGCCCGGCCTCGGACAATCGACGGCAGGCGTCAATTGCACCTGAGGCGATTCTCAGGTCGGCGACGCCGGACGGCGGATTGGGGAGTCCTGCCTTGACGATCGGCTCGTTCAGGACGCCATCCCGGTCGAGGAAGACGGCCGGTCTCAACTCCACAGGCGGCCCTCGTCGTCGAGCATGGCTTGCATCGAAGCCTCAAGGGCCGCCTTCGACGACATCCGGTTGGACCAGCCCAAGGCGCGAATGCGCTGAGTGTTCAGGCGAACGACGGGGACATCGCCCTTCCAGCCCCGATCCCCTCCGGTGTAGTCGAGCGTCGGCGGGCAAGCCGCGAGGCCGGCCGCGGAGATCGCGAGCTCGGCGATCTCTCGCACAGTGATGTAGTCGCCCGTGGCTACGTTGAAGGCGTGCAGGCCGCTGGCACAGCGTTCATGGGCCAGCAGCACGGCCGAGACCACATCGTCCACGTGCACGTAGGACTTGCTCTGCGTGCCGTCTCCGAGGATCCGAAGTCGATCCGGATGACGCCGAAGTTGACGAATGAAATCGAAGCCGACACCATGTGTCTGCCGCGGCCCGACGACGTTTCCAAAGCGAAAGACACAACCGGTGAGGCCGAACATGTGGCAGTAGGCGGCGATCAGGGCCTCGCCGGCGAGTTTGCTGGCGCCATAAGTAGAGATCGGCTCGAGCGGTCCATGATCCTCCGCCGCTTCGCTCTCCCCGAGGTCGCCGTAGATGCCACTTCCAGACGCATACAGAATGCGAAGGGTGCCCGTGAGGCGCATCGCCTCGACCACGTTTTGAGTGAGCACAGTTCCCTCAGCGAAATCGATCGTCGGTTCCACCGCCGCTCGGGAGATGTCGGCATTGGAGGCGAGATGGATGACGACGTCGTGGCCTCGCATGGCAGCGGCCAGCGCGTGCAGATCGCCGGCGTCCGCCCGGACAATGCGCAGCCTGTCCGAGCCGGCATGTTGTTCGAGGTGCCACTCCCGCCCGGAACAGAAGTTGTCGTACACCGTCAACGGCGGCACGCCGGGATCGGCCAAGAGCCGATCGACGAAATGACTACCGATGAAACCGGCTCCGCCAATGATCAGGTATCGGGACCTCATGGCACCATGCGAGGCTGCACCGACTCCCACCTCGTCGGCGCGACTTGCAGACCGGGATGGGACACGAGCAGATGCCAGATGACAGCGCAGATGCCTTCTGTGTGAGGCGTCACGCGCTCCCCGACCATTGGGGGGATCAGGACCGATGCGTCTGCCAGCCGGCGGGTCGCGCCTCCGTCGCGGCCGACTATGCCGAAAATGGCCGCGCCCACGGCTCGCGCAGCCTCGATCGCTCTGACAATGTTGGCCGACACCCCAAGCTCGAGGTCACCGCCTCCGACCGAGAACACCAGGACGGCATCGCGCGCAGCCAGCCGAGAGCCCTCGAGCCAAGCGGCGAAGCTGTCGTCCCAGCCTTCGTCGTTGATTCGCGCGGTCAGCTCTGACACATTGTCGGTAGGCGCGTACGCCTCGAAGCCACAGAGCTTGCGAAAATCGTTCACTGCGTGAGAGGCATGTCCGGCGGAGCCACCGACCCCGAGCACGAAGAGCCGACCACCTCGATTCCGCACCTCTGCGAGCGCTGAGGCCAGCTGCTCCACGTCGTCGCGATCGATGGCGTCGACGATCGCGGCGGTCTCGCTCAAGTACTCAGCGGCGAACCCACTCATTCGGACCGAAAGCGATGCGCGCAGGAGGCGCTGGAGCTCAGGCCCAATCTGCGCTCACCCGTCCCCGTTCGGCGCAGGCCGACTGTGGGCCTGGGCGGCGGTCACTGGCAGAGACGGACCCGCGAAGGGCCAGCGACGACGTGGGCGCAGGCGAACGCGAGCCCAGACCGAGGGTGAATTCAATGGATCTCCACGTCAGGAAGGGAGCGCAGCTTGCGAACGGGTCAGCGGCTCCGACTACTCGGGCGACGGCCAGACTATACCATCCGCCCCGCCCGCCCGGGCGGATCGGGTCCGCGCCTGCAAGCCGACAAGTTCGGAGCCCCTGGAATCCCGTGGGCGGTGGCAGGCGAGCGCGTGACCCGGTCGCGGCTCGTGACCCGGGGCTGCGGTGGATGGTAGAGTGCGCCGAACATATGCCGCCGAACAGGATCTCGCCGGGATGTTGCCGACCAGCTCCGAAACGCGGCCGAGGCCGCGACCACCACCGCTGAGGGACAGTTGTCAGTGACACAGCAACTTGCCGTAGCCGATCCAGAAGAGACCGAAGGTGTCCGGCTTCTCGTTCCGAGCATTGATGAGGCCGACCCGGAACTGTCGATCGTAATTCCTGCGCTCAACGAAGAGAAGACGATTGCCGACTTCGTCGATTGGTGCCACCAGGGCTTGCTGGCAGCGGGCATACGAGGAGAGGTCCTGATCGTTGACAGTTCCTCTGACAGGACGTCGGAGAGAGCGGTCGCGCGCGGGGCGCGAGTCCTTCGTGTTCCCAAACGCGGCCTCGGGCGCGCCTACATCGACGCCCTCCCTTACATCCGAGGACGCTACGTGCTCATGGGTGACGCGGACTGCACCTATGACTTCCGACAGCTGAAGCCGTTCGTCGACCGCCTTCACGAGGGCTACGAGTTTGTAATGGGTTCGCGCTGGAAAGGGAGCATTGAACCCGGGTCAATGCCGGGACTTCACCGATACCTGGGGACCCCACTAACCACATGGGTATTGAACGTTGTGTATTCCAGCCGGTTCTCCGACATCCACTGCGGTATGCGGGGCATCACCCGCGACGCGCTCGAACGGATGGACCTTCAGTCCCAGTCGTGGGAGTACGCCTCCGAGATGGTCTTGAAGTCGGTGCACATGCGACTTCGTACAGCCGAGGTTCCGGTTCGCTTCTTGAGGGACCGCGAGGGGAGGTTGAGCCATCACAAACGCGCCGGATGGTTCTCACCCTTCCATGCAGCGTGGATCAATCTAAAGGCGACATTCGTCTACGGCGCCGAGTTCTTCACCCTCAAGCCAGGCCTGCTGCTGCTGGCCTTGGGTTTGCTTCTCACCGTGCCGCTCAGCCTCGGCCCTCTCAGCATCGGCCGCCTGCACTTCTCGCTGCACTGGATGCTGCTCGGCCTCACTCTGATCACCCTCGGCCTACAGAGCTTCTATGTCGGTTGCCTGGCACAGGTGCTGCACGACTACACGGGAGCGGCAAGGCGGCGGTGGCTGCGTGTGTTCCCCTATACGCGCACAGTCCTGCTCTCTGGAGTGGCTTTCGTCATCGGCCTCGGTCTGGCTGGACTGCTGCTGTCTGATTATGTCCGGTCCGACTTGACCCTATCGTCGACGGATCGCATCCCTTACCTGGGCGTGCTCGGGCTCGCCCTCGTGATTGGAGCGTTCCTGTCCTTCACCTTCATTCTCATTCTCCATGCCATGAGTCTCCGTATCGAGGGCGTACGCCGCCTACGCACGCAATAGAGTGCGCGAGGCCTCATTCGGTCAGTGGGAAGATCCGAGTGTCGTGGATCGGTTCGGCGTCTGGCTGTCGTCGCGCCAGATGCGGCGCCACATTGCGACCTTCGAAGGGAAGCGCGTGGCCGATATCGGATGTGGATATCGAGCCTCGTTCGCGCGGACGGTGCTCGGC
>JALZAL010000174.1 GCA_030948325.1 Candidatus Dormiibacterota bacterium
GTACTGCGCCGAAGCGATCTCGTACTGGTTGCACCCGCCATCGTTCTCCTTGCCGGGTTCTATCTGCTGCCCAACTTCCTCAACCTCGGCCTGGGTTTTACCGACTGGAGCGTCTACAGGGAGGGGATCCGCTTCAACGGCCTGGAGAACTTCCAGCGCCTGGTGAATACCGACACCCTTGGGAACGCTGTCGGCACCACCCTTGTATTCGCGGTTGTCGTGATGGTGGTGCAGAACATCCTCGGCGTTGGGCTGGCACTCGCCCTGGAGCGGCCGACCCGGCTCAACGGGATCCTGCGGACGATCTTCTTCATCCCCGTCCTGATCTCACCGTTGGCTGCGGGCTACGTCTTCCGCGGGCTGCTGGCGCCAGAAGGGACGCTGAATGCTGCGCTCTCGACGCTGATGGGCGCCCCGGTCACCATCGCCTGGCTCGGGTCGCGCGAGTTCACGCTGATCGTCCTCGCGCTGATCCAGGTGTGGAAGGGCGTCGGCTTCACGATGCTCATCTACCTGGCTGGGCTGGCGGCCGTGCCGACGGAGCTCGAGGAGGCCGCGCGCGTGGACGGGGCGAGGGGCCGACAGGTCGTGACCAAGATCAAGCTGCCCCTGCTGGCACCGGCGATGACCGCCAATCTGGTGCTGACGCTCATCGGGTCCATTGGGACCTTCGACATCGTCCTCGCCACCACGCGCGGCGGACCCGGACGGGCCACGACGGTGCTCAACATGACCCTCTACCAGCAGTTCGCCAACGGCCTGTTCGGACTGGCCACCGCGATCAACCTGGTGGTCTTCGTCCTGATCGTCATAGCCTCGGTGCCGCTGATCGTGTACCTGCGCCGCCGGGAGGTACAGCTGTGAGCAACGTGCGACGGCCCGGTCGCAGGCACCACATCTCGTGGGGCCGAATGCTCGTCTCCACGATCCTGGTCGTCTCGGCGGTGCTCTTCGTTTTGGTGCCGATCTGGATCGTCGTGGTGACGTCGTTCAAACCGTTGGGGGAGGCCAAGCTGCTGTCGATCGAGCTGCCGCGTCAGTGGCAGATCTTCGAGAACTACTCGAGCGTGATTGAGGACAGCCGGTTCTTCCACGGGCTTTGGAACAGCTTAGTCATCACGGCGGTGTCCGTGGCCGCGTGCCTCATCTTCGGGTCAATGGCGTCCTGGGTGTTCGCACGCAGTCAGTCCCGGTTCATCAAGGTCATGTACCTCGTCGCGATCGCCGGGATCCTCGTCCCGGCAGCAATCGTGCCGTCGATCGCGCTCCTCCGTGTGATGGGCCTCCAGGGGACGCAGCCGGGCCTGGTCGTCGTCTACGTGGCGGGCATGATAGCCGTCACCGTGTTCATCATCACGGGGTTCGTGCGGACGATCCCAGTCGAGCTCGAGGATGCCGCCCGCATCGATGGCTGCAGCGAGTACGGGGTGTTCTTCCGGATCATCCTCCCCCTGCTGACGCCCGCGCTCATCTCGGTCACGACGCTCCTGACGATCCTCACGTGGACGGAGTTCTTCAGCGCCTTCCTGATCTTGAATGGGCGTGAAGCACAGACGCTGCCGCTCGGCCTCTGGTATGTCTCGTCGGGCGCTATCAACCAGGTTCGCTGGAACTTCGTGTTCACGCACGTCGTGTTGGTGAGTGTGCCGCTGGTTGTCTTCTACTTCTTCGCCCAGCGCCGGCTGCAGGGCGGCATCCTTGCAGGGAGTCTCAAGGGATGAGGATCGGGATGATGGCGCTGCCCGGGACGGCATCGCCCGAGGATCTACGCAGCCTCGGAGTCTCATCGCTCCGGGTCCAGTTCAGGACCCTCCTGTCGGATGGCACGCCCGATCCCGCCGGCGTGGACGAGTTCCGCGCGTTGTGGGCGCCGTGCGTGCAGGCCGGATTCCAGCTGCATGGCATCAGCCCGTTCCCGTCCGATCTTCCGGGCGGCGACCCCACCGAGGCGAGTTGGTCGCTTGCATGGCGCCGTGCCGGTGCCGGGATCGCCGAAGCTCTGGGCGACTTGGTCGGATCGTGGCAGATCGGCAACGAGCTCAACATCTGGCAGTTCCGAGCTCCGATGCGGACACTGCCTGCGGCTGCGCGGTTCGTCGCAGACGTCGCGGACGGACTGCGTCAGGGCTCGCATGATGTCCGGCTGGGCATCAATGCCTTCGGTGTCGGGGAGTCGACCGCCGAGCTGTACGGGTACGTCTATGGCCCCGGAGCGGCGCTGTCCCTGGACTACGTCGGCGTCGACGCCTATCCCGGCTGCTGGGAGGATGGCGGGCCCGAGTCCTGGCACACCATCATCGATCGCGTGTGGAGCCTCGGTGGCGGGCGGCCTGTCGTGGTCTGCGAGATCGGCTTCCCGTCGCGCGGCGACATCGCGGTGCCAGGCGAACTCGACGCATACCTGCGGCGACTAGGCTACAGGCACCTCTCCGAGGTGGAGGCCGACCGCGACCGACTCCTCGCGGCCTCGCCGGGACCTCTGGCGGCGGCGTTTGCGAAGCTGCCGACGGAGTCATGGGCCGAGGACTTCGAGGACTCTGCGGGCCACCTCCTCAAGAAGTGGCGACGAAGCTGGGGCGGCGGAGCACACACCCCAGAGAAGCAGGCCCGCTACTTCTCGGAGGCGCTCGAGTTCCTCCTCGTCGACCCTCGAATCGAGGAGCTCATCCTGTTCATGTTCCAGGACCCGCCCGTGTGTTGGTCGTGCGGCCAGCCCGACTGCCCGTTGGAGACCTCATGGGGGTTCGTCGATCTCGATGGGCGTCGGAAGCCCGTCTTCGGCGCCGTCGAAACCATGGTCCATCGGCTTGGGATCGTCGCCGGGCCCAGCCGACAAGTTGGGTGACATGGCGGACGGCCTCGGTCATGTGGCCCCGTAGCCATCGGCGACCCAGGTTCGGCGTCTGCGCAGCCGCTCCCTTCGCTGGTTCCTTATGACGGGCGGGACCAATGACGACCTATCCGGGGGAAACCGCCGAGCAGACCCGGCGCACTCACCCGGCGCCAAGCTTCGAGCCCCGAATCGGCCCATTCGAACAGTTAGCTGTTCTTCCTGAGCACAAACGAGGGGAGTGGAGCCGACACTCGGATTTGAACCGAGGACCTGCTGTTTACGAACCAGATAGGCCCAAGTGTTGTGGCATGAGCGTGGAATGCCGTGCGCGGGCCGCTCAGTTAGCAGGTCTTCGGTAGGCGTCAGAGGTATCCCAGAAGTCGCAGCCGAGCTCAAGCGCTCGATGCAGGGTGCGCATCGACTCCGCATCGTCCGCGGGGCCATACAGGCCGGTCATGCCTATGCAGCCCAACCCAAGCGCCGAAACTGCAGGACCTCTGGATCCGAGGGTGCGTCGGTTCATCACATACCCGGCCCTTCTACAGTGGCGTGCTCAACGACCCTATCCCCGGGCACTTCGCTCGGGATGCCCACCAACGGCAGCCTACTCCGCTGCCCAAAGTCGTCGTGCGCCAGGTGCTCACTGACGCCTCTTGGTCTGACTCTCGACGCTTGATCCGACCACCAACGCCCCCACGCACGATCTTCTCGATTTCGCGGTACCCGGCGGGTCGTGGCTCTTCATCGCTGCAAACGAGTCAGGTGCCCATTCCCGCAAGAGTCAGGTGCTCATCGGGCTCACCCAAGCACAAAACATGAGCACCTGATTTCTGGACAGGTGTCCGAGATCGCAAGAGGCCCGGGTGGAAAACGGGAGGGGACCCAACAGGTAGCGGCCCGGCGGACCGGCGACCACAAAATCTTGTGGTGTGGCTGGCGAGGAAGGATTCGAACCTTCGATCTCCTGATCCAGAGTCAGGCGCCCGAATCAGGCCTCGCGAGCCGCGTTTTGAGCGTACGCGGGCCTCCGTCGGCCGCCGAATCGGGGTGAGTCAGGTGCCCATCCCGAAATGAGTCAGATGCTCATTCCGAAAACGGAAAGAGTCTGTTGCCCTATCGGGGCGATCCCGATTCTAGACTTTTCGAGCGTTGGAGTGGGATTGATGCGACTCAACATCGCGCCGACGCCCATGCCGGTTTCGGTCCAACCCGCCGACGACGCGCAGTCGACCGCCCGATGTCTGACTGGTCGATGGCGCGCCCGACAGGATTCGGGCGCGCGGATGGCATAAGTATCCGGATCCCGCTCGAGGGAGCGGGATGCCGCCCCGAGACGTCGAGCTAGACTTGGGTTGCGTCCCACCCGCAAGATGGATCGATGAATACCAATCGCGAGTTGATGGAGCGCTACTGGGCCGCGGCCGAGGCGAATGACCTGGACGCGATGCACCATCTCCGCGACGAGGCCCTCGTCGTCGATTTTCCTCAGACGGGCGAGCGGCTCTCCGGGCGTGACGTGGTCCGGGCCTTCGAGGAAGGCCACGGCGCTGGTGGGAGTTTCGAGCTCACCCGCCTGACCGGTGAGGGGGAGGTGTGGGTCGCCGAGGGTCTCATGCGCTCTGGGGAAGGCGTGACGTACGTGGTCTCCATCAGCGAGCTCCGAGGTGGCCGCGTCGCGCGTTCGATCGACTACTTCGCGGGCCCACTACCGTCCATGGTCTCCGGGCCAGAGGACTTCTCGGACCAATGATCATCCGAGACCAATGACCCAGATGTTCGTGGATGGGCGCCGGAGAGATGAAGGCGGCATGACCTCCTTTGACACCACAGGAGCTGGAGCGAGTGCTGCGCCGTCCCGCTTGGCTGACGATCGTTGCCGGCTACGTCCTCGAGGCCAGACGGGCGGGGCGTGGATCGGACCAGAAGCGGCTCACGCCCGGTTTGGCCCGGACCAAGCCGCGGCAGTACTCATCAGAGCCGACCCATAGCTCCTTCGGGATCGAACCATCACGATGCTGGTAGTAGAGGTACTGATGGTTCGGTTCTCAAAGCAAGAAATCCGGTTGCGGCGGCCCCGAACACGGGCAGAGTGTCGATCGTCGCTTTGAGATGCGGGTCGTCCGCGTCGGGGCGCGAGACGACGTCGTTGATCTACTGACCGGTCGACTGGTGCTGGGCCTGCCCACGTTCAGTGCGCGCATGCGTGGTGCCAGCGACATCCCGTCCGCGTGACGATGTTGTCGGCGACCAGGCTCTCCGCAGCGCTTTCTCTGCCGGTCTGGCCCGCGATAGAAGGAGGCCCGAAGCCTTGGCCTACCGCGCGACCTCCGCCGGCTGGCCGGGCGCCTCTGCGAACCCGAGCTGCTGGAGCATGCTGAGCTGGTCGATCACGGCCCAGTGCTCGACCTGTTTGCCGTTCGCGAATCGAATGATGTGGATCTGCTGCCAGGTCGCGGACTTGCCCGATGGCGGCATGCCCGCAA
>JALZAL010000188.1 GCA_030948325.1 Candidatus Dormiibacterota bacterium
TTGGACCGACATGCAGGTCAAGCGGCAGCAGTACCGCTACTTCTTCTGCCTCGGCCGCCACCTCCGCAGAACCGCCTGCGAGCAGCCCTACATGCCGGCCGACGAGCTGGAGCGGCTCGTCGAGGCCAACTACTTCCGAGTCTTCATCCCGGATGAGCGCAAGGCCGAGATCAGACGGTTCGTCACCGAGGAGGTCAACCGCCGTTTCGCCACCCTCGGCCCATCGAAGGCGGCTGCCCAGAAGCGAATCGCTCAGCTCGACAACGAAGGCCAGCGTCTCCTGCGCCTCTACCTCGCGGGCGGCCTCGAAATGAATGCCTTCCAGCGCGAGCAGGATCGCATCGCGACCGAAACCCAGGCCCTCAGCGCCCCGGCCCAGCCCGAGGCGGATCTGCAGCTCGCGCCGACGGTGGTCGAGCGCGCCTTCGCAATCATCGACAACATCGCCGAGGCCTACCTCCGCGCCAACGAGCGCGAGCGGGCGATGTGGAATGAGGCCGTCTTCGCCGGCATCTGGGTCGGGGACCGCGAGATCAAGCGGACCGAGTACCGTGACCTGTTCGCATCCATTCTTTCGGACACCAGTTCGAATTGGGTCAGTTTGGTAGCCCCGGCGGGATTCGAACCCGCGATCTCAGCCTTGAGAGGGCTGCGTCCTAGGCCACTAGACGACGGGGCCGCGTTGGTGATCGCCGGCGACGGGACGAACCCAGATGCTAGCAAACATGAGCTTCGCCTCCGGCATCTCACCGGGAAACGCGAGGGGCAACTCCTCCTGTGCGGCCGGCGAGGAACCGCTCGACTCCGAAGGCGACAAGAGCCACTGCGACCAACGGCCAAGCCAGCCACTGGGCTCGATACGCAAACCCGCCCCCGATCGAAAGAGCAAGACCTGCCAGCACGATGGCCAGGGCCACCACCGGCTGGCGCTCCCGAGTCGAGGCGAGCAGCTGGTAGGAATGCCCCCGATGGGCTGTCCCCAGCCTCTCCCCCGCGCGAAGGCGCCTCACCAGAGTTTCGAGCGGGTCAAGGATGAATAGCGCCAGGCCGATCCCAACCCCGAAAAGGGCGGCCGGGCGTTGGTCTGTAGGCGCCAGCAGTGGCAGGCCCGCGATTGCGAATCCAAGCGAGGTGCTGCCGATGTCGCCGAGGAAAAGGCGCGCCGGTGGAAGGTTTAACAGCAGGAATCCGATGGTCGCCGCAGCCAGCACCAGGGCGAGCTCAAGCGCTCCCGCCGACCAAACGGCGATCGCCACGCCGGCGCAGCTCCCGATCGTCTGCCCAGCAGCGAGCCCATCGATGCCGTCCATGAAGTTGTAGAAGTTCGTAATCGCGACCAACCACACGACCGCGAACGGCGCGCCCAACCAGCCGAGCCCGATGTCGAATGGCGGCGGGAGCGGGAGTCGTTTCACATCGCCGATCAAGGCCACCACGGCGACTGCCACCAGCACCTGTACTGCGAGGCGATAGCGAGCGCGGATGGAGTAAAGGTCATCGATGGCGCCCAGGACGGCAATCACCCCCGCCCCCGCGACGAGGATCCCGAGATCCCGTCCGGGCTGGATTCCGAATGCCCAGAGCACGGCCATGCCGGCAGCGACTCCAGCCACGATGCCGGCTCCGCCCCCTCGAGGAATCGACGAAGGATGAGAGCTGCGTTCATTCGGGACATCGAGCAGCCCGAGCCGCGACGCGTTGCGAGCGATCAGAACGGCAACTCCGGCCGCAACCCCAAGTGCGACCGCTGCGGCAAGAACGAACGCCAGGATCACGAGGCTATGCGCTGGGCAACCAGGTCAGGGGCGGCAGTCGCAAAGCTCTTCGCGGTCTTGAAGCCCAACTCCCGCTCGATCCTCGCAGCGCTGTAGATTGCAGGTCGCGACAGCTTCGACAGGGCGTTCGTGTCGAACGGCAACCTCCAGCCTGCAAGCCGTTCGCCAATGTCGCCCACCACTGCGATCGACGCCAACGCGGCTCTCGGTACGTGCCATCCGGGCGGCCGCCGGCCCAAGGACTCCAGCATGATCTCGTAGATCTCGCGCGACGAGTAGGCGCGCGGCTCGGCGACGATGAAGACCTTGCCGGCGGCCTCAGGTCGTTGGGCGACCAGGATGGCAGCGGCGACGACATCGTCGACGTGCACCAGGCTGCGCTTGCCCGGATATCGCGGCAGCGGAGGAAAGACACCACGTTCGATCGCGTTGATCATTCGCGGCAGGTGCCCTTTGTGCCCGGGGCCGTAAACCATTGGCAGCCGAAGGCATACGGTCCTCATTCCGCCTTTGGCGTTCATCGCCAGCACCAACTTCTCGGCGCGCAGCTTGGCGCGACCGTACGGCGTCGTCGGAGCGGGCGGCGTGGTCTCGTCGAGCTCGGAGGCGGAACCCTCGGGCATGACGGCGCAGCTGCTGAAGAATACGAAGACGCTTGCGCCCGCTTCGGCAGCCGCGTGGAGCAGGTGTTGCGTGCCTTGCACCGTCACCCGAATGTGCTCGGCTTCCGGATCCGGGCCCCTGTCCATGGCGTGGACGCGGCCGGCAAGGTGGAAAACCACATCGGGCCTGATGTCGTCAAGCTGAACATTCGGGTCGCGACCCAGGTCGACGGCAATGGTGTCGGTTCCGCGTGCGTTTCGTGAGAGGCCGAAGACTCGCGTGCCCTCCGCCTCGAGACGGCTCCGCAAGGCACGGCCTATGAAGCCATCGGCGCCAGTCACGAGGGCTCTCTTCACCACTGGCATTATTCCCGCATCGCCTCGGCGGCGGTTCACGCCAGTGGTGGGCGGCGTTGGGGTTGAACCAACGACCTCTCGCGTGTGAGGCGAGCGCTCTTCCACTGAGCTAGCCGCCCGTTGGGGGGACCATTTTACCTGCGCGGCTTACGATGTCTTCGCGTATGTCACCGAGCGATGTGACCCCTCTCCAGGACCGGAGCTGCGTTGCCTGCAAGCCAGGCAGCCCGCACCTGTCCCAAGCCGAGATCGAACCGCTGCTGCGCCAGGTCCAGGGGTGGACGGTCGAGGAGGCGGACGGTCATCTGCGGCTGACCAAGACGTACAGATTCAATGGATTCATGCCCGGGGTGGACCTTGTGAATCGCATCGCACGCGTCGCCGAGGCCGAGCAACATCACCCCGACCTGCTGGTCAGCTGGGGTTCGGTGACCGTCCAGCTATGGACCCACGCCGCCGGCGGTCTGACGGAAAACGACTTCATCCTCGCTGCGAAGATCGACCAGATTGCTAAGACCGACCAGATGTAGAGACGGAAGTCGCCCTTGGAGCCTTAACTAACGGCTCCTTGAGCCCGCTGCGCCGAATGTGACGAAGTCTTAACAAGCTCCACTTTGCTTTGTCGGCACCTGCGTGCTAGCTTCTTCAGGCTCATGAGCTTCATCGTCTGCTGGTTTCTACATCGTAGTGAGCGAGAGGTACTGGTCCAAGGGATCCTTCCGTGGGGGATCGACGCCGTGGTCTTCTGCTGGCGCTGCGACCGCATGCGCGGTCGCGCAGTCAAAGTCCTGCAGCCCAACCACCTGCGCGCCTAACCCAGGGAGTCCCCGGCCCAAGGATCTCCGGCCGGGGCTCCTTAACGCTCGAGAACTACAGCCGGGTAGTAGGCCCGGAGGACAGTCCTCCGGGGGAACTCCTGCGCTGCCAGGTCGCGCAGTGACAGGTCTATTCCCCAGCTCACCACCACCACGACATCGCATCTGCTGAGCTGGTTCGCGTCGGTCACGACGCTGAAATTCGCCGTATAGGCCGCCAGCACCTGCTCATCCGAATGGATGACGCATGCAGTTCGGCCGGTCGCGTGGGTGCGCTCGACGACGGCGGCGGCCTGCGGGAGAGCTAGCGGGTCCTCCGTGTAGCCGGTGGCCTGGCTCACTGCCGCCGCCACGGCTCCGAGGAGCACGACAGGAGCCAGCACCTTCCAGCGCGCGATCGCGGCGGCCATCAGGTACGCGCAGGCGGGGACCAGGAAGATGAAGAAACGAGGGTAGAGGTAGGCTGGCTGGAGACCTAGCCAAAGCACCACGACCACCGCTGCGATCACCGCGATTGCTGTCCATAACCACGGCTGATTCCGCTGCGCCCATAGACCCAGGGCTGCAGTGCTGAGCCAAAGACCGATCGGCAGCAGGACCGGCGCGCCGAGGAGGAAGAACACGAGGTCGCGTGGGAAGGTCGGGTAGAAGAGGCTCGGCGGAAAGCCGTGCTGGACAATCTCGACCATCTCGATATTGGCGTTGGCGGCAATCCCGATGACTGCAGCCACCAGCCATGCCGGCGCGAGCTGCGCCAGCCGGGGCAGCGACCGGCTGGTCGCAATCCAGGCGATGTGCACGACCAGCACCACGACAGCGAACGCATGGGCGGCGATCGCCAGGCCCATCACCAGCCCGTAGGCGAGCAAGCGCCATTGGGTCCACCCCACCCTGCCTTCGGGCGGCCAGTCCGACCGGCCCCGAGGTGATCCATGCGGCTCCGCGCCGGCCAGCATGATCGTCGCCACGACCGCGCACAAGGTCGCGAGGCTGTAGCCGCGGACGTCGCGGCTGTTGTCCACGAAAATAGGGTCGGTTGCGATGTATAGGGCAGCGCTCACACCGGCGAGCGTCCCGAACTTCTTGGATAGGACCGTCCCCGCCAGACCGACCGTGGCGCCCGCAGCGAGTGCCGGCACCAGGCGGTACACGAACTCGCTCCGCGTGCCCGTTGCGGAGTAGATGACATGGCTGACCAGCGATAGGAGAACCTGGTCATTGGACGCCACAGCCGTCAGTGGGATGGTGGGTAGGACTGAGCGCACGGCGAACGCGTCCCACAGCGAAGGGGTGGCTACGAAGCTGGCCATCGTCGCGGCTGCGTCGTAGCCGAATGATCGACCGGAGCCGACCAGGTAGACGGCTGTCGTCGCGGCGCCCAGGAGGATTCCAATCAGGGCGTAGCGACGGTTTGACATAGCGGGGAAAGGTACCCGACTTGTCAGCGGCGAGCTGGGACATGGTTTGGGTGCGGACGGTGGTTGCCACCTCCGGGGCCCTCCCGCGCGTTTTGGAGGAGTCTTGAATTAATGCGCGCCCCCCGCTTGCGGGGAAGGATTAGCAAACCTCCCCTAGCGGGGAGGCAGTGCTTCCTCTACTTCCGGGAGGACGTCTTCGCCTGTATAGGCCGAGGCTTGCATCCTGAACAGGCGCGCATACCGACCATTCAGCCTCGTGAGGGCCTCGTGCGTCCCTTCCTCCACCAGCCTTCCGTGTTCCAGAAAGACGATGCGGTCAGCCCGCCTCACAGTTGAGAACCGGTGTGAGATGTAGACCGCGGTACGCCCTTTGGTCAGGGAGCGCAAACGCTCGAACAGGTCGTACTCGGCCTGGGCGTCCAGCGCAGACGTCGGCTCGTCTAACAGCAGGATTTTCGCGTCGCGCATGAACGCTCGCGCGAGCGCGACCTTCTGCCACTCGCCGCCCGACAGGTTGACACCGGAGTCGAACCACTTCCCCAGGGCAGTGTCGTAGCCCCTCGGAAGCCCCGCGATGAGCTCGTCGGCTCCGGCTTGCTTGCCCGCGGTCTCGATCGCCTCGCGATCCCCGATATCGGACACATTGCCCAATCCGATGTTCTCGGACGCGGTTGCCTGGTAGGTCACGTAGTCCTGGAACATCGCGCCGATCTGAGCTCGCAGGTCGGCAGGATCGAAGTTGCGGATGTCGATGCCGTCGATCAGGATCCGTCCCTCGCCTGGGTCATAAAGGCGGCATATGAGCTTGAAGAGGGTTGTCTTGCCGGCGCCGTTCCGCCCGACGACGGCCAGCGTCTCACCGGCCTTCACCGTGAAGCTGAGCTCGGTCAGAGCAGGTTTCTCGGCGCCAGGGTACGCGAACGTGACGTTGTCGAACCTGATCTCACCGCGCATCGGCCGCGGGACCTTGACCGGAGTCGCGGTCACGGGCATCGAGGACCGCGCGTCCATGAGCTCGTACAGGTTATTGAGATAGAGGTTGTGCTCGTACATCCCTGAGAACCCGCCGAGGATGCCTTGAATGGAGCTCTGAACCGATTGCGCCGCAATCGTGTAGTAGCTCAGATCACCCAATGTCAGGCGGCCCACCACAGCCTGCAGCGCAACATACAGGTACGTCAGCGAGGTGGCGATGGTACTGAGGTTGCCCCAGGCGAACCCAGTGATGTATCGCCTCGCGACCTGGGCTCGTTGGCTCGCGTAAAAGGTATTGGCGATGATCCGGTACCGATCGATGAAGTAGCCGCCAAGGCCAAAGAGCTTGACCTCCTTGGCGTAGCTGTCCGTCGTGACCAGGTTGACCAGGTAGGTCATGCGCCGCAGCAATCGCGAGCCCCAGCGCGCGATGTTGTAGCCACGCCAGCCGTATCGGGTGTCGGCGATGAACGCTGGGATCGGCGACAGGAGCGCCAGCAACGCGAGGATCGGGCTGACAACGATCAATACCGCGATCATCGAGGCGAAGGTCAGCAGAGTCTGAACCAGCCCAAATGCTGTCGAGATCATCATCACGGGCCGGTTTATCGAGTCGGTTTGGGCGCGCCGCAGGAGGTCGTAGGACGCCGGATCCTCGTAGAAGGAAAGGTCGAGTGACGCCGCCTTCTCCATCACCATCAACTGGATTCGCATCGCCACTGAGTTCTGAAGCAGCTGCTGTGTGATGTTCCGGATGGTGCCGAGCAACGCGGTGATGGCGAAGAGTGCCAGCTGCAGAACGGCGATGAGGATGATCATGTTGACGGCCGTGAAGCTCGGCCCGCCGGTTGGGAGGTTGGGATCGAGATCGTGGAACCTCACCACGTTTGGAACCTGGGTGTTGTGGATGAGGATGCCCCGCACTACAGAGTTGACCAGGAGCTTTGAGGAGTAAGCGGCCCCGGCGGGAATCACGCCTGCCACGACAGTCGCCGCAAACAAGCCGAGTGTGATTCGCGGGCTCGCCTCCCAGACCAGGCGCAGAACACGCGGCAGCGCAGAGCTCGTGCCGACGACCGACTGCTTCAGGCTGAGCCACCGGCTACGTAGGTCTTTAGGGCTCTGGTCCTCGGGCGGTCCCTCGATTATCGGATCGCCGCTGAGTCCGCTGTTCGCAGGCCCGGAGTCGGGCTGCTTCCGGCGGCCAATCCACCAGTGCATCGTCGGCGGTCCGCCCTGTGGCGGCATCATGCCCATCTGTCTGGCAGCTTACCGACCCCGCCGGAGCGGGGTCGGCCTCGTACTGGTGTCAGAAAGCCTGTGATTCGCTCGACGTCGACTGAGTGCCCGCAGGCTGACCCGAACCGTGACGTCCGCGGCCGCGCCCGCGCCACCCGCGCCCGATCATGACCCGCCGGTTGCCCTCCGAGCGTCCGCCGCCGCCTGGATTGAAGCGCTTGGTGACGCCTCCCAAGCGTGCGCCCCACGTCACGTACTTATGGAAGCGCTCCTCTGCTTCCTGGGCGATGCCGATCCGAGGGCCCCTGGTCTCCTCGCGAAACCTTGCGATGCGGCCCGCGGCCGCGCCCTCCTTCTCCTCCGATGAGGCGCCGGCTGGGAGACCGGTCTCGGGCAAAGTACCCAGGACGACGATCTGGTCGTCCTCCACTGTTACTTCTACTCCCGTGAACCAGCCGTCCGGGAGTCTTCCGCCAAACCAACCTTTGATCGAACCGAGCTCTTTTTCATCCATGATTACAACATTACCCCGTAACAGCGCTGGATGCAAGTGGCTTGTGGGTGACCGAGGAGTAGAGGCTTTCCAGGAAGCGGCTCGGCATCGTGCGCAGGAGGCGCGTCCCCTCAAAGCCGGCGCCGGCTGCGAGCCTCTCCCAGATCGAGTAAGAGAACGGATGCGGGACCCAAGGGTTGCCACGGTCGGCGCTGTACTCGACGACGATCAGGCGGCCGCCGGGGTGCAGGAGTCCGCGAACCGACTCCAGCACAGGGGCTTTGTCGCGCACAAAGTGCAAGGAGTTGGCCATCACAACGCCGTCCAGGCCGGACAGGTGTAGAGGGTGCGTAAAATCTGTACCCACTGTTTCGATTGAGGCCGAAGGAAACCTCTTTCCCATTGCCGCCGCCAGGCGCCGCAGGGCTCCCGTGTCGCGATCAACGGCGGTGATCTCCGCGCCCGGGCCAAGCAGCTCGGCAAGGGCAAGTGTGAATGCGCCGTCGCCGGCTCCGAGGTCGGCCCATCGACCCCCGCCGGCAGGCACCCCATCGCTCAGCAGGGCGACCAGGTCTTCAGGTTTCACGCGGTTGAACGTTACCGGGCTGCCGCAGGGTAAACGTATGAAGGAAAACCCGGATGGTTTTCCTTCATCGGCAGACGCTTCGCGCGTGCCTGCTTCCATTCCGGTATATCGATGTGATTTGTTTTATGACGCATCTGTCCAGGCGGCATTTGGCGGTGGACAGACAAAGTCATGGCCGGGGCGACCCCGGCCAACCCCGCAGCGCTAGTAGGTATCCAGCACAAGCGGGGCGTAGAAGAAGCGGTGCCCAGCTCCGACCGGTAATCTGGCTGCGTGGCACCGCGGCGTCCGCATCATCGTCCTCGGGACCGAAGCGTCGAATGCGAGCTGAAGTTTCGAGTGGCGGGCCCTCGCGCCCACGCCCGACTTCGCGCCATCCTGCGCAAGAGAGGAGCCCACCTCGAGGG
>JALZAL010000200.1 GCA_030948325.1 Candidatus Dormiibacterota bacterium
CTCCTCAGCTTGTCAGTAAGTCAGGCCTGATGGTCGGCCTCGGCGAGACCGAGGATGAGCTGCTTGAGGTCTTTCGCAACATGCGCGCGCACGACATCGACGTCCTCACCATCGGACAGTACCTACGGCCTTCCAAGAGCCATGCGGAGGTCGTGCGCTACTACCGGCCGGAAGAGTTCACTCGGCTGAAGGAGCATGCGCTCGCCATGGGTTTCGGGCACGTCGAAGCAGGGCCACTCGTCCGATCGTCATATCACGCTGATGAACAGGTCCCAGCACGTAAGAGCCTGCTGGCTGGGTAGCACCGGCTATCGCGACGCCTGGGACCTTCAGGCGGAGATCGTCTCGGCGATCCGAGAGGGCCGCGCGCCCGACACCCTACTGTTGCTCGAGCACCTTCACGTTTTCACCATGGGCAAGGCGGCCAGTGCCGACGATGTGCTCTGGGGGGAAAGCGAGCGCCAGCGGCGACGTGTGGAGTTGATCTGGTCCGATCGCGGCGGGGAGGCGACCTACCACGGTCCAGGGCAATTGGTCGGTTACCCCATCATCGACCTGGCCCACTTCGGGCTGACGATCCCCGCGTACCTACAGAAGCTTGAGCAAACTTTGATCGACTACCTGAGCGAGCTCGGGATAGAGTCCGAGCGTGGCGGGCGTGGTTTCACGGGTGTCTGGTCGCGTGGCGAAAAGGTGGCCGCTATCGGGATCAAGTTGAATGGATCAGCGGTGAGCCACGGCTTCGCGTTGAATCTGACCACCGCCCTTGATTACTTCGACGGTATCGTCCCCTGCGGACACGCGGATAAGCGTCCGACCTCGGTCCAGGCGCTGACCGGCCTGCGGGTCGACACAGAAACTGCTGCGCGCGACTACGCCAAGCACTTCGCCGCTATTTTCGGATCGCCAGTTGAGTGGGGATCTCCCGAATCGGTCTTCGCCGCCGCCCAGTCCCAGCCGCGAGAAGCCTCATAACCGCACCTATAATCGGGCCGCCCGAGCACCCCGGGCAACCATGCTGGCACTAGCCCTCTCCTTGTCCGACAACCTTCCCGGCTGGCTGCAGGAACCGACTTGGTGGCGGCCTCTAACGCACGCCGTGCGGTTATTCGTCCTGCAGCACCAGTCGAGCGGCTTGTTCCTGGTCATCTTCCTCGAGGAGCTCGGAGTGCCGTTGCCGGCGCCGGGTGACGCCGCGATCGCCTACGGCGGATACCTGACCACGACTGGGGCGATCCCCTACCCGCTGGCCTATTTGGCGGTCGTCTCCGGAGCTGTGCTGGGAAGCGCTTGCAACCTCACCATCAGCCGGAAGTACGGCCGGCCGTTCATCCAGCGATTTGGGAGATATATCGGTGTGACCGAAGCAAAACTCGTTCGCGCCGAGGCCATCTTCAAGCGTTGGGGGCCCTGGGCGATCATCATCGGGCGTCATATTCCCGGGATGCGGATCGTTTTGTCCGCTCTGTCTGGAATACTCGGGGTCCCTTACAGGGTTTTTGTACCGTGCGTACTTTTGTCTGCCGCGATCTGGGCCGCGATCTTCCTGGAGCTCGGACGCCGGGTGGGACCCCGGATTCGCGAGGTGTTCCTTTTGTTTCCAGCGCACCTCCTTCCGTGGCTGGCGCTGGGTTTGGCTCTGCTCGTGATCGGGTATCTGGGATATGAGCATGGTTTCAAACCGAAAGCCTGGAGTCGACACGTTGAAGAGCCCCGTTGAGCTTGTGCGCCTCGATACGGTTGAGATGGACGAGGACGATGAGCTGCTGCCCGACTTCGAAGCTGAAGTCGACGGCCGCCGGGTTTGGGTAACCGCCGTCCTCGAGCGGACAGTGGTCGTGGAACCGGCGCCAGGGGAGCCGAAAGAGCTGATCAACCGGCGCCGGCTGATGGTCGATCCCGGCCAGCTGCGTGTGCGTCACATGGCCAGCAAGGAAGCCGCCCGTCGTGGCCGTGAGGCCGCTCGCCAGCTGCGGTTGCAGGAACACAGCTCCGCCGCGTAGCGCTGCCGGCCCGGCTAACCGGGTTCATTTAATGTTCTGGTAAACTGCGAATCGACCTGAATTGTGTGCTGTCAGCCCGCATTGGCGGCTCGCAGCCGCCTAGCCCAAGGAACGACCACATGAGCAAAATCGTCGAGCTTGTTTCGCTGGCCAGCATCGTTCCTCCGCTCAACCACGAGGTCAGCGGCGGCTTCACCGCGATGGTCAACGGCAAGCAGGTTCGTGTGCGAGCGGTGCTGGAGCGGACAGTCGTGATCGAGCACTACGAGGGTGGCGAGCGCAGCGTGGTCCGCAAGGACAACTGCATGGTCAAGCCTTCGGCGGTGGCGTTTGTGCCAGGCAACCCGAACAACGGTGTCGGACCCCGCCAGTGGCGCCGACTCCCCGGCAAGCCGCCCGCCACCCCAAGGGTCGGCCCGTAGTCCGCTGGCCCGGCCGCCGGCCCCCGACGCGGGTCCTCACTCCCTCTACGGCCCCTCCCTCTCCCGCTACCTGCTTGGGCCGCCTTTGGTGGCAGGGCATCCCTCTGCCGTCCCTGGCCCAGGCTAAGGTGCGGAGCCGCGGCAACCCAGGCGGTTAAGGGGCTCGGTCGGTCAGTCGATGTAGGGTTGCGCGACCAGGGTCAAGAAGGCCGGGAACGACTCCGACAACGACACCGCCTCGAAGACCTCGCGCGCCTCGGCGAAGCGCCCTTTTGCCCACAGGCCCTCTCCGATGCGCTCACGGACCTGTGCCAGCTCGTCGTCCGCGATCTCGCGAACCAGGTCGGCACTGACTGTCGAGCCTTCGCTCAGGCGGGACGAATGCCTGATCCACTGCCATACCTGCGAGCGCGAAATCTCAGCTGTCGCGACATCTTCCATCAGGTTGTTGATCGCGGCGGCACCCACTCCGCGCATCCAGGACTCGATGTACTGGATCCCGACGCTCACGTTGGCGCGCAGCCCACTTTCGGTGATCGAGCCTCCGGGTACCTTGACATCAATGAGCTCCGCCGGCGTCACTTGCACATCCGGCCGCTGCCGCTCAAGCTGATTCGGCCGCTCGCCCAACACCCGATCGAACGCCTCCGTGGCCGTCGGAACCAGGTCGGGGTGAGCAACCCACGTCCCATCAAATCCCGCAAGCGCTTCGCGATCCTTGTCCTCCTTGACCTTGGCAAGCGCTACGCGGTTGACCTCGGCGTCGCGCCGCGAAGGGATGAAAGCCGCCATCCCTCCCATTGCGTGCGCACCACGGCTGTGGCACGTCTTGACGAGGAGGTCTGTGTATGCGCGCATGAACGGCACTGTCATCGTCACCTGCGCTCGGTCGGGCAGCACAAACTCCGGACGGTTCCGGAACTTCTTGATGATGCTGAAGATGTAGTCCCACCGCCCGGCGTTCAGGCCGCTCGAGTGATCACGCAGCTCGTAGAGGATCTCCTCCATCTCGAAAGCGGCGAGGATGGTCTCGATGAGGACAGTGGCCCGGACGGTCCCCCGGGAGACGCCGAGGGTGTCCTGCGCAGAGTTGAAAACGTCGTTCCACAGCCGCGCTTCCAAGTGGCTCTCGAGCTTGGGCAGATAGAAGTACGGCCCGCTTCCCTTGTCAAGGAGGCGCTTCGCGTTATGGAAAAAGTAGAGCCCAAAGTCGAACAGGCTCCCTGAAACGGGCTTCCCCCCCACCTGGAGGTGCCGCTCCTCAAGGTGCCAACCTCGGGGCCGAACCACCAGGGTCGCCACCTTCTCATTGAGCCGGTACTCCTTGCCCTCCGGGCTCGTGAAGTCCAACGTCCTCTCGATCGCATCAATCAGGTTGACCTGGCCTTCGACAAGATTCGCCCAGGTCGGGGTGTTGGCGTCCTCGAAGTCGGCCATGAACACACGCGCCCCTGAATTCAAAGCGTTGATCAGCATCTTCCGGTCGGTGGGCCCGGTGATCTCGACCCGCCGGTCCTGGAGGTCTCTCGCCGGCGGGGCAACCCTCCACTCGGACTCCCGCACCGATCTCGTAGCGGTCAGGAAATCCGGTACCTCGCCGGCATCGAGGCGAGCCTGGCGCTCGTCACGCTTTCTCAGCAGCTCGACTCTGCGATCACCGAACTCCCGCTGCAGACTGGCGACAAACTCAAGCGCTTCGTCCGTCAACACCTCGGTCGCGCGACCGTTGATCGGTCCCTTGAGCTCGAGCTGCCCAGTCAGAGCCATGTCAGCCAAATTTACAGCAGCGTCTCATTTCCAGGCCGGCCCGCCCTTCGGGGGTTCCATCGGCTACCATCGGCGAGCCATGGTGGCAGTCGTCCGACGAGCGCGACACCAGGGCTGGCTGCCGATTGTCCCCGCGGCCGTCAGCTGGGCGCTTCTCTTCGGGTACCAGTGGGCCTTCTCCCTTTCTTACAAGGGCCACGAGCACACCGTCTTCGCGTACTACTCGGGCATTCTGGGTGATGGGCTCTTGATTCCCGCCGTCAACGTCGCGGGCTTCCTGGTGCTGCTTCAACTGGCGCATGGCATTCCCTGGAAGCGACTGCCCCTCTACCTTCTGCTTGGTTTCACGACCGCAATGACGGCATTTCTAGTGCAGGCGAGACTGGACCTCGTCAACTGGTCGATGCCGGTGCCGTTCCACTGGAGTGGAGTTGGGCAGATCCACTTCTTCGTCATGTGGGCGGAGCTCAGCTACCTCTATCTGGTCATGGCGACAGCTGTCAACAACTGGTCGCGTTTGAGGGCTGATCTCACGGCGTGGCTCGGCTTCTCAGCAGGCTTGCTGGGCGTGGCGCTGTTCGCGGTGACCCTCGCGGCCGATTACGTGCACTAGTCAGGGGGAATCTCTCGCCGGCGTCAGTGCCGATTCTTGCGAAGAACGAAGCTGGTGCCGAGACCCAGATTTGAACTGGGGACACCCGCATTTTCAGTGCGGTGCTCTACCAAGCTGAGCTATCTCGGCACGGCGGATGATTGTATCGAGCGGCGCGACACGCCCGTGATCCTGCCGAATCGGCACGCCGCAGGCAAAGCCGCTAATGATTAGGCGAATAATCCTTTATTCGCTTATACTGCATCAATGGCGATTTACGCGACGCCGCCCAAATCACCCGCGATCCTTCGTCGCCTCGAGCAGCTCGATGAAGTGCGTCGGTACCTGGCGCAGCATCTGGGCGACTCCGCGCAGCCGTGGACGGGTGCGCTACGGCGCCTGGCTGCCGCCGAGGTGACGGTTGGATCGACGTCGATCGAGGGTTACGGCGCAAGTCTCGAGGACACCGTCGAAATCCTGGCTGGCCGGCATCCGTCAGGCGCATCTGACGAGACCCAGCGAATCATCGCGGCATACGCCCAGGCGATGGACCGGGTCGCCGTACTGGCCGATGACCGTCGCTTTTCGTGGTCACCGCAGACGATGCTCGAGCTGCATTTCCTTGTCTGTCACCCCCAACCCCAGGCCAGCCCGGGGCGACTGCGCGACGGGCCGGTGATCGTGACCCGCGGCCTTGGCAGAGATCCCTACCGGGCCCCCTCCCCAGGCGAGGTCCCTCGACTGGTCAACGAATTGGCCGGCTGGTTGGCGTCGCGCGATCTATCTCGACACCCGGTGGTCCGGGCCGCCATGGCGCACCTAAACCTTGTATCCATCCACCCATTTCGTGATGGAAACGGAAGGGTGGCGCGCATCGTCCAGTCCCTGGTGCTCGCAAAGGAGGGGCTCCTTCGTCCCGAGCTGGTCTCGATCGAGCCATACCTTGGGCGACATACGCGCGAGTACTACGCAGCGTTGGAGGAGGTCCAGGGGCGGAGTTTCGATCCCCACCGCGATGCCTCTGCGTGGGTCGAGTTCTGCATCGAAGCACACATCTTCGAGGCCACGGAGCGGCGGCGCTGGATTGAGATTGCATACGCTCGACACGATTTCTGCGAGCAGCTGGCGCGTGAACAGGCGTATCCCGAACGATTCGTCATCGCGCTCGACCATGCATTGCTTGGGTTGCCGCTGACCAACGTCGACTATCGAAGCAATGCCGCGATCGCCGGTCCAACCGCAACCCAGGACCTGCAGCGGCTCCGCCACGATGGCTTGTTCGACCAGGAGGGCGCTGGGCGCTCCGTGCGATACGTCGCCAGCCGGAAGTTGCGAGAGCGTTGGTCAGCCTCGCGGGAGCGCTGAGAAGGGACGTATGTGGGCGGTGATGGACTCGAACCAACGGCCTCCTCGGTGTAAACGAGGCGCTCTAGCCAACTGAGCTAACCGCCCTCTTCGGGATGCTCCAGTCTACCCAGCGAGCGCCTTCAAAGCCGCGTTGAGCTGCGTGTCTTTGGCATAGCCCAGCGACGGCTTTGCCACATCGAAAGCATCGTCGGGGTTGGGCAGGGCGACCACGACATCCGGCGTCAATCCTTTGTGATCGATCGTGACTCCGTTTGGCAGATACCACCGTTTGATGGTGAGATGCAGGTCGGAGCCGTCGTTGAGCACGAAGTCCAGCTGCACGGAGCCTTTGCCATACGTCGTGGTACCGACCAGCTTGGCGCGGTTGTGTACCTGTAAAGAACCGGCCACGATCTCGGAGGCCGACGCACTGTTGCCATCCACGAGCACCACCAGCGGCACCGACGCCGCCGTATGCGGCCCCGTTGCATCGTGCCGCTCCACGTTGCCGTCGCGATCGCGAAGCTCGAATGTCTCTCCGGTGGTGACGAACTGGCTGATGACGTCATCGGCGGCCGAGATGTAGCCGCCCGGATCGCCTCGAAGATCGAGAACGACACCCTTCGCCCCACGGAGCCCCCCAGACAGGGCATCCGCGAACTCCTTCGACGTAGTGGCGCCGAACTGGTAGATGCGCACGTACAGCACCTGGTTGCCAATCACCGCCGAGCGCACAGATGCCACGTGAATCTCTGCTCGGGTGATGGTCGCGTTGAAAGTGGTGCTACCGCGGGAGATGGTGAGCGTGACCTTCGACCCGTTGGGTCCCTGGATAACAGCCGTGGCCTGATCCGCCGTGCTGCCCTTCATATCCTTATCGTCCACCTTGATGATCTGGTCGCCGGCCTGGAGCCCAGCTTTGGCGGCCGGCGAATCAGGGAGCGTCCCGGCTATGACGGGATAGCCGGCGCTGAATGTGAGGTAGATGCCGACGCCCGAGTACTGGCCCTGCAAGGAATCCTGCAGCCGCTTGAACTGGTTGGGGTCGTAATAGGTTGAGAACGGATCCCCGAGGCTGGCCACCAGCCCTTGCACAGTTCCGTGAGACAGCTTGTTCGCGTCGAGGTGACTATCGACGTAGTTGGCCTGGATCACCTTGATGGCCTGGTCGAGCTCGGTAAGGTCTACCCGGCCGACGGAGTGATGCGCGAAGTACGGAAGGTATGGCGAACCCGAGAATGTCTGATCGATGAAAACGCCTGAGACGAAGCTGAGGACAGCAACGGCCAGGAAGGCGCCACCCCAACGGGCAGCGCGGAGCTTCATGTCAGCAGACTAGCGAATCCCAAAGCTCAGCAACCCAGCCAGTTGCAGGGGTTCTGCCACATGTTGTTGACGCGGATCTCGAAGTGCAAGTGTGGGCCCGTCGAGTTGCCGGTCGACCCTTCATATGCGATCACGGTGCCGCGCGCGACGATCTGCCCGCTGTGAAGGCCTCCGGCGAACGATGCCGTATGACCGTACAGGGTCGAGTATCCGTTGCCGTGGATCATGATCACGTAGTTGCCGTAGCCGTAGTAGCCGGGATAGAAGTAGATCACGCCGGTGTCCGCAGCGATGATCGGAGTCCCCCACGGACCGGCGATGTCGATCCCGGTGTGGATGCGATGCGGGTACGGACAGCTGGGCTCGTATTGCTCGAACCAATAGCTGTTGCAGCCGAATCCCTGGCTGATGCACGAATGGCCGCAGGTCGGCTCCGGCCACTCGAACTGGCCGGTGCCACCGCCGGCGGCGGCCGCGGCCGCCTGGTACTGCTGTGCCAGCAGAGCAACCTGCTGGTCAATCGCTGCCCGCTGTGCCTGCAGCTGCGCATATTGGGCCGCCAGCTGAGCCTCGAGCAGCGTTTGGTACGCGACGGCCGCGGCCAGGGTGGCCTGATTGTTCTGCAAGTCCGCGATGGTGACCTTCTGCTGCTTGAGCAGGTAGGACACCTGGTTCCGTTGAACGCCGAGGGCGGCGTTTGCCAGGCTCACCTGGGAGCGCTCTTGATGAAGGTCGTCCAGAAGACGCTTGTCGGAGTCAACGACCTGCTGGGCGCCGATCATCCGGTTCACGAGGTCGTTGAAGGTTCCCGCCGTGAGCACGAGCTGCACATAGTTGATCGCGCCATGGCTGTCGACGAACCTCAGGCGTTGGTTCAGCAGCTGGTCGCGCTCGCTCAAGTGCGCCACGAGAAATGTCAGGTCTGCGGAAGCCAAGCGGATGCGGCGATCGAGATCGTTGATCGCCGCCTGCGTCTGGGCGATCAGGGCCTGTTGCGCGGCGATCTGGTTGTTGAGGTTTTTGATCAGGCTGTAGAGGGCGTCGATCTGCGTCTGCGCGTTCGCGATCTGGTGCTGGATGTTCTGCAGCTGATGCTGGTTGCTCACCTGCGCAGCGATCTCCTGGTTGTATGCGAGGCAAGCCTGGTAAACAGCCGGCGGGTCACCGGTATAGCAGTAGATCGCAGAGGCGGTCTGGATGGCTGAGGGAATCCAGAGAAGGGATGCGATGACGACGGCGGCCACCACGCGTGAGCGCCGGAGCGCGCGCGGGACGGCAGCCATGGATTGCTTCAAGCTCACAGCCTCACGAAACGACGGACGCCAATATAGCTGCCGAGCGCGCCAAGCAGGGCGCCGCCGAGCAGCAGATCGCGTGCCAGGCTCGAGATGAAACCAGGGTCATAAGTGAGGGGAATGAACACGATGTCCGTATGAAATCGCTCGACCGCGGGCTGGTAGGCAATCACGAGGAGTCCCAAGGCAATGGCCGCCGCGATGAGCCCCGTCATGATGCCCTCGATGACGAACGGCCCGCGCACGAACCATTCCGTCGCACCGACGAGCTTCATTACCTCGATCTCCTTCCGACGGTGGTAGACCGCTGTGCGAATCGTGTTCATCACGATCACGACTGAGACGACGACGAGAATCGCCATCAGCCCGACGCCGGCCAGACCGAGCCACTGCGAGAGCTCGAGCATGCGATTCACGAAGGCGCCCTGATAGTTCGTCGGGTCGGTGGGATCGACGCCTGACCACCTTCGACCCATCACGTCGATGGCCGCGACGTCCTTGAGCTCAGCGACCCGGACTTCGAGCTTGGCGTCGAGGGGGTTACCCGCAATCTGTTGGGCGAACACCGCATTGTTCGGATCCGCCAGGAACGTCGACAGCGCCTGGTCCTTGGTGATGAAGGTGACGCTCACGACTCGAGGGTCGGATCGGAGCTGGCCCTGGAAGTCGTAGACGGTCTGAAGCGGTGTCCCGTCGGCGACGTTGATGGATATCTCGCTGACCTTCAGCCTGAAGCCATCGACGACCTGCGAGAACGCGTGGCCGACGAGCAGGTTGACGCCGGCAAGGATGAGGATGAGCGTGATTGAGAGAACCGCGGCCAAGCTGACCGCAAGGTTCCGCCAGAAGCTCTGCCAGGCGCTATTGAGCGCGAATTTGAGGTTTCGTAACTTCATCATGGTATCGGCCTGAACGATCGTCCCTTGCAATCTGTCCTGCATCGATGGCGACAACACGTCGCCGCAGCAAGTCG
>JALZAL010000207.1 GCA_030948325.1 Candidatus Dormiibacterota bacterium
AGGGGCGAGTCACCCTGGCGGAGCTCGACGTCGACGCGAATCCGAACACCGCCTCGAAGTTCGGGGTCCTCAGCATCCCGACGCTGATCCTGTTTCGCGGCGGCAAGCCGGCGCAGCGAATCGTCGGCTACCAGCAAAAGTCCACCCTGCGCCAGAAGATCGACGCCGTTCTGTAAGCTCAGCCGGCACGGGGGTGCATGGGCTCAGGTGGGCTCCGCGGTCTTCAAAATCGCTGCTCGGCACCCTTGGCGGTGTCGAGGGACGGATCGTTCCCGTCGCACCCCCGCCACTGCCCTCGAGAGGGCATCGACCCAGGCCGTCCCCTGCCGATTCTGTCCGCGACTAGGAATAGCTTGTTAAGAGTCAAGTGATCGGTTTTCGAATACGAACCGTCGCTTAGACCAACTGACGAACAATCAGCTCATCTATCACCTCCAGTCGCTGTAAGTGGGTTGCTGGACGTGTCCATTTCACGTCCCCTTTTCGTCTTGCCATCCGGTATCTTTGCCGGTAGTGGGAAATCGGCAGGTGCTACTGGCTGGCTTTGTCCATCTTGCAAACGACGATCACACCCTGTGCGGTCGACCGCTCTCGGATCCGAGCCTGGGACGGTTTGTCCACCTTACGCCCTCCAAGATCTGTGGGCCGTGTGCCGAAATTGACCTTGCTAGGCCCTTCCCGGTCGGAGGACCTCTTCCGCTGATCTAGTGCGGGGCCTTCGCTACCGTGGGTCCTCATCACCCGTTCCGAGTCGAAGCGGACGACCGCTACGCGTTCTCCCCGGAGGCTGGCTGGGCGCGGGCGATCGCGTCGTCAAGCGTTCCGCACATGAGGAACGCCTCCTCTGGAAGCTGGTCGTAGGTGCCGTTGAGCAGAGCCCTGAAATCTTCGATGGTCCGCTTCCGCGGTACAAAGGTCCCAGGGCGTTTGGTGAAGGGTTCGGCGACAAAGAACGGCTGCGAGAGGAAGTTCTGGATGCGACGAGCCCGTTCACCAGCAGGCCCCCTGTCGTCTAGATGTGCCAGCGCCTCGCGGACCCGCCGCGCGACCTCAATATGATCGGGGCCGACGACTGCCTGGTCAAGCAATCGCGACGATGACCGACGTGGATCCACTGCTGGATAGATTCCCCGGGAAATCAATTGGCGGGACATGAAGACCGCGACATCCAGATATGGTTGCGCCTCGGTCAGCGCCGGCTCGGTCGCGTCCTCGAGCGCGAGATAAATCGTCGGCAGTGAACCTGTTGCCTTCGGCATAACGCTACGAACCAGCTCCACCTCGTCGGGACTGCGTACGAACGTGAAGACCGAGATCAAGCCCGGCGTGCGCGCCAGGTTGTGCGCGAGTTCCTCGATGAGCACGAGCTTGCCCACGCCCACGTCTCCGAGCACACCTACCGTTCCACCTTCGCCGATGGGACAGAGGAGGTCGAGGACCTTGATCCCGGTCTCGATGAGCCGATCGCTGAAGGTCCCAGCGCCCAGCTCGGCGAGCATTTGTGAAAGGTGGCCCGCCTCGACGCGAATGATCTCGCCGACACGGTCCGCAAAATTGCCGTGCAGCGCATGACGCGACAGTATGGCTTTCATGAGTGGCAGCAACTCTCCTTTCAATCTGTTTCGAGCGGCGTGGAGACGGTTATTCACGGTAGTGACCGGCAGGTCGAGCAGGGCCGCGACCTCCCGCTGTGGCCGGTCTCGCAGGTAATAGAGGATCGTCACTTCGCGCTCGACCGGAGGCAGCGCGTCGATTGCTTCCACAATCCGTCGGGCGTCCTCCTTACTCTCGAGCGAGACCATCGGGTTCACGATGCTCGGATCGTTTGTCCCCAAGGACACGGTCTCGAAATGCCGCTTCCGCAACAGGCGGGCTGCGTGGTGCCGCACGATCTGTCGCATCCAGGCGGCGAAGGCCTCCGAAGCCCGCAACTTCGACAGGTCCAAATAGGCGGCTAAGAAGGACTCCTGCACGGCGTCCTGCGCAAGCCCGAAATCCCCGACCATGGCAAGCGCGGCGGCGAACGCCATGTCCTGGTAGCGGAGGACCAGCTCGGTGAAGGCCTCGACGTTTCCTCCCTGAGCCATTTGAACGAGGCTGGCTGTAGATTCTGGGATCTTCGAGCGGGCGGTTGGCATTTCACTCATAGAGTGCCAATCCGCTGGCTGGAGCTTTACGCGGATGCCGAGGAGATGGGATCCTCAGCTGGACGTGGAACCTGCGCCACCGCCTGATATAGCTGTGATGGCAGAAGCCGAGATATACGACTTCGAGCCGGAGTGGATGCCTCCGGGTTTTGAACTGGTTTCACGGGCGGATGCCTTGTACTGGGCTGCCACCACCATGGATAGGGGGGAAGCCGTGTCGCGTGGGCTAAGTGGGCAGACGACGAGATCGACTCAGGAATCGAGGGCATTCTCTCGTTCTACCGGCAACGCAATCGACCGTTTTCTTGGTGTATTGGACCATCGACCATAGCCAGTCATCTAGCTCAGCGACTGGAGGAGCGTCGCCTCGTCTTGCAGGAAGAGTCGCGAATGCTTTGGAGCCGACTGCCGGTCACTGTGCCCCGGATCAACTCAGAGGTGGTCGTGCGCGAGGTTAAAGACAAGAAGGACGTGGAGTCAGCCTTGCAGGTCCTCCATGAGGATTGGCCGGCGGAACGCCTGCGTAACTCTGTTGCGGAGCGAACCGATTACCTGAAATCCCCGCTCCGCCGAGGCGGACTGGTCCTGGCATGTTTGGGCGAGATGCCGGTCGGTGCTGCGTTATGGAGGGACTCCGCTGATGGACGCTGTGCGTATCTAACCGCCGCTGTCACCCTGCCGCCGTACCAGCGCGTACCGGACTGCGAAGGCTAGGCAACGCGGCCGGCTCTTCGCGACCACAAGGGCGCGGACGGATACATCCTTACCCATCCTGACAAATGTTGGATTCCGAGACCGCGGCCCGCTCGTCACGTACGCGCGTCCGCGTTTCGTCTAGTTAGTGAGGTTGTCTCTGACGCGAGATCGTGACCGGAACAATCGCCGAGATACCAAACCAGTTCTTCAAGCCTCGCCGGGCTTAGGCCGTCGGTATGTCGCCAATCCTGGTGACGTGAGCGCGGACGGCTTCCACCTTAGAGTCGTGCCCGCGTTTGGCTTCCATCCAGATTGAATAGTGCTGAGACCATTGGGCTCCTTCCTCAACTAGCCATTGGACCGGAGGGCCCTTGGAAGCAAGCCCGCCCAGAGGGCGGACGGACTTTTGCCGCCCTACAAGTCCGGTGACCGAGCAGTCGCTATACTGGCTGGCGTAATGGCTTGCTTTATCTTCGTCCGTGGCCGATCGCTCTGTGCGGCGG
>JALZAL010000226.1 GCA_030948325.1 Candidatus Dormiibacterota bacterium
GGCCTATCGGGACACTGGGCAAATGATTCGCGCTCGTCAGCTCGAGACGACGTATCGATCGGAGTTCGCTCAGGCGCAGCGGAAGCCGGGGATCGAGTAGTAGCAAGGGATAAGTCAGGTTAGGAGGGAGCCATGGAGAAACGGAAAGATGGTCAAGCGATGGTGGAGTACGCCTTGATTCTGGTGCTGATTGCGGTGGTCGTCATCGGCGTACTGCTCCTTTTGGGAGGTCAGATCAAGAGCATCTTCACTAACATCTTTGGAGCGCTTGGTGGGCGATAGCCCGCTGGCAGGGAGGAAACCACGACATGAACTATTGCACCTGGTGCAACGGCTACGGCTCCAGCCTGAAGGACCCCGAAGGGGTCAATCGCTGCACCCGCTGTGGAGGATCAGGTATCGAACGCACTCTGGCGACGGCGGACAAACGTCTCGACCATTTCGATGCCGAGCGTCACGTCTGCCGACCCAATCCGATCGAATGCACCGTTTGCCACGGCGACGGGACAGGTGGCTTGCCAGCATGATCAACCAAGGTCTCAGAGGGCGAAGTCGTGGTTGGAGATCAGACCGATGTTGATCCAGCCGCGCTGAGGCCACTCGGTCTCGTTCGGATCGCGCCAGTAAACGACGAGATGACGCACGACCAGCAGCGGGGCGCAAGCAACTTTCGGTAATCCGACATGGTGAACCTCTGGAGTGTCCGACGCGGCCGTCCGGGGCACTTATAGCGAGTGCTCACCATCATCAGTTTCTACTAACGCTTAGTTTTGCTCGATGGTTGGGGTGCGTGTGCCGGAGAGGGGATCGTGGTGGCGTAGTCGTGGCCGTCGATCGTTGAAACCTTCCAGGCACATCGACAGGCTTTGCAGAAGCCCCAGCCGCCGAGACTGCGGGCGGCCGATGTCAGCTGCCCAATGCAGTCATTGCATGGACAGTTTTCCGACTCGATCAGCTTCATCGCCGCCGCGCGGTCGAACATCACCTCGATGCTAGCGAAGCGCGGCCCACCTGTCGGTGAGAGGCACGAGACATTACCCTCTCGCGCCCTCCTTACGTCCTCCAATCACGGCGAGCTGGCACTCTCCCACCAGCTCGCCGTTTCTGTCTCTACGTTCGTGCTGGGCTTCCTACGAAGGCTTGCCATCCGGCCCGATTACGCGAAGCACTGCCCTAGCGTTTCGATCGGTAATGACATACGTTGGCGAGGCGCTGTCGCCTTGGTATTCGTTAATGACGATTCGTGGCGTACCCGACGCTTCGTGAAATTTGTTGAGCGACATCATCATGCCGTTGACGCGGCCGCCAAGTTCTTGCTGAATCTCCTGGCCAGTCGGGCCACGACCCTTGGCCAAACTGAACTCTGCGACCTTCCTCATGAGCGGCCCGCCCTGGGATCGGGTTGCGGCTTGCCGAATATGCTGAGACAGCGCGTCATCCGACGGGTGCGAGGCGATAAGGGTTGCGGCTTGCTCCAGCAAGCGATGACCAAAGTCGAGGTCTGCCGCTGTGTATGGCGGCTCGAACTGAACAGAAACAGGCATAGCTCCTCCTTGAACGCCATCTAGCTGTTAAGTACTGCCCCATTATAGGGAAGATCGGCAGTCTTAGCAAGTAAGGTAGGCGTAGTTTACTGCCTTGTGGCGAATGCGGGAATCAGGCGGGACGGTGCTCGACGACGCGGTAGGTCTCGCGGTCGTGGCTCACGAACAGAACGGTCAGGCCGAGGCGCTGCCAGGCAAGTGTTGGTAGTTTGCCGACCAGGGCACGGTACGTGTCCGTATAGGGAAGGGCAAGGGCATAGTTCGCCTCGGCATCCGACATCCGTTGCACTATCTGGCCTAAGACGCTGTTGAAGTGGTTGGTGTCTTCTGGCTGGGTTAGGTAAGCGCCGACAGCTTCCGCGATAAAACGACCCGAAGGTCCAGTGGCCTCAATGTCAATGCCGTGACGCCTGCCGAGGTTAACCTCAACCCGCGTGTAGCCTCGGGCCTCCAGGTAGACCCTCACGGCTTCGATCACTCGATCCTGGGCTAGCAACACTGCCTCTTGGACGCGCGCTGCCAGCCGTTCCGGGATCTCCATGCGAAGAACTTTGACATACAGCTGTCGCGATGGCCATCTAGCCTGCCCTCGTGCTTCCGACGACGGAGCAGCTGGAGTCATCCCAAGAGCGGGTTGTTTTGACCGGTGTCAAACCTGTGGGAGGATAGAGCCCGATGGTCGATGCTGACCGCCCGTACCGCCGTCGCCCGTTGCGACCGCTAACCTCCGTGGCACCGCTTGCGCCCTCCGAGACCGGCGAGTTCCCGGCTGGGATCGGCTCGGTCGGGCGACCGCTGGTCCTGACAATGAAGCAGGCCATGGCCGTCAGGCCAGTGGTGGTCGATGCCATGGTCCTGCGTGATGATCTACGCCGCGCGATTCGTTTTCGAAAAGCAACGGCGCTGCTGGACGCCGCCGACAGCGGCTTGCGCCTCTATTGCGCGGACCACGTTGCAAAAGAACTGGAGCGGCATCTTCCCGAGTGGATAGGCGACCTCATCGGTCCCGCCGAGGGACGCCGGTTGTTCGAGCGCCATTACCTACGGAAACTGCGACTTGTCACGGTTCCCCCAGGACCATTACAACCGGACGAGGCAGCTCGGATCGACAAACTTCGCGCGACCGGCTCCCGTGATGTGCCAACAGCGATCCTCGCCCTCATGCTGAATGCGCCGGTCCTCACGCGCGATAAGGCACTCCTACGCGCCGTCTACGGCGACACTGCCGACGTGGATGCGTTAGCCGAGTGGTTGGGTATCGCGCTCGCCGGACGAGTGATGGGAGAGTCCGATGTGCAGTCGTGGGCCATGGCCGCCACCGGCGAATTGACGCTGCGCGCCGGATTCGCAACGGGCGAAGCGCTCATTCGACTGTTTGCGCGGTTGCCGCTGCACATCCAATTCCTGATACTCGGCGTCGTGGTCGGCGGCGTCGTTCTGGCTAGGAAGCCGCTCCTTACTGCCGCCCGATCAACCCGTGAAGCCGGTCTGAAGATGCTCAGCGAGAACGTGCTGCCGGTTATCGCGACGATGGTAACCGAGCGAGAATTCGCGGCCGAAATGTTGCTGGCCGCGAGCCCATCTCGTGGAGATGGCTGGATTGCTGGCCTCGCTACGCTCCCCGAAGCTCCCAAGGGGGAGGCTCTTCTGCGACTCTGCCTCTACGCGCTGGCGCGCTCAAGCCCGCGAACCGCGGCTGCTTTGTCGGGAGAGCTCCCGTCCGATCTTGAAATCGCCAGTCGCGAAGCCAAGGTGCGCGCCGTGTTGCGCGGGCATCGGTGCTTCCATCCCCTAGGACGAGGTCGCTTCCAGGTGGGTCGGCCGCAGGCAACTCATCCAACCGCAGCCGCCGGCACGGCGAAAGGTTGACTCGCGTAACTGCAGTCGCGTCCGGAAAGGGCAGGTCGCGGTCTCATTAGCCTCACCCGATGCGGTTCATCCTGACCTATGACGAGCGCCTGCCGTAGTGATTCCTCGTCCCCGTTACCAGCGATTCGCTCCAGTTTCCGCAGACGGGCCAGCACCCGGCGGAGGGATGCCGCGGTCATTTCATGCGGCCGGGCCAACGCGGCAGAGAAACTCTTAGGCTGGGAGGCAATCGAATGCTGAACGTGAACCTAAACTGGCCGGACGGCCTGAGCAGGGCGCGAGAGCAAGTCACCGGTCATCGGGGCCTCTGGCCAACCGTCGCCTTCCGCTTGTTGACGATGCCGCGAAAAGACCGATGGCTTGATGTTCTAGTGGCGCATTTTCAGACAACGACTCTGGAGCAGCCCGGGGCGCTTGACCCCATCGTAGAGGCGCCGGTGGTTTTCGAAGGCGTTATGACCGAATTTCAGTTTGCGAATCTCCTCGATAGCTGGGCACGGGGTGAGAGCTTCGAGTTTGGGAAATGGACCTTCTGGCCTCCGGAGATGCGAACGCTCGCGTGGTCGGAGGATCTTACCGAAGACATGCTGTGGGGTAACCCCCTCCTCGTCGCGTTGCCGCGACATCAGACCGGATATCTGGTTCATCGGCTTACCGGCGGTGGCATTGGCCAGGTTCCGGAGGCAGTCAAGAGTGAGGTGATCCGAGCCGCATGGGCTTTGCAAAAGCCGGTCGGCCAGTGGTCGGTCGATTACCTCGGGCTTCACTGGGACGCTCAGGCGACATACCTCCTAATTCACCTACCGGTACCGGTTGCTCTTGATGCGTCTTATGACCCGAGCACCGAAGAGATGCTGGTACACGTTTACTACCGAAAGCCCTACAAGGCACAGGCTTTTTGGGCGAGGGTCGGCGAACGGTGGACGGTAGGTCTCCCGGCGAAGCCGTTTGCGGAAGATTCATATCAAGAAGATGGCTGGCATCGAGCGGCGTCTGTCTGGAGAGGGATTCACTACGATCAGCGACTTAAGATTTGGGTCGGAACGGACGAAGCTCCGAACCAATTCAGATGGCAAGCCTCACTTCCCGAGCAGGCGATGGGTACTCCGCTACGATCGGTTGACGACTGGAAGCGCTGGCGCCTCCAGTTTATGAACCTCCTTTACGAGCTTGCCGGGCCATCCACGATGAACCCGCAGGACACCTACACGATCGCGGGCAAGCTTGAGATTCCCCGCCTGGAGGCTCTGCACGTAATGCAGTACCTCATAGATGAGGGGCTCATCAAAGGGTACGGGGCCGGTGGTGAAAACCAAGCGCCGGTCGTTCTCACGCACGATGGGATCCGTGAGGTCGAGGCGGCACGGGACAAGCCTGCGGAACCGACGGCCCACTTTCCTGCTTATAACAGCGTGACTTTTACCGGAGACGTAAAGAATGCTCAGATTCAGGTGGGAACTATCCAGAGTCAGCAGCACGGCCAGTTCATTGAGGCGGATCAGCGCGAACAGGTCGTGGAATGGGTCGAGCAAGTCACCACGCGTCTGCCGGAGATTGCTCTCGCGCCGGACGACCTGGCCGATGTACGCGCTCAGCTCGCCACGCTCAGCGCGCAACTGGCATCGCCAAAGCCTCGGCAGGCAACGCTCGCCGCCGGCGCAACAGCGATCAAAGGCGTGCTGGAGGCCGCCGCCGCAGCAGCTACCGTCGCGCCATCGGCCGCCGGGGCCATCCAGTTTCTGTTGACCCACTTTCCCCACTTCCTCGGGGGGTGAGAAAGCAGCGTAGGCCTTTACTGCGCGGCGTCGCCCCGTCAGCGTATGGGCTCTAGCACCTGCTCCAGGCCTGGCGGTTGGTGTGGAATTAGCAGGACACGAGATTTCGGGAGATCCCGCTGGACTAATGACGGACAACGACCCAACCCTGATCGAGGAGCAGCGCCGGATCGTCGAGTTCGGCGATGGGCCACTCTTGGTCGTCGCCGGACCGGGCAGCGGCAAGACGCGCGTCCTGGCGGAGCGTTTCGTCCGGCTGGTGCGCGACGGACGGGCGAAACCAGGGCAAATTCTAGTGCTCGCCTACAACGCCGAAGCCGCGTCAGAGATGGCCCGACGGGTCGCGTCTCGACTCGGGCCGGGTGACTATCCGATTTGGACCTTCCACGCCTTCGCCAGACGGACCATCGCCGAACTTGGATGGCTCGCCAACCTGCCGACCTCGTTTCGGCTCATCTCGCATCGTGCCGAGCAGTGGCTCCGAATTAGGTCGGCGGTCGACGAGCTTAAGCCCAAACATTTCTATCCAGCGGTGCCGAGGCGAGACCTCAGGATGCTCCAGGGGTTCATCAGCCGGGCCAAGCAAGAGGCAGTACCGCCAGATCGGATTCTCGATTGGGCTGCCGGGCAGCGAACCGGCCGAGATGACGAGGCAGGCCAACTGGCCGAGATCTATATACAAGCCGGAGCGGTCTACAGGCGGCTAAATGAGCTTTACCACCAGGAGCTCTGCTTCGACTTCGACGACCTTATCCTCAAGTTGGCGCAGGCCTTGGACGAGTCGTCGGCCCTGAAAGGCGCACTGGTCGCGCGCTATCGCTACTTCATGGTCGATGAGTATCAGGACAC
>JALZAL010000231.1 GCA_030948325.1 Candidatus Dormiibacterota bacterium
GATGGGGAAAGCGCGACCTTAAGTCATCGACTGACAGCTCCAGCGTGTTCGTCCCTTGGCCGCCGATCCGGAGTTTGTAACCTTCCGCGGCAAGCCTCGGGATTGTGCCATGCGAGCGGATGTAGAAATCTTGCTGACGCGTGATGAACGCTGATCGCAAAATCTCGGGGCGAGGTTCGGCATTCAGGGGAAAGCCCCTGTGGACGATCATGTTTGATCGGCTCGGCGCAGCCTGTGCCTTCGCTGCCGAGCTCAGCAAACCTGCCATTGCGGCTAGAGCGACCCCACCAGTGCCATACATCAGCGAACGACGGTCGATCATAGGGGCACTCCGGCTGCGACGATGAGGTCGTATGCGGGGCGCATGTCAACACTGAGATTCCAGACTGTCAATGATCGAGTGGACCTCCAAGCGCCTCGCGGGGTGGGCGAAAACCGGTGTCGGCTAAATCGGGGGCCATACACTAAGGCACATCGCGAAGTGCTTTGAGCGCTTGGCGTTCCTGCTCGATTTCGGACGCGGTGCGGAAGCCAAGCCGCCGCAGGATCGGCAAAGGTGGGCACCAGCCCTGGATGGCATGTTGGAAGAGGAAGGCCGTCACGAGGGCGGGCAATGCCAGCCAGCGCTTATCGACGGTCGCCCCCAGCACGACGCCGGTAAACGCCAGCGTGGAGGCGTTCGCCTCAAGGGTCCGCTCAACGTCCCACTCGCGGTCAAGCTCATGAAGGCGTGAGACGATCTCGTCCGGATGCTCGGCGAAATGGGCCACTCGCTTCTCCGTCTCTCGCCCGATCTGACGGTTGACTGCGTCGGCGGTATGGGCGGAGACCCGTTCTGTCGTTGATGACATCATGTCTTCCTCCTGGGTTGTATGGATCAACTCGTTCGTCGGTGCCTCGCCAGGGAAGACCTCCCGCCCTACCGGTGCTGATCCAGGTAGCGTTTGATGAATCCTTCGAGCTCGGGACTTTTCCAGTCGAACCCGAGTGTTCGCGCCCTGGCGAGCGCGTCCTCTCCTGACAGTCCTTCCTGATCGGCGAGCTGGAGGATGGCGAACGCGCCGGACCGCTTTCCGGAGGCGCAGTGGACGAGCACCGGCCCCGGCAGCTCGGACAGTTTCTCTCGGAACTGGTTCACCTGCTCGGGTCGTGGGTCCGTGCTGGCGACCGGGATGTGCAGGTAATCCAGGCCTGCCTTGCGGGCGACCTCCCCTTCCGCTTCCGGCGAGAGGGGTTGGTTCTGCTCGCCCGCCGTCCGCAAATTGACCACCGTCTTGAACCCCTCTTGGGCCAAGCGTTCCAGCTCCTCCCTGGTCGGTTGGCCGGTATCGACGCTCAGGCCGTAGCTGATCCTGATTCTGTGAGCCATGCGAGCCTCCCTGCTGCAATACCCCCTTGAAGATATATTCAGCTTTTATACATAGTCAATTATGAATATGGCTGAGATGCGAGGCCGGGCGGGCGAGGTGGGACGGTTCCTGAAGTCCCTCTGCAATGAGCACCGGCTGCTGATCCTGTGTTCCCTGGCCGAGGGCGAGAAGTCGGTCGGGGAGATGGAGCGGCTGCTGGAAATGCGCCAGCCGCACCTGTCGCAGCACCTGACGCGGCTGCGCGCGGAGGGACTGGTGAAGACCCGCCGCGTGTCGCGCACGGTCTACTACCGCCTGGGCAGCGAGCCAGCGGAGCGGGTGATTGGCCTGCTCTACGATTTGTTCTGCGCCAGGGACGCGGCACCCGCCTCGGCCACCGATGGCATTCCGCCAGCGGACGACACGACAACGGGTGCGTGAAACGACACGCGGCCCCACGGCCCCAAACCCCGCCCCAGCGGCGGAATGTCCATGCAAGGAGGTAAATATGGCTGACAATCGTCCGGTGGTGACCGGCTTCTACGACGAGGAGACCAACAGCATCGCCTATGTGGTCGCGGACCCCGCGACCAAGCGCTGCGCACTCATCGACCCGGTTCTTGACTTCGACCGCGCCTGCCGGGGCACCCACACCCAGTTTGCCGAGCAGATGGTGACATTCGTGCGGGACCAGGATCTGACGGTCGAGTGGATTCTCGATACCCATCCGCATGCCGACCATTTCTCCGCCGCCCCCTACCTCAAGGAGGTGTTCGGCGCGCCGACGGCCATCGGCGAGCATATTGTCACCGTTCAGAAAATCTGGAAGGAGATTTACCACCTCCCCGACTTCCTGACCGACGGCTCGCAGTGGGACCGTCTGTTCAAGGACGGCGACCGCTTCCCCATCGGCGAACTGGAGGCGAAGGTTATCTTCTCGCCCGGTCACACAGCGGCCTCGATAACATATGTCGTCGGCGACGCCGGCTTCATTCACGACACGCTGTTCATGCCTGACGGCGGCACGGCGCGCGCCGACTTCCCAGGCGGCGATGCCCACGCGCTCTACCGCAGCATCCGCCAAATCCTGTCGCTACCACCCGAAACGCGCCTTTTCACCGGCCATGACTACCAGCCGGGCGGGCGGGCGCCGCAATGGGAATCGACGGTCGCGGAGCAGCGCCAGCACAACACCCATTTCCACGACGGTGTGACCGAGGAGGAGTTCGTGCGGCAACGCCAAGAGCGCGACCGGACGCTGCCGTTCCTAGGCCTGCTACTGGACGCGTTGCAGATCAATATTCGCGGCGGGCGGCTGCCCGAGCCCGAGGCCAATGGGGTCTCCTATCTGAAAATCCCGCTCAACTACTTCCAAGAGACCGGCTGCGCGGCCATCCGCAACCCAAAAAGCTGAGCGATCTTCATGGAGAACTTTACACCCTTGCCCGCCTTCCTCGGTGGTGTCCTGATCGGGAATTCGGTAGTGCTGCTGCTGCTGACGAACGGGCGCATTGCCGGGATCAGCGGCGTCGTCGGCGGGCTGCTCGTGTCCAAAGTGCGTGATGCCGGATGGCGGCTGGCTTTCATCCTGGGCCTGATCGCCGCCCCGCTTCTCTATGCGGCCGTGGCCGGAGGCGTGCCGCCTATCGCGATAACCTCCTCCACCGGGTTGCTCATTGGCGGCGGCTTGCTGGTCGGTTTCGGCGCGCGGCTCGGCAGCGGCTGCACGAGCGGGCATGGCGTTGCCGGCATCGCCCGCCTGTCGCCGCGCTCGATCGTGGCGACAGGCGTTTTTCTCGCCGCCGGAATGGTCACCGTGTTCGTCACCCGCCACGTGATCGGAGGCTGAAATGCGTCAAACCATTGCCGCTCTCGCCGCCGGATTGCTGTTTGGCATGGGCCTTACGCTTTCGCGGATGGTCGATCCGGCCAAGGTGCTTGGCTTCCTGGACATCGCAGGTAATTGGGACCCGAGCCTCACCCTGGTCCTCGCCGGCGCGACGGGAACGGCCGCCATCGGATTTCGACTCGTCCTCGGCCGTCGGTCCGCGCCACTTTTCGCCGAGACCTTCAGCCTGCCAACCGCGCGCGACATCGACCCGCGTCTGGTGATCGGCGCGGCGATCTTCGGCGTGGGCTGGGGCCTCGTCGGTCTCTGTCCCGGCCCGGCGCTGGCGGGCCTGGGGCTCGCTTTCCGGCCTGTGGCGATCTTCGTCGCTGCGATGCTCGGGGGCATGGCGGTGTTTGAACTGATGGGCCGCGTGCGGCCAAGGGCCGGCGTGCTTCGCGCGCTCTTGGGATCGACCATTGGCAAGGCCGTCGAGAAAGGAATGCTCACCCGCATCTTTGCCTGCGTCATCTTCGCAGTCGCCGCATACATGCTCTATCAAAGTGCGAGTAAATTCTTTCATCATTGAATGGGCGCACCCATTGGCGTGCATAAATCAAGCAGACCGTGTGGAAACGGCTCCATCTGAGCGGTGACAAATCGCGGGAGCTCCTTTCAGCGATGTTTGAGCATTCTGGCGCAGGATGCCGGCTGTGATGACGCGATCGTCGTTCACGTGGGCCGGTCCGGTCAATGTCGCGCCTCCCGTCACCCCTAGGGCGACATCGCGCGAGGAGAGAGGTTTCGGAGCGGCGATCAAGATTTTCGCGATGGCAGTGACCTGTTCGGGGAGTGATTTTGGCCACGGTATAAGAATCGGCATCGCCACTGCGGCAGCGATCTCGCCCAAGTCCAGGGTCTGCGGAATTTCGGCAGTCGCTCCGTGCGCCTGAAGTTCGGGGCGGAGCCACCGCACCCGCTCTTTCTCCTCCTCAGCCGCCCGCTCTCAATTCAGTGTGACGAGACGAGCGAGGATATCCTCCTCCGTGAGACCGGCAGGCCACCCGTAAGCCTGAGCAACAGATAGATCGATGGCATCATGATGCTGCCGAATGAGACTGACAAGCCCCCGGTCATGCACGTCTCGCTCATCTGCCGACAACGGCCGGTTGGCACGAAGAGCTTCAAGAACATTGTACAGCCCCGTCAGCGTCAGATCTGGGTTGCCGTTCAGGACCTGCTTGCGCACGACATCAAGGGCTTCACCTTCAGCGCGGACACACTTCTTCAGTTCCGCCGGAAGATCACTCGGAAACGGGAAACGGTTGAAGCAGATCGCATGATTGTAATTGGAATCATTTCCGACCCAGAGCCATGCACCGGTTCGAAATGCCCAGACCTGATGAATGTGGCTCGTCAGCACGG
>JALZAL010000240.1 GCA_030948325.1 Candidatus Dormiibacterota bacterium
AATCCGGGCGTGGGCTCCAACCCCCCAAATTTGATCTTACGCGCAGCATTTACCGATAGTCCGCGCGCGATCCGCGTAGCGTCCGAACGTCGGCAGGGTAAATGCTGCTAGGGTCACGAAATGAATAAGCGCGTGAGCAAGCAGACCGTCATACCGTCTGCCCATCCGTCGGCGCTCGCCAGCCTGGTCGATGACTACCTGGCTGATGCCCGGGCCAGGTGCCTCTCGCCCAAGACCATCAAGTACGGGGTCGGCTGGCCGCTCCGCGAAATCTTTCTGCCTTGGTGTGCGCTCAACGGCGTCGACTCGGTGGAGCAGCTCGACAACGCGACCTGCAATCGCTTCAGCGTGTCCCTACAAGAGCACGGCGGCAAGCATGGCGAGCTCCAGCCAGCGTCAATCTGGACCTATAGCAAGGCCGTGCGCCGATTCTTAGCCTGGGCCAAGAAAGAGGGCGAGAAGGTCGTCGGCGAAGTCAAGCTTCCCAAGCTGCCTGAAGCCATGCCGGAGATTCTCATAAGCCGGGTTCTGTATCGGAGAGATCGCCCGAGCCGTTCCGAATACGAAACGACACGTAACGACACGTAACGACACCGTGTAATTGAGGGCGGCTGCGTACTGGATGCGTACTAGTACGCCGGACTTTCTGTATCCCCCTTGTTCGCTGCGTCACGGAATCAACCCAGCCTGTCCCGGAACAACGCTTCGAGGTCGGCGGTCGGCGGCAGCCCCGACAGGACCTCGTGCCAGGCGCTCACGTCCACCCCCGTCATCCGGCACCAACACTCTTGGCTGGTCTCGTACATGCGGAGCACTAGGTCCAGCATCGATAGGACTTGGAAGGCGTTGAGCTCGACCCAGGCCCGGGTGACCGGTCCGCTGTGCGGCCCGGACACGTCGGCATTGGCCATGAGCGCGTACATCATTGAGTGGGCGTGCCCGGAGAGCATGCGGTAGAGCAGCTCCCCGACGGGGTCGTGGGCCGGGTCGACCTGTGCCTTGGCTAGGACCCGCGCGAACAGCGTGGTCGACGACGGACGCGGCTGACCGAAGTGCTCCGGCCGGCCGCTCGACGGCGTCGGTTTGAACCCGGCCTTGGCGGCCACTTTGGTGATGTGGTGGATGCGATCGTCGGCGTGTTTGCGGAAGGCCTTCAGCTTTCGACGCTCGAGTTGGTTCGCCAGCCTCTCTCCCAGGAGGCGCTGATGGCGCTGGGCCGATGTGGCGGACGCGTCGAACAGCCAGGTCAGCCTGGCCAGCGGCTCAGCCGCGCCGCGAACGAGAGAGTAAAGACCGAACGCATGCAGCTCGCCGGTGGAAATCGCAGAAGCCATGGTCATCAGGTGGCCGTCCGCACTGAGCGTCCAGATCAGCGCATGGCTCATGAGGTCCTGGCCGTGCCCGCTGGCGAAGTCCGAGGCTAAGGGCGAGCCGGGCGCGGGCGCAGTGGATCGAAAGGCACCGGCGGCCGTCACACGAGCGCGGAGGTGAGCGACGGTCTGATGGATAGCCAAGGCCTCCGTCGGCGTCGCTGGCGTCACGTCCAATAGCCGCACTCTCCTCCAGACCGGGTCTTTTGTGGACCTTCGTATATGCCGCTGCGTCGGGGGCTGACGATCACAAAAGAGTCTCCCATCTACGGGGCTGAATACGACTTGCCTGGGAACCTCGAAAGGCTCCGCGACCGCGGCACGCTTGCTCTGAAGCGGTCGCTCACTGTGCGCGAGTTCGGGTTACGCGCCGCTCTCGGCCCACACCGTTCGTCCCGAATTCGCTTTCGACTCTGACCTAGCTGTCAGAGGGAACGATCAGGGAACAGCTCACCGAAAAAGGCAGCTGCCGAACACGACCTACTGTGTCCCTTTCGTGAATGAAGCAAGTTCGCATTGCTCGTGATCAGCATGTCGAAGCCCTTCGATTCCGTGGAGGACAGTAGCGCCACCTTCTGTGTCCTCCTGATATTCAGTATCAAGCTGACACTCGCACTCGGCGGCTGCCGGAGTGCCTTAGCCCTGACGACGCACGGGTCAGGACCGTGAGGCACCGGCGCAAGGTCCGTAGGCCGTGGGCCATGCTTGAGATGGCGCTTTGGCAGAAGATATGGCTGCGCTTCGCTTGGAGACCGGACCGGGAAGCGTCCGCCAATCTGTAGCGAATATCGTGGCCAACATCAGGACGGTGGGGTGGGTGCTGCGCATCCCGGTCGTAACCTCGGCCATAGTGGGCCCCGGCAGGGTCGCCAGTTCGAGCACAACGTGGCCGCCTTGAACGAGCTCGATTTCTCGCCCGGCGAGCTCGCGGAGATCGACCGCTACGCGACCGACGGCGGGATCAACCTGTGGGCGGCGTCCAGCGCCAGCTGACCCATTTACCGAAGCGGAGCGCTGAGCTTCCCGTCCACAGCGACCATGAACTCCCCGCTCAGGATTCGCTGAGCGGTCGACGTCACGTCCCCGGAGAGGGGGCGATCGCTTTCGACAAACGAGACCGTCTCCCTCACGGCGTCGCGGAGCGCCCGGATCGCCAGAGAAGCTTTGAGCGGCGCCTGCAGGTCGAGCGCCTGACAGGCGCAGATCAGCTCGATCGCCAGCACGTTGGCAGTGTTGGCAACGATCGCCAACGCTTTGCGAGCGCCCACCGATCCCATGCTGACGTGGTCCTCGGTCGTGTCGACCGCGATCGAGTCGACGCTGGCCGGAAAGCTGAGCGTCTTGTTCTCTGAGACCAACGCGGCGGCGGTCGTGTTGGCCATGAAGAGGCCGGAGCCGAGGTCGGGCCGCCGGGAGAGCTTGACGGGCAGCCCGACGTCGTAGACAGGAGCGACAAGGTGCTGCGTGCGCCGCTGCGAGATGCTCGCGAGCTCACCAACCAGGACGGCGGCCGTGTCCATCGGAATGCCGATCGGCTGGGCGTGGAAGTTGCCGGCGGAGGTCCACGTGCCGTCTTCGAAGATGAGCGGGTTGTCGGTGCACGCGTCGAGCTCCGTTTCGACCGCACGTTTGACGTACGCGAACGCGTCGCGCGAGGCCCCGTGCACTTGCGGCATGCACCGGATGCAATAAGGGTCGTGAACCCTGCCGCTGTCTCCGGCCAGCAGCTCGGAGCCCGCGCAAAGCTGGCGGACGTTGGCGGCCACGTCCAGGGCTCCTGGAAATGGGCGGACCTCAACTGCACGCTCGGAGAAGGCGCCGAGGTGGCCCTTCAAGGCCTGGAGTGTCGCGGCGCCGGCGAGATCGGCGGTCTTCAAGAGCCGCTCCGCGGAAATCACGACCTCGATCGCGTATGCCTCGGTGAAAACGGTTCCGTTCACGAGGGCGAGGCCCTCCTTCTCCTCGAGCTCGATCGCGACCAATCCGGCGGCTCTGAGCGCGTCCGCGGCGGCCATCTTTCGCCCCGAGTGGGTCACGTCGCCCTCGCCAATCAGGGCCATCGCGAGGTGCCCGGAAGGAACCAGGTCGCCGCTGGCAGCCAGCGAGCCCTGCTCGGGCACCACCGGGACGATGTCTTGGTTGAGCAGCCCACAGATAAGATCGACAAGCTCGGGACGTACCGCCGAGTAGCCCTTGGCCAGCACCGCCGCCTTGAGAAAGAGCATGCCGCGGACCAGCTGGCGTGGGACGTCGGGACCAACTCCGACCACGTGGCTGAGAATCGTATTGCGCTGCACAGTGCGGATGGTTTCTGGTGCGAGCCGTCGCGTGCTGTCGGCACCGTAGCCCGTGTTCACTCCATAGATCGCGGCTCCGGATGCCAGCTGCCGCATCAACGACTCGCGATGGATCTGCATGCGCCGGCGCGCGGAATCTGACAGCCGCACCTCGAGCCGCCCGTCGGCGACGTTGCCGTATTGCTCGAACGTCAGAGATTTTTCGCCGAGCGCCAGCGGGGCGGTCATGAGGCGAGCAGCGAGGCGATCACTACTGCGTAACCCTCCGTCCCCTTGTAGAGCTTGTCGACCTCGATGTACTCGTCGACGGTGTGGGCGACCTCCTCGCGTGCGATGCCGTAGCCGACTGTCGTCACCCCTCGCAGGCCCGCGGTGAGACTACCGTTGGTGCAGAAACCATAGGTGGAGGTCTCCGCGGGCAGGCGTGCCGCCCCCAACCCGGCGAGGCACGCCTTGACCGCGTCGGAATCGATGGGGGTCAGCCAGGCGGGCGCATATTCGGGGACGCTGTACCTCTGCCCCGTGAAGACATCGAACTCCGCGATGTACATGTGCACGTCGAGCTTGGGCTGGCGGCGAGCGCCGCTCCACGCGCTCTTGTGCTCGGCCAGCATCGCCATCAGGGTTTCCTTCGTCTCGTCGGGGCCAAACCTGCAGTCGAAGCGGGCGCGGCAGCTCGCCGGAACCTGCGATACGCTGGGATACGGCTCGGAATGGATGTCGATGCAGGTCGCGGTGCGCGGACCGAGGATCGGATGTACCGGATGCTTGATCGCCGCCACCGAGTCCACGAACTGGGCCATGAATTCGACCGCGTTGACGCCAACCTCGGGATGCCCGGCGTGCGACGCCGAACCGACCACGTCTACCTCGATCTTAGCTCGCCCCCTCTGGCCGAATGCAAGGCGCAGGTCGGTGGGCTCGCCGATCAGGGCGATGTCGGGCTTGATCCGATCGAACGTGGACGCGAGCGCGGCGCCTTCCATCGATTCCTCAGCGATCGAGCTCACAACGTGAACTGTGCCGCGCGGTGCGTGACCGGAGGCGAACAGTCGGGCCACTCCGTAGATGACGGCCGCCGCGGATGCTTTCATGTCGCTCACGCCCAGGCCATACAGCCGGTCTCCATCCAGCTCTGCCCCGAACGGCTTGTGATGCCAGAGGCCTTTGCCGTGGTCGGGAATCGTGTCGACGTGGCAGTCGGTGAGGATGACCGGAGAGCCCTCGCCGAAATGACCGACCGCGTTCCCCGCCTCGTCGACGCGCGCGTCCTGGTAGCCGAGACTCTTCATCTCCTCCGCGATGCGGCGGACGACCCGTTCCTCGCGGCCCGGCGTGGAATCGATGGCGACGAGCTCTCTCAGGAGAGCGAGCAGGCGGGCGTCTGAAAGGTCGCGACTCAACTGCGTTGTGAGATTCTCATGCCGCACCTCGAGCCAGGAGCCGCCCACGCGCTTCCCGCAGGTCGATCGACTGGCCGCGAAGCAGCGTATCCCTTACGACTCCGGCCAACTTGCGGCCGGCATACGGCGTCACCGGATGCCGGTGGTGCAGCCTGGCAGGATCGACGATGAACGAC
>JALZAL010000249.1 GCA_030948325.1 Candidatus Dormiibacterota bacterium
GTCAGCCCAACAGCCGAGGGCGCGAGCAACGCCGGCGTAATCACCTCCCACACTCCGCGTACCGTACAGTTCATGAGATCGGACCAGAGTTTCCGTCTCGATCGCCATCGTAGAGTTCTTCAACACGACAGTTAGGATCGGAATTCGCTCGCGCACGGCGGTCTCCATATCCATTCCCGTCATGCCAAAAGCGGCGTCACCCATGAAGTTCACGCAGAACTTCGTTGGCTCCGCGAGCTTGGCGCCCATGATGAGGCCAAGACCCGTGCCCAGCGCATGGGACTTGCCCCAACCTATGTAACCATGCGGTTTCGTGGTTCTGTAGAAAGGAACTAACTGGTCGCGTGGACTTCCGGAGTCGTGCGTCACCACAGTCTTGTCTGGGTCGGTTGCAACCATGAAATCTGCAATGACTCGATACGGCGTAATAGGGGTCTCTGCCGAAGATAACTTCTGATGCCACTGTTGCAGCCATACAGAACGCACCTCCTCGATCCGCCGCGCCGCGCCGCGCCTTGACGCGATGTCAGCTTTTTGCGTATCGCGTCGGTCGCGGATACAGTCCAGAAACTGCTGTAGTACCAGCTTCGCATCACCTAGGATCGGATGCTCGACCCAATAGCTCTTGTTCAAGTCTCGTGGATCATTCGTTGCTTGGATCAGCGTCGTCCGCTGTGGCATCAGTGTGCTCATGATGTGCCGAGTGAAGCTACAGCCGATTCCTAGAACTAGGTCCGCTCGCGGAAGAAAGTGGGCTATTGGCCCGGTCATTACTGGACCACCGGTCCCAAGCGAAAGAGGATGGGTCTCGGGAAAAGCACCCTTGCCTTCCAAACTGGTCATAACCGGCACATCTAGTTGTTCGGCCAGTTCCAGTAGTTCTGAGCATCCGTCTGAGTAAAGCACGCCCTGGCCGGCATAAATAACTGGGCTCGAGGCTTTGATAAGCGCGTGTACCGCTCGATCGACTGCGAGCGGATCGCCCTGGCTACGGACGCCCTTAACCGGACGATAGTCAGCCAGGTCGATCGTCAAACTCTGACTCGCGAGATCGATCGGAATCTCAACGGCGGCTGGCCCAGGTCGCCCACCACGCACTGCCGCGAAGGCCCGTCGCATGACGTCAATGGTCTGGTCCGGCGCGACGATGCTCTCAACGCTCTTGGTTAGGGAGGCCAGTGACCGTACTGAGTTGAAGAGTGGGAACACTTGAGCCCGCGTCACAGGATGCCCGAGCGGAAGCAGCACTAGTGGCACTGAGTCTGAAAATGCGGTGGCGATACCAGCGATGGCGTTTTCGACACCTGGTCCAAATTGCATAGCGAATACACCGGGCGTACGCCCCGCTGTCATCCGAGTGAATCCATCTGCAATCCCGACGCCAACTCTCTCCTGGCGACATACAATCGGTCGGATCCCGACCTCTGCCACGGCGTCTATGAGCGGAGTCGTTGGATAGCAAAAAAGGAACTCAATTCCCTCCCGTTTTAGGATCGTCGCTATGGCATCAACAACTCTCATCTTTCCCTCTAGAACAATTTGGCCGGCTGTATCAAGAATCTATCGCTGTGTGGTTGCAGAGAGTGGGCCCCTTCGACCAGGTCTCCTTGACAACCAAGTTCCGACCACATCATGCTTCCCACATCATCAGGACAAACAAGGACTACGCGGGTCTTGTCGAATCGGCAGGACGAAAACTGGTGCGTAAAAAGCGCCAGAGCGACGAGGGCCGCGGCAAAGTCACCAGCGTAAATGGCGCCCGCGACGCGACTAAGTCTGCCGCGAGGGTTAAACAGCTCATCGCGCCCGCGACCACTGCCCAAATACGGCGGATGCCAGTCCAAGATGCGATCGTGGCGGCGTCGGTTGAACTCTTTGGTGAGCGCGGATACCACGCCACGTCCGTCCAAGAGATCGTCACCGCCGCTGGCGTCACGAAAGGAGCGTTCTATCACTACTTCGCCAGCAAGGATGATGTCTTAGTGCTCATTCACGACCTTGTCGTCGATCACGTGTGGAACCAGACCCGAGCAATCGCCGATCGCGAAGTTCCACCAGACCAAGCAATTGAGTTGATAGTCCAGGCTATCGTTCGTTCAGTGAGCCAGCATCGCGATGCCGTAAAAGTCTTCTTTCGTGACCGCGATTCCCTGTCGGGAAAGTCAATGGAACACGTGCGTGCAAAGAGGGATCGCTTCGATCGCTGGGTTGCGGAATTGATCGTTCGCGGAGAAACGCAAGGCATTTTTCGCAAGACTGAGGACGCACGCATCCTAAGTTTCGGCCTTATTGGAATGGCTGCTTGGACCTATCAGTGGTTCAGGCCAAACGGCAAACATACGGCCGATGAAGTGGCGTCGATGCTTTCAGACATGGTATTAGGCGGTCTTCGGGCAGATCGAAAGCTGCCGTAGAGAGTCGGTCATTAAGGGTGGTCACGCGGCATAAGCAGTTCTGGTGGTCGACTCCATCCCTGGTCTGATCACTCTTCTTGATGCGGTGCCTTTCGCGGCCGCCCAGGCCTCCGGCCACAAGTCAACAGATTCGACGGCTGCCGCCCTTCGGCTGCCCTCTGCGGACATAGAGTTATTGCGGCGCCTTTTTCTGTGCAAATCAGACCGACCGGTCGGTAGTATACCCTTTCGACGCCAGCGAACTATGCCCGTGATTTTGGGGTATCAAGTTTAAATTCGAAAAGGTCGTCGGGGCCGGGGATTTGCACCCGGGTCTCACAGTCCGCACCGTAATCGCGACCTGCTCGCGGTGAGCCGCCAGAGGCCTGTCCGGTTCGAAAAGTACGTCACGCGTGAGGTTCCTTTAGAACGAGTGCGCTGGCCAGGTCGATGGGGCGCGCATAGTCTCGAGCAGAGTGAATGTTGCGCCGAAGACCGCTATTGAGAGCAGGGACATCGCACTTGGCGAGTCCGCCACCCAGGTCGACCGCATACCGACATTGCACCGCCATGTCGTTCACCCGAGCACACTCCGGTTCGCGGTCGTCGCGACCTGAACTTCGGTGGGATCGAGCTCCCCGAAGGTGTCAATCGGCATTCCCTCCGCCCGGAGCTCTCGTTCGATGACCTCCACCGTCATGGGCCCGATCGGAGTCAGGTCGAGCTTGCTAACGTCACCAGTCAGCACCGAGAACAAGGTCCCAGCGTGGGTAAGCAGCAGGCACTTCCGACGATCGAGCCAGAGCAGGTTGGCATACCAGTCGTGATCGGCCGGCGCTGCGGACGCGAGAGCGGGGCCGCGAGTGCGTTGCCCAATAAGCTTGAGCAGCTTGGCCGTGCATCGAAGGATGATCAGATGATCGTATCGCCCGTTGCGTCCGGGCCGGTCGCTAGGACTGAGGCACCCGGTTGGTCGATCTCATGCGGCCACGGGAACGCGCGAGTAGTCACAAAGCAGGCCGCCCAAACGCACACGCCGGTGAACATAGCCGCTCCCGGGCTCGACAGGACGCTGGCGGTCGTAGGTTGCGGCTCCGATGGGGACGCTCATCGTTGTAGTGCGAGCAGTACTCATGTAGGACCGCCTCGAGGTGCCGCTCGTTGAGCACAAGCATCCAGTCCAGGCACTCTCGGCGACAGCTTCCGACCCATCGTTCCACGTGCGCGTTCGCGGTCGGCGCCCTGATCGGGGTCAAGATCACTCGAGCGCCTTCCGATTTGAACACGGCGTCGGCTTTGGGCGCGAATTTCTTGTCCCGATCGTGGATCACAACGCTCAGCTCGATGCCTTCTTCATCGAGCTTCCAGCTCAGATTGCGGGCCTGCTGGGTCACCCAGGCTTCGGTCGGTTGGGCGGTGCAGCTCGCCGCCACGACCCGGCGCGTCGCCAGATGCACATATATCAAGGACGTAGAGTCGCTTGAAAAAGATCGTGTCGACGCTGAAGAAGTCAGCGGCCAGCAGAGTTTCGGCATGGGCAGCCAAGAACTGCTTCCAGGTCAGCTCAGATCGCCGACCTGCCGGCGGGATGCCCGCGGCGAGGAGAACCGATCGGATTGTGCTTGCCGCCACGCTGTGGCCGAGCTTCAAGAGCTCTCCGCGAATGCGGAAGTAGCCCCAGCGGGGATTCTCCCGCGCCATCCGCAGGATCAATTGGCGGCACTCTGCCGAGGTCGGCGGCCTGCCTCGCCGCGGCCGATGCCGATAAGCCGCCCACTTTCGGCGCACCAATGCGCGATGCCAGCCAAGTACAGTCTGCGGTTTGACCAGTAAGCCCGCCCATGCGGATTGCGGGATTCGCTGCCTCAGAGCCGCAACAACCATTCGATCGCCGGGAGTCCAACTGACACGCTTGATCTGACGCTCGAGAACCTGAACCTGGCGGCGGAGCACCAGCACCTCAGCCTGAAGCTTGGCGTGGTCGCCGTGGCTGGTTGCCATTACGTCCAGCAGGACGCGTACGAGTGAATACAGCAGAGAGCCCACCACCCCGGCGCGAAATCCTAACCGGCCAAAGGCATCGGGCGCTCACGCATGCGCTAACAGCGCGCGGAGCGGAGGTCAGATGTGATTTTCGAACCACACACCTCCTGGTCGAGTGCACCGCGATGCTGCCCTATGAGATTGCGCTTCAACGCTGGACGAACCTTCCCGTCTTCGGCATCACAACATTCCTACACTTCCTTGTCGACCGCCTGAACGGCGTTCGGAGCGCGGACGAGATCGCGGTTGCAGTCGGAGCGGCTCGGGCTTAGCTGAGGGCAGCCGGCCGACCCTCAATCGAAGTCGTCGCCCTCCTGGTAGCGTGCATGCGCCTTACACGGCCCGGTTCATGGGGCGGCGACAGAACGTGGAGTGGCAGCTTGAATGCAGTGATTGTGGAAGCCATGACCGCCATCGAAAACGTTGGTTTCCAAGAAGGAAATCCATGAAGCGATCCTGCGCTACCTGCGCGATGTGGATTGGCACGAAGCGGAACTTGTGATCGGTAACCAGCTCATCGAATTCGACGGCGATCCGTTGGATTGTGCAGAACCGCCTGCTGAGGCTTAAGACTGCAGTACGAAAAATGTTATTCGGCCGCGAGGCACGAGCGTCTGAAGCAGAATTTGTACCCTTCTGCTCGAATATGCCCGAGCAGCCATCCTTAACAGCCGCCTGCTCTACCGTTGAGCTACTCCGGAAAGGGGCGTTCCGAATTGTAGGTGCTGAGTTCGATTTGCCGCGCAGTGCCGCCCAGCGCCGCCAAGTACCAGGGTATTCCACCGCAACTGCAGTACGATTGCACTACGAACTGTAGTGCGAATTGCAGTAAGCTCCGGACGCTCAACGGGAGAGCCGCGATGGCATGACGTTCACCTATTCGGTCAGCTATTTGTCATCAGTGACGGCATGCGCCTAGCTTCCCCTGCATCGACGATGATCGACCTCGCTCGGCCCGGGCTCGACGCAGACCAAATCTCACTGACCATTTAGCAGGCGATCGATCGGAGGCTAGCAGCCCGCGACGAGATTCTGTCGGGTTCCTGCTGACAAGCGCCCAGTTGTGCCAAGTGGCTTTGTGTCATGTGTCTTGCGTCACCGACAGGTCGAAGCCAGGATTGCGTTGCGGTCATCGCATTTCGCCATATGCTCAGGGCAGCGGCTTGTTATACCCCTCTCGCAGCAGCTGGGCCCGTTGCCAGTCACGGTCCACCGCGGGCCAGAACCGCTCCGGCCTCTCAGCGGCCCAGATCTGGCTCCGGATCAAGAAGTTGTCCGGGTCCAGCGCGAGGGCCCGCCGCCACATCTGGAGGGCCTGCCCGGTCTCTCCGGCGGCGAAGAGGTTTGCGCCCTCCCCAAAGATACCCATGGCTTCCGAGCTGATCCGTGGCTCGAAGTCGACCGGTTGAGGCGTGCGGCCGGCCAGGTGTAGGTCCAGGTTCATGCGCACACGCGGGTCGGCCACATCGAACTGATTAGCTGCGCTGCCGTGGATGTAACGCACGACGCCGTCGGGATCGACGAAGACCCCGGACGGCGTGACCTGAAAGCCGAAGAATCCCGCCACTTTACTGGCGCGATCGATAAGCACCGGGAACCGCGCTCCCGCGTCTTCTACGATCGGCCGGAGCCTGGTCTCGCCCTGGGCGTCCTGAGCGACGCCGACCATGTGAAAGGCATCGACCGCCCCTTCCCAAATCCGCTGCCACCCGGGCAGCTGGTCACGGCAAGTTCACCAGGACGAGAAAATGAAGAGGACTGAGGGCTCACCTTTAAGGTCCTTCCGGGTCCAAGTGCGCCCGTTCAGATCGGGTAGCCCAAAATCAGGCAGCGGGTCTCCGACCCGTACGAGATCTCCCACTTCAACGCGACCCGGCTCTGCTCTTTGACGGCACTGGCGCGTGGCCGGGGCGGCGCGGCCGCGGGCCTCCTCCACGCCTACTTGTCTGATGCTCCATAAATGGGAAGCTTAGTCGGATCATCAGCTATGTCCACACGTATATGTCCACACGTAGAAGTGTGGGTCCGGTTATGTCCATCGGGTTGGGAGTGTTCAGGAATGCCTAGGTGCCGCGAGAGTGGGCATGGATGGCCGAGATGAGCTCGCGTAGGTGAGCATCCTCCTTAGATCATCGCCTCGGCGTAGGCGACCTGGACGCGCAGCGTGGTGACGAGTTGGAAGCGAATGTTGAACGCGCCTCCAGCCTCCACCAAGGGCCCGGTGTGAGCAGCACCGCCAACGAAGTGGAGGTTCTCGACGGACCTCAGCCGTAGGCGTCGGCATAGGCCGCAACTGCAAGCTGAAAGCACTCCAGCGGAGCTCGGAAGCTGCCGGCGCCGATCTGGCCGCCGGCCTTGCCCGCGATTCCGATGTCCAGGATCGGAGTGATACCCGTCTCAACCACGCGGTGTATGTCGATCCCAATGGGCACACCCCGAAAGCCCAGATAGGGGATCCGGAGCTCGGGATGCTCTGAGACCGTGATGTCGTACATGGCCAGGTTCGCCTCCACCATCCGCTGCGCTGATCCGCCTTGGTACTCCTGCAGCGGGAAAGCCGCCGATTGAGCGAACCCCCCCAACCCTGCCGTCTCGTTGAAAGTGCTCTCGCCTCCCATGAACTCGACGCCCGCCTGGGTGAAACCCTCGAACAGCTTGGCCCCAAACATGGTCGGGTGAGGGCCGCGAAACCACTCGTCGTCAAGGCCGCTGACTCTGATCGCGAAATCGCGGCAGCTGAACACCATGCCGGTGACGACGCTGGAGCCGGCTACACCGTGGGCGGCATCGGCGGCCGCGCGGGACGCGGCCATCGAGAGGCGAAGGAAGAAATAGTCGCTCGACCGCAGGTAGTCCAGAATCTGCTTGACCTGCTCGGGCATCTGCGGCTGCAGTTGCATGAGCGGCTCGAAAAGCTCGCGCGTGAATAGAAGTGTCGCGGCGGTATTCCGGCTGTGGAGCTCGTCACCCATGTGCAGCGCGCGCTTCATGATCGGCAAAAGGGGCACGCCGCCGACCGCGCGAACGGCCTCACCCAGCGTCGGCCCTATGACCTCGTTGAGGAATCGCAGGTTGCGGGCGACCTCGCTGTTATAGACGCCGTAGTTGAGGCGGTACCGCGAGACGCCTTCGAACAGGTTGCAGTAGGCGCGGTTCGGCCCGGTACGGTTCTCGACGACGAGGACCGGCATGGATGCCGTGTAAATGCCTGCCAGTGAGCCCACGCATCGATACTCCCCGCATGTCCGGACGTGTATCTCGCCGGCGGCGAGTTTGGCCTCTGCATCCTGCGCGTCCTCAGCCAGACCTTCGAACACCGCACCGCCCAGGATTCCATTGCGCTGTCCACCCACGTACTCATTCCACTGCAGCGGTGCTCCAGAAGCGAGGACCGTGCGTTTGTCAAAGCCAGGCACGGCCTCCGACAGGGGCAGCACATCCACCAGTACCGGCTCCGCGGTGGCCAGCCGGCGCACCGCTTCGGCGTTGGCGCTATCCCGCGTCAACTCGCGGACTCACTCGACCCAGTTCGCCTTCCCGAACATCAGAAGAAGGTCAGGTACCGATCGATCTCCCAGGTGGAGATGCTGTTGTGGTAATCCCACCACTCCCGCGACTTCAGCTCGACATAGGCGCTCTTTAGCTCGGATCCGAAGACGCGCTCCATCAACGGGTCGGCGTCGAACGCCTCGACCGCTTCCAGCAGCGTCCGAGGCAGGGTCTTGACACCGCGCTGGGCCAGCTCCGCATCGGACAGGAGGTACATGTTTTCGCGCCTGGGTTCGCCCGGGTCGAGCTTGCTGTCGATGCCGTCAAGACCGGCGTGCAGGTAGGCCGCGGCAGCCAGGTACGGGTTGCACGTGGCGTCAACAGCCCGGCTCTCGAGCCGAGGGCTGGTCAGAGGAATCCGCAGCATGTGGGTCCGGTTGTTGCCACCATACGAGCGGAATATCGGCGCCCAGGTGAACCCTGTCATCGACCCCGCCTTCACGAGCCGTTTGTACGAGTTGACCGTTGGTGCGGCCACAGCGGTTAAGGCAGGGGCATGCGCGAGCACGCCGGCGATGAACTGGTAGGCGAGCTTGGAGACGCCGCATCCGCGAGGGTCGTCGGCATCGGCAAAGAGGTTTGCACCGGTGCGAATGTGCGCCAGTGACATGTTGAAATGCGCACCCGTCCCGGTGCGGTTCGCGTACGGCTTCGGCATCAATGTGAGCTCGAAGCCGTGGCGGCGCGCGACCTCCTTCATCATCATCCGCCACAGGGTTTGCCGGTCGGCCATCGACATTACGTCCGTGTACGAGAAGTCGAACTCGAATTGCGAATTGGAATCCTCGTGGTCGAAAGAATGAACGTCCCAGCCAAGCTGGTTCATATAGCCGATCACCTCATCCATGAACGGCATGTTGGCGAGCAGGTCGCTGATGTCATAAGCGGCCTTGGCGAGGACGTCCTTCGGGTTGGCGGGAACGATCTTGCCGTCCTGTTTGCGGACCAGGTAGAACTCTGTCTCGATGCCCAGGTTGAACGTGTAGCCGAGGGCGGCGGCCCGGTCGACCGCCCGCTGCAGCACGACGCGGCTGCACATCGGCCACGGCTCCTGGTGGTAGTACAGGTGCCCCGGAGCCCACGCATACCCGGGCATCCACGGGAGCTCCACGATCCGGTTCAGATCCGGCCGGACCGACAGCTCGTCGTCGTTCGGCTCCTGGCCAAGACCGTCCAAGGCGGCGCCCGTGAAGAGCTCCGAGCCGCGCATCATGCCGCTGAAGTGGTCGATGGGGACGCACTTCGCCTTGCCCACGCCATGCACGTCGGTGTACGCGGCGAGGCAGCATCGAATGCCGGCGCGTTTCAGCTCGTCGCGCTTGGCTTCGTATTCGGACCGATCCTCAGCCAGGACGGGGTCCAACCT
>JALZAL010000274.1 GCA_030948325.1 Candidatus Dormiibacterota bacterium
ACCAGGAGGCCCCTGGGCCGTCGGTTTCTAACCCCAGTATGTACCTCTTGGAGCCCCGGTGCGGGCTGCGGAGATCGAACCTGGCATCACTCGCGCAAGGTGGCACCAGAGAGGTCACGGATCGACACAATTCCGGCCACACTGTCGCCTTCCGTCACAGGGAGGTGCCGGAAGTTCCCGGCCAACATGATTTCCAGGGCTTGCTCAACAGATGCGTCGGGGCCCACCGTGACGGGGTTTCGGGTCATCCATTGAGCTACCGGCTGGCTCGAAGCCGAAACGTCGTGGGACAAGGCTCGGACCAGATCCCGCTCGGTGAAGATTCCTTCCAGTCTCTCCTTCTCCATCACGAGCACCGCGCCTACTCCCTGCATCCCCATCAAGGTCACCGCCGCTGCAATGGAGGTTGAGTGCTCCACCGTAATCAGCTCCGTCGTCATCACGTCGCGAACGGCTGTCAACTGTGCCTGCAGCCATTATGCGAGCCGTGGGGATCCCCGCGACCGGGCGGCGCGGACCCCTGCGTCGGGGCGTCGTTACCCGGGTGGGATGTTCTGGTTGTAACGGAAGACGTTCTGGGGGTCGTACTTCGCCTTCAGCGCCCGCAGCCGCCGGTACTTCTCTCCCCCGTAGGCTCCCTTGACTTCGTCGGCGCTGGCGTCGTCGCTGAGGTAGTTCACGTAGGCCGCGCCGCCGCCGGACAGCGGCTCGATCCTTGCGGCAAAGTCACGCGTCCACTCAATATGTCGCTGCGGATTGCCATCTTCTTCCCAGATTGCCAGCGCGCTGATGTTGTAGCGCTTATCCCGCTGGCTGTAGGCGGTGTCCGCATCCGGCACCCGGCTTGCTGCGCCGTGGGGCGCCTCGATCAGGATGGCCGAGTGCTCGGACGTCATACTATCGGCCGCATCCATCACCGCGTCGATCGCTGCGTCAGGCATCTCGCGAACGAAGTGGCCCTTCCAGTAGTTCTGGAGTCCGAACGGGATTTCCGCGAAGAGGTGCTGGACTTCGATATAGCTGATCGGGCGGATCCCATCGTCCAGCGGCTTTCCTGCTTTCTGTAGAACGCGGATCAGGGGTTCGCCGCTGTGGACCGGCCCGTTATGACAGGCGGCAACGAGCGCCACCGTGCCCATCCCCGGCAGAATCACGATCGCGTAGGCGCAGCTCAGCTCATCCGGTGCGCTCATCGTCACCTCACGGAACGCTTGCAGGGCCTCGCGGCCATCTTTGATCGGCCAGATGATCATGCCGCCCAGCAACGGTCCGACATGGTGGAGTTGAAACTCAAAGGAGGTTACGACCCCGAAGTTGCCGCCGCCGCCGCGCACGGCCCAGTAGAGGTCCGAGTTCTCGTCGGCACTCGCCTTCATGAAGCGGCCGTCTGCGAGCACGATGTCGACTGACAGGACGTTGTCGCAGGCAAGGCCGTAGCTCCCCATCAGGAAGCCCAAGCCACCACCGAGGGTGAGGCCGGCGATCCCGGTGCTAGCGACGGTGCCGCCGGTCGTGGCCAGGCCGTGCGCCTGGCACTCGAGGTCGAAATCCGTGTAGCTGCATCCCGGATCGGCGTGGGCGACCCGGCGACGGGGATCGACTCGCACCGAGCGAAGGCGGGACAGGTCGATCAGCATCTGGTCGTCGCAGAGTGCATGCCCGGCCACGTTGTGGCCGCCGCCACGGACCGCGACCAGGAGGTCGTTCTCGCGCGCGAAGTGAACTGCCTGCATGACATCACCGGCCCCCAGCGCCTGGACGATGAGGCGCGGCCGCCGGTCGATCATCCCGTTGAAGATGCGGCGGGCCGCCTCATAGGCTGGCTCCCCCGGCCGAAGAACGCTGCCATGCAGGTTGGCCGCCAGGGCACCGAGCGCCTGCTCATTCGTTACGGTTGCCATGCCACCCTCCCGTAAAGCCCTTCCCTCCCCAGAGGGCGAGGGAGACCATGGGTTGACGTCTGGGGCAGAGTGTACTATGCAACTTGACAGTCTGAACCGCCGTTCGGAGGGGAAACATGGTCATCAATTTCCATGTCCACATGATGCGATACCAGGTCGATTGGCCTCGCGAGCTGGGCGAGTTTTACATCAAGGAGATGTTCCAGGGCGACTGCTGGCTGACGGGCAAGCCCTGGCGGCCAGAGGACTTTTGCGTACCGGTCGAGCGGTTGATCAAGGACATGGACGCGGGCAAGATCGACAAGTCGGTGGTCCTGGGCGTCGGCTATATGCCGTGGAATGCGTATGACCCGAACTCCGCCGAGTATGTCAAGAGCATGGTGGACAAATATCCCGATCGGTTGGTCGGCTTCTACACCGGCAATCCCACCGGCGGATACGAGGAGGCCAAGCGCTTCGAGCAGGCGGTCACCAAGTACGGCCTGCGCGGGCTGAAAATGCTGCCTTCCTATAACTACGTGGCCCTCAACGACCGCCGAATCTGGCCCCTCTACGAGGCGGCCCAGGCACTCAAGGTGCCGGTCCTGGTGCACACGGGATGGAGCGCGATGCCGAAAGGCAAGATGCTGGCATATGACCATCCCCTTTATCTCGAAGACGTCATGGTCGACTTCCCTGACCTCACCCTGGTCATCGGCCACACCGGCTTCATGTGGGCCGAGGAGGTCATCTTCTTCATGGGCAAGTTCCGCAACGTGTGGGGCGACTTCGCCTATTGGGCCGAGGGAATCCCCCTCTGGAAGGTCGCCCAGGTCTGGAGCTTCGCGAAGAAGATGGGCGTCATGAACCGATTCATCTGGGGCACCGACTACCCCTATGTTCCGTTCACCAACGGTCTGGAACTTTTCTCTAAGGTCGGGGCCTATACGCGAAAGCACGATCTGGAGCCCTTCATCACCGAGGAAGACCAGGCCGGATTCTTCGGCGAGAACGCCGTTCGACTGCTCGGACTCAGGGAATCGGTTGGAGTTTCGAATGGACCCGTCGCAGGCTGTCCGTGACGAGATCGCGGACCTGAGCCGCGGCGACCTGGAGGCCGTTCTCAGCTACTACACCGATGACGTCTATTTCGAAGACGTCTCGGTGCCAACGCCCTGCCGGACGAAGGCTGAGATGCGCGACTTCATGAAGGTCTTCTACGACGCTTTTCCGGATCTCCACATCGAGATTCGGAACGTCTTCGAGTCCGGCCGCTACGTGACTGCTGAGTACGACCTGCTTGGGACGATGCGGGGCGAATTCCTCGGCCACTCGCCGACCGGCAAGGCCTTTCGTATCAAAGCGGTGTCGATATACGAGCACAATGGCACCCTCTTCACCAAGGAGACGGTCTACTACGACTCCGCGTCGCTGCTGACCCAGATTGGCTTGAGCGGCGCCGAGCTTAAAAGCTCGGTGGGGTGATCGCGGAGACGACCTCCGCCTCCTGCTCCCCGATCACCCGGGCCCGATGCGGCAGCCCGGCGTTGTAGTAGATCGAGTCCCCCTCATTCAGCTCGTAGTCGATGCCGCCGATGGTGAGTACCACGTGCCCCTTCAGGACGAGCGCGCATTCTTCGCCCTCATGCGCCCGTGGGGCGGGGTCGGCGCCGGGGCGCAACCGCATGATGATCATCTCCATCCGGTGCTGCACGTCGGGGGACACCAGCTCGTACGAGTAGGGCGCATTCGGGTGGCGAATCATCTTCCGCTGGCGTTTGCGGACCACGATGCCGTTCGACTCGCGTCCGGTGAAGAGGAGGAAAACCGGGATTTCCAGGGCGGCGGCGATCGAGCGCAGCACCATGATCGATGGGTAGGCGATCCCTCGCTCGACGCTGCTGAGGAAACTGCGGGTGACACCAACTCGGGCGGCGAGCCCTGCCAGCGTTAACCCCCGTTCCGTCCGAAACTCGTGGATGCGGCCGCCTAACTCCGCATCGCGCTCGATGGACACCGTCTCCGTCTCCGTCTCCGCCTGCCGAGTGCCTCGTTTTGAACCCATACCCGCCCCGATGTTAAGCGATTATTGGAACGGTCAATGGCGCGACCCTACGCATTTGCGGCACCTTTTCGAACCACCTGGCCGGCTAGCTTTCTCGCATCGAATTGGCCGTGGTCGACCACCACCTGGCCGTTGATCATGACGTAATCGATTCCCGCCGGCTCCGTGGTCGGCTCCGTGTAAGTCGTCCGGTCGTCGATGGTCATTGGATCGAAGACGACCAGGTCGGCGAAGGCACCTGCCCGGATCGCACCCCGTTTCTTCAGGCCGAAGCGCTGCGCCGGGAGCGACGTGATCCGTCGCACGGCATCCTCTAGCGGGAATAGCTTCCGGTTCCGAACGAAGTGACCGAGCACTCGCGGCATCGCTCCGTATCCCGCTGGGTGCGGGACGCCCTTGCCGGTGATGATCGCATCCGTCTCGAACGAGGCGTAGGGGTGGGCCATCAGCTTCTCCAGCCCCGCCTCCTCGTTGAGCTCGCCCGACACGCCGAAGTAGAGACACATCGCGTGGCCGTTTTCTTCCAACGTCAGGTCCGCTGCCACCTCGAAGGGATCCTTGCCCCGCGCCAAAGCGATCGCTTCGAGACTCTTGCCTTCGAGATGCTTGTTGCGTTCGCTTTCGACCCACATCACCGAGACGTTTTTCCAGCCGGTGGCCTCGACCAGGTTGTGCGGCCAGCCGCCCGGTGTCCAGCACGGCCAGCCCGGGACATCCTCCTCGATCGACTGCGCGATCTTCTTGCGGGTCTGCGGGTCACGCAGCCGTTGCAACAGGGCGTCGACACCACCCGCCAGCGCCCAGGGCGGGTAGATCGCGAGCAGGGTCGTATTGGCCGCGATGTAGGGGATGACGTCGAAGCCGCTGTCGACCCCGCGCGCCCGCGCCTGCTCGTGGAGCTCGATTGCCCGGTCGATCTTCGGCCAGTTCGGCCGGCCGAAGGCCTCGATGTGCGAGTGCTGGCAGGCGATGCCATTCTCTTCGCCCACCCGGATCACTTCGCGCGTCGCCGGGATCAGCGTTTCACTCGATCCGCGCACGTGGCTGGTGTAGATCGCATCCTTGGGGAGCGCCGAGGCGAGCTCGACGATTTCCTCCGGCGGCGCGAAGATCCCTGGCGCGTACAGCAAGCCAGTGGAAAAGCCAAAGGCGCCTTCCTCCACCGAGCGCCGGATCAGTTCCTTCATCCGCTGGAACTCATCAGGCTTCAGCTCGCGCCCTTCGAATCCCAGCTCGTGAATCCGGACCGGGCCGTGAGCGACCATGGGGACGACGTTCATGGACACCCCATTCTTTTCGAGGTAGTCGAGGAACTCCCCGAAGCTCCGCCATTCCCAGGGCAACTCTTCCCCTTTCAGGAAGGTCGTATAACTCTTCATCTGGTCGAGCGTCTTGACGTTGACGGGCGCCGGCGCGTAGCCGCAGTTGCCGGTGACGATGGTAGTGATCCCCTGCTTGACGAACGGTGCCAGCACCTGGGCGTGGCCCTTGACCGGCAGCAGGAACTCACTGTGGGAGTGGATATCGATGAACCCGGGAGCCACCATGTGGCCCCGGGCATCGATCACCTGGCGGGCCTGGGCTTGACCGTCGAGTTTGCCGGCGGCCTCGATGCGGTCGCCCGTGATGCCGATATCGCCCGGAAACCACGGGTTGCCGGTACCGTCGGCGATCCGCGCGTTCGTGATCAGGGTGTCAAACATTCACGCCACCTTTAGGAGTACTTACCCGCCTTCTCATCACTGACCACCCCGTCGAGAGCAGACTGGGCCGAAGCGTGGGCCGCAGCAATGCCTGACTGCCCGGTCAGCACCGACGAGACCGCGGCCTCGATGGTGTCGGAGATCTTCTGGTAGGCGGGACGGGTCTCATATCGATCGCCCTTGTACTTTTGTTGCTCGAAGACGACATCGACCTGGGTCTTGTCCCGTCCGCTGATCGCGCTGTTGGTGTAGTCGGACTTGTAAGCCGGGAATCCGTCTTCGCCGGCCGGATCGAACGTGTGCATCTGGGGGCGCTTGGTGATCAGGCCCAGTTGGCTCTGGGCGGTCGAGTAGTACTTTACAAGCGCCAGCGCCCGCTGCTTGTCCTTCGCCGTCTTGGGAATCGCGAAGCACTCGCCCACGAACTGGCCACCTGATTTCGGCCCACCGGACTTGCCCGGGATTATCGCGACCTGGAGGTCGCTCTCCTGAAGAGTCGCCACGCTGGGATCGATAGCCTCGTACCAGATGTGCTGGTAGTCAATGATCATCCCCGCCTTTTGGGCGAAGAACACTTTCTTGGCCTCGACGTCGTAGATGCCCCACGGCGACGTGACCACCTCCTTCGGCATATAGGGCAGCAGGGCCTTCATGTCCGCGGTCGCCTGCTTGGCCTCGGCGCTATCGAAGTTCACCCTTTCGCCAACTCCGGGAGCGCTGAACAAGGAACCGCCGTTGAGGTGGAGCCAGACACACCATTTCGGGAACAGGTAGAGGGGCGCCCAGCCATCCGTATAGCCGAATTGGCCGGCCTTGGTCATGGCTTTCGCCGCCGCGACGAACTCCTCGTAGGTCTTGGGCATCGCGACGCCGGCAGCGTCGAGCATCTTCTTGTTCGCGTACAGGACGTAGGTGTAGACGTTGCTCGGGAGCCCGTAATACTTGTTGTCGCCGGCTTTGATTTGCTTTAGCGACACCGGGAGCATGTCGCTGGTATCCGGGGCGAAGCCGAGTTCGTCCAGAGGCGTGAGGTACTTGCGGAATTGCTCGACCCACGCACGCCAGAGGTAAACCACATCCCAGGTATAGCCGCCACTGCTGAAGGCGGTGGCCAGTTTCGCCGGCAATAGACCGAATGCTTCGCGGGTGAAGTTGACGGTGGCGTTGCCGCTCTGCTCGAAACTTGGCGTGACCATCTTGTAGTACGGTGTGTGATTCGCCAGCAGCACGTTGAGCGTCACGTGCGACTGCGGAGTGGCGGCGCTCTCCCCGCAGGCCGCCAGCAGGTCGGCCATGGCCAGTCCACCGGCAGTCATCGCCGATGCCTTGAGAAAGTCTCGCCTCGTCCAGTCGGGAACCGTGATGCGGTCGGACATGTGTTTTCTCCTCCTCTGTTACTTGACTGAACCTTCGCCGATGCCGCGGATGATGTATCGCTGCATGACCAGCGCCAGCAGAAGAACGGGGACGCTCGAGAGCAGGCCGGCCGCCGAGAGCTGCGGCTCGACCCGGTTGATCGGATCCATGAAGTTCACGATCGTGGGGGCCAGCATGGGAGTCTGGCTGATGTACATCACTTTGGCGAACAGCAGCTCGTTCCACGACAGAAGGAAGGCGAAAACGGCTGTGGTCGCGATGCTCGGGATGGTGAGCGGCAGAACCACCCGGCGCATGGCGGCGATCCGGCTGCATCCATCGACCCGAGCCGCGTGCTCGGTGTCGGGCTCGACAGTTTCGAAGGCGCCCACCATCAGCCAGACGACGAAGGGAAGGATGATCGCGCTGTGGCCCAGGAACATGCCGGGGAGGCTGTCGATCAGTTGCAGACTCTTCAAGATGCCCACCAGCGGCACGAGCAGGATGATGCCCGGCAGCATGTAAGTGATCATCACGGCGGATTGCACCGCTGCGCGTCCAGGAAACCGGATTCGTGCGATGGCATAGGCGCCCAGTAGGGCGCAGAGCGTCGTAAAGAGCGCGACGCAGGCGGCTACGATCAGGCTGTTAAAGAACGCTTGGCCGAACACCGACCCGCCGCTGAAGAGATTCGGATAGAACGAGGTCGTGAAGTGCTCCGGCCAGACGTGAGCACCCGACAGCAGGTCGAGCCGGCTCTGGAAGGATCCGAGGACGACCACCAGCAAGAAGGGCAGGAGCAGGACCGCCACCACGACCAAGGCGAGCAGCCCGGCGACCACCCGGGTGCCGAGGTCCAGCCGGAGGCCGTTGAGGCCATGGCCCAGCAGGCTGAGGCCCACGGCCATCGCCAGCAGCCAGAGCCCGAACACCCAGCCGGCGTGGTAGCGAACCTGCAGCGCCTCGATGACAGTGGCCAGCAACACGATGGCGGCGCCGGCGGTCGCCTGGGACCGACTGGATTTCAGCATCATCCGGCCCCCGCCTGGCTGCGCGCCGACCGGCCTCGGGTCAGGAGCAGCGCGAAGCCGATGACCAGCGCCGACACCACGTAGGCGAGCACGGCTCCGTACCCGAAGTCCGTGTACTCAAAGGTGTTCTTGTACGCATAGAAATAGAGGTTGTAAGTCGAGTAGGCACCTGGTCCGCCAGCGGTCAGTGCGTAGATCAGGTCGAAGAGTTGGAGGGTGATGAGCAGTTCGATGATGAGTCCAGCGATGATGGTGGGCCGCAGGTGGGGCAGCACGACGTAGCGGAACCGGCGCCACATGCTGGCACCATCGATTCGCGCCGCCTGCACGGTCTCCTGTGGCAAATACTGCAGCGCGACCAGGAACATGATGGCCAGCAGCGGGAACGTCTTCCAGACATGGATACCGACCAGGGTGAAGAGAGTGCCTGGAATGCCGCCGAAGAATTGCGGGTAATGGTCACTGATGCCCAGCTGCGTAATGAACAAGCCCATGAGGCCACGTCGTGAGTCGAGCAGCCACTCGAACATGGCCGCTACCACGACGGGCGGGAGGGCCCAGGGGATGAGCAGGCAGGCGCGGGCAATCCGCCGGCCCGGGAAGTCCTGGTTGAGGATCACGGCCGCGATTACTCCCAGGATCACGGCTGCCGCGCATGAGGGAATGACGTAGAGGATCGTCTGGACGAATGATTGGCGAAAGACCAGGTCAGATGCCAGGTGGGTCCAGTTGGTGAGCCCTATCCACGGCCCCAACTGACCTGGCAGATCGCCTGCCCCGCGGACCGTCAGCAGGAGCGAGTACACCAACGGGTAGCCGACCAGCCCCAGGACGATGACGGCGGTGGGCAGGAGGAAGATGCCGGCGTGGAAGCGCTGCTCGCCCCGGATTGTGAGGCTGCTCGGGTTCCACGGTTGTCGCAAGATCCTCACGGTCAAGCGAGCGCCTCGCGTTTGCGTCGTTCCGCCATCATCCCCTCCTCCGGCGGCGGATTCAGCCGCACGCCGGTTGTCGGGTCGAACAGGTGCAGCTTGGAGGGGGCGAAATGCAGTTGCGCGGGATGACCGACCTCGATCGGCTCCCCTTCGGGAACCTTGGCGATGATCCGGTGGCTGCCCACCTCGACCGTCGCGTAGAGGTCGGGCTGCACGAGTTCGAGCCAGCGCACCATCCCGGCCAGCCCCTGATCCCCGGGGTGAGCGGCCCGGACGACGATCGCATCCGGCCGCACGCCCAGGGTTGCCGTGCCGGCGACGGGGGGCTTGCCGCTCGGCACGGCAAGGCGGACGTCGGCGTTCTCGAACACGACGATCTCGCCGCGCATGTGGACGGTGCCCTGAAAGAAGTTCATGGGCAGCCGCCCGAGAAACGAGGCGACGAACCGATTCGCGGGATACTGGTAGACCCGCGTCGCCGCATCGTACTGTTGCAGGCGGCCTTCATTGAGCACCAATACCCGGTCGCCCATGGACAGCGCGTCATCCTGGTCGTGCGTGACATAGATAAAGGTTGCGCCCAGGATCTCGTGCAGGCGGCGCAGCTCCTGCCGCATCGAGACCCGCAGGTTCGCGTCCAGGTTGCTCAGCGGTTCGTCCAACAGGAAGACGCGCGGGTTGCGGACGATGGCGCGGCCCAGCGCGACCCGCTGCCGCTCACCGCCGCTCAACTGCCGGGGGTACCGTCGAAGTAGCTTCCCAATGCCCAGCAGCTTGCAGACCTCCTCGACCTGCCGGGCCCGCTCAGCCTTCGGTACCTTGCGCAGCATCAGCGGAAACGCGATGTTCTCCGCGACGGTCATCTGCGGGTAGAGCCCGTAGGACTGAAATACCATCGCGATGTCGCGCCGCTCCGGCGTGGTCACTGTCACATCTTCGTCGTCGAAGAAGATCCTGCCGGCGCTCGCCTCCTCGATACCGGCCATCAACTTGAGGGCGGTGCTTTTTCCCGAGCCCGACGGCCCGAGGATGCACACGAACTCGCCATTTGGGATCGTGACCGTCAGGTCGTGGAGCGCACTCACGCCACCCCGGTACGTCTTGGACAGGTGCTCGAGCCGAACGCTGGCCATGCCTACGCCCGCGCCCTCGCGCGAGGCCGCCGGGCGGCCTCGTCCCACAAGGTCGCCAACTCGTCGAGGCCGAGTCCAGTGTCCTCCGCGAGAAATCGGGTCTCCTCCTCGCTCAGCGGGCGATCCGGCCGGCGGTCGGCGATCCGCCCGAGGTAGGAGCGTCGGAGCACGTTCAGGTCGATGTCGACCGCCTGCACCTGGTCGATATCGACGGGAATCACGATTCGCTTGCCCGGTTGGTTTTTCCGCGGATCCCCCGTCCGAACTTCGATGCCAAGCTCACGGGCCATGGTCAGCTGCGCCGTAGGATGCTTTCCGGCGCCGGTGTACTCACTCTCCTGGACGACGACCAGCGCATCCTGAGGAAGCTCTCGAGCGATCGACAGCGCCGCCGCCAGCGAGGTGTTGCCGGCGGGACCCCGCTCTAGCCCTTCCAACTCGGCCAGCAGCTGGGTCGCGAAGAAGACCTCACCCTGCGTGATCGTGATGTAGCGGTCGAGGTAGCGCAGCCCACGGGCCGCGTTGCGCGGAACATCAACCCGATCGGGGTTGACGGTGAAGGGAAAGCCGAACCCGGTATGACCAGTGGTGAACGACTTGCGGTTGAAATCGTGGTCTGAGGCCATGTGCAGGCCGGTGAGGTCAACGCTCACGCCGATGATGTCGGGATGCGCGCCCGCACGGCGGAGCCCTCGCGCGGTCCCGGTCACGTTGCCGCCGCCGGAATGGGTGACCAGAATGGCGTCGGGGTCGCGACCGAACCGGGTCCGGCACTGCTGCGCGATCTCGTACCCGAGCGTTTCGATGCCGAGGATGCCGTAGGGGGTGTACAGGCTGGCATTAAAGAACCCTGTCTCTTCCAGCGTGATCAGATGCCAGTAGAAGAGCTCGGGACCGACTGTGACCTGCCAGACCTCGGCGCCATACGCTTCGCAGACTCTTGTCTTCTCCAGAATTTCGGGCTGGCCACGCCACTTCGAATCGAAGACCTCCTGGAGGATGATGGCTTTGAGGCCGCGCATCGCCGCCTGCGAGGCGACCGCCGCGCCGTAGTTCCCGGAGGTGGCGGCGACGACCCCCTCGTAGTGGAGGTCAGCCGCATGCGCCACCGCCAGTGACGCGCGTCGGGCTTTGAAGCTGCCTGCCGCGTTGCCGGCCTCATCCTTTAAAAGGATGCGGGCCCCCTGGCCGGGCGGCGCGGTCTGACGTACCAGCGCGCTCAGGCGAGGGAGTTCCCATAGCGGTGTATCCCCCACCTTGAAGGCAGCCTGGATTCGGCGCACGTCGTCCAGGCTGTAGGCGGGGCTGGCTACCAGTCCCTCGTAGTCGAAGGCGACGCCGCCCTCGCGCTCGAACTGGGCGTAATCAAGGCCAAGTGCGCGCTGCATGATGGCACCTCGTCGCGCCATCACCTCGGCGTACGTTCGCGAGCTCATTGACGATCCCCCTCCCTGCGTACCGGGGAGGGTTGGGGTGAGGATTGCAGCCGCCGCTTCATTCCTTTGCCCACCTGGAGCAGTTCAGGTGACGGATCGCCGAAGCCGGCAGGGTTGCGTGGCAGGACCGCGCGAAGCCTTCCGGAAACCACGCGCTCGGCTTGCGTGCGCGCCTCGGCGGTTGTGCCGATGCGCGCCGACGCCAGTAGGAACCCTCGGACCCGAGCCGCGAATGGCACGGAGGCGGTGTCGGCAGGGATCTCCGGCGCGCGTTCGCCGGGCTTCAGGATCACGCGCTCCAGCTCCACCCACGTCCCAGCAGGGACCGGCGACCCCTCACTCCGAGACGGTTTCACGCCGGCTGCGGGATCCTGCCGCCGTAGCGCTTCTTCAGGTGCGGCAGGACTGCATCGGCGCACACCTTTGCCACCAGGCTGGGGTCGGGACTCATGTCTGCCCAGAGGATGTGGTTGCAGCCAGCCTCGATAAACGCCTCGAAACGTTCGATGATTTGCTCGCCGCTGGAAGCCACGCAGAAGGCCTGCTGGAGCGCTTCGTCTTTGACCAGGAGGGCTCGCTGCTCGATCACCCGCGGGTCCTGGATGTAGCTATAGGCCTCCGGGATGAGCAACCCGCCGTAGACGCGCGCGCCTTCGAGCGCCTTCGCTGCGCTGGGATGGTAAGAGCTCGACACCCAGGCGCATTTCATCATCGTGCTGGGGTCCTTGTCGGCCTCACGCGCGCCCCCTTCGAAGGCAGGAATTAGGACGTCACGGTGATGCGAGGGCGGCACGCCCACGGCGACGTACCCTTCGGTGTAGCGTCCGGCGTTGCGGGCCATGATCGGCCCCTGCGAGGCGCAGAGCAGCGGGATCGGCTCAACCGGTTTCGTATAGAGGTAGAAGAAGCTCTTGTAGTGTTTGCCCTTGTGCTCGAAGTAGTCCCGTGAGCTCCACGCCTTTTTGATGAGCTCGATACCCTCCACGGTCCGCTCGATGCGCTCGCGCAGAGCCGGCCAGACTCCGGTGGTCGTCTTCTCATTCATCGCTTCCCCGGTTCCCACACAGAGCGCAACTCGTCCGGGGTAGAGCAAGGCCTGAGTGGCGACCTCGATCGCCACATCAATCGGATGGTGGCGGATCCCGAGCGCCGGAATCACCATGCCGCCGACCGTCGCGCGCTCGGTATTCGCCAAGAACGCCGCCAACGTCGTGAAGATCCCCGCGCTATGCCCCGAGGAGTGCTGCCATGGCAGGGTGTGATCGCCCTCCCAGATGTAGTCGAACCCGGCCTGCTCGAGGTCCCGAACTCGCCTGACGTTATCGCGGACGTCGTGGCACAGACACTCCGGGGAAATGCCGAAGGTGACTTCAGCCAAACGGATGCTCCCTTCCCCCCGACCGCCTGCCGCTGTCAAGCCTTATACGACGGATAAGCCGATTTGTCAAACAGGCCGCGCCGACCGCCTTGGCCCCGGCGAGCCTTAGCGGCTGACCTGCACCCTGCCGGGGCTAGGTTAGCGCGCTTTCAGCGCCTGTCAGGATGTCTAGCCGCCGGCTGCTGGCTCGGCCTTGCTCAGCACCTCTCGGAGTAAGTCGGCGAGCACTCGCCGTTCCTTCCCGCTGAGGCCGGCTAGCAGCGTCGCTTCACTCTTCGTGTTTTCCGCTATGGCCCGAGCCAGTAGCCGGCGGCCGCTGTCCGTCAAATGGATGGTGACACCCCGGCGATCGTTCGCGTCCGGGTTGCGCTTGACGAGGCCTCGTTGCTCCAGGCGATCCAGCCGCTTGGTCATGCCGGCGGAGGACATCATCAGTCCACGAAACAGCTGGGTAGGTGACAGCGTATGCGGAGGAGGCGAAGTGCGGAGAGCACTGAGCACGCCGACATCTCCGCGTGTCAGCCCATAGCGACCGAAGACCTCGTCCTCACGCTGAGCGATCCGTGCCGCGATTCGGGAGATCCGGCCCGTGACGTGGTAGGTGTCTACGGGCAGCCCGGGCTGCAGCTCGGTCAATCGCTCCACGATCTGGTCGATCCAATCACGTTCCACCTGAGTAACTCGGCCAAGTATAGATCTACGTGGGTGGAATATCTCGCTCGCGAGAAAGATTGATGTAAGCGTGCAAAGGCCTTGCGACGATATCAACCTCCGCGGAAGGGGCACCTCCCCCGCCCCTTCCGCCTTTTCTCAATCGAGGTGAAACACCAATGACAAGGAAATCGCTGCTCGCTCTCATCGCACCCGTCTTGCTCGCGGCATGTGGAACCCCCAGTTCGGCCAGCTCCGCACCATCCTCCAGCCCATCCGCGACGGTGTATGGGACTCCAAGCGCCACCACGACACCGGAACCGACGCCAACCGCGGTCGCTTATCCGACTCCGGCCCCGGCGACCGCACCTCCGCGCGTCGCGCCCAGCGTCTTCGTTGCCAACAACATGGGCCTGGGTGCGGTCCTGACGAACGCGCAGGGCCGAACCCTTTACCACTTCGTACCCGAGCGCGGTGGCAGGGTCGTCTGCACCGGTCCGTGCGCGAGCGTATGGCCGCCCCTTTTCGCAACCGGCATGGCTCCGACGGCAGGTGCCGTGTTACCGGGCCAGCTTGGCGTGGTCGCTCGAGTCGGCGCCGAGCAGATCACCTACAACCGTTGGCCTCTCTACACCTTTGCCGGCGACAGAGGGCCCGACCAGACGAACGGACAGGGCGTCTTTGGCTTCGGCGGAAAGTGGTTTGTCGCCACACCACGCCTGCAACCGTAAACAACATATAGGAGGTCGAATCAAAATGAAACGAGCACTTATGACACTTTTGCTGCCTGTCGCCCTTGCGGCATGCGGCAGCGCGGCCACCAACTACGGCGGTGGCGCGGCTCCGAGCTCACAATCCGGGGCAGCGACCATCTCCGTTGGGAGTAGCAGCCTTGGCCAGATCCTGGTCGGTGGAAACGGAAAGACTCTGTATCTCTTCGAGGCTGACACCGGATTGCAGTCGACCTGCTCCGGCGCCTGCGTGCAGGCCTGGCCGCCGCTGACGACAAACGGTACGCCGAAGGCGGCCGGCAGCGCGTCGCTGTCGTTGCTGGGCACAACCGCGCGGAGCGACGGCACCACGCAAGTCACCTACAGCGGTCACCCGCTCTATTACTTCGTTAGCGACGCCAAGCCCGGCGATACCAACGGTGAAGGCAGCACGGCGTTCGGTGCCGGATGGGATGTCCTCTCACCGACGGGCGCCAAGATCGAGAAATCGGGTTCGTAGGGACATCCACGCATCGCCTACGGCCAGTCGTAGAGCAGCCGCGCCCACTCATCGCCGGAAAAGTCCAGGTGCAGGCCCTGAAACGGTCCGAGGCCACCAACGGTGACCGGGATCGTGCGAGGCATCCGAGGCATGATTCGCGGGTCGAGAAGGATCCGCCGGCCGGCCACCGCGCCGATGTCGACCAGCGCGGACTGTGCATCGCCTCGCCGGCTCCGACGGAGCCGCAGGTCACGAATGTGACCTCCGCCTCAACAGCGGGTGTCGCTGTAGGCGATCACGAGGGGATCGCGGCTGGAATGCTCTATGAGCCAATGCCGCGCCCGATCGTCGAATACGATGGTGAATTCGTCCATCACCCGATTATGGCGCGGCGGGCATCGCTGAGTCCCGGCTTCATTCGAACGTCACATTGGCTGCGTAGGCTTCTCCTATGCGCAGTGTTCGTTGGCGGGTTCTGCTGGGCGCAGCGGTCCTCGCGGGCCTCGCGCTCGCAGCCGGCGTCGCGTACTTCCAG
>JALZAL010000289.1 GCA_030948325.1 Candidatus Dormiibacterota bacterium
TAGTCCACCGCAGCCAGCAAACAGATCGATAAAGCTGGGTCTAACATCGGCGGCGATCCCGGAAGGGAGGCGATTCAGATCCTGCCTCGATCGAAAACGGCCGATACGCACCCCCGTAGATGATGACAACCCGTTTGCAGCAAGCTGGAGGTAACTACTTTTGCCGGCAATCATAGCATCGCCGAGCCGTGTCGAACCAAAATTCACCGGCCTACGGTCTGCCCAGACGGCACTCCCCGCCACCGACCGATAACATTCCGAAGATCTAGCTCGGCTGCGGCATATAAACGCTTGACGTCCATCGTCGTAGCCCAGGCCTCGAGGCCAGAACCTGATGTTTCGTCCCACAGGCGCTTGTACTCCTCGAGGCTGCGAAAGAAGGAGTTAATCCGCCCCAGCGAGTGCGCAAGGTACATGTCGTCAAACCACCACCACTGGTCGTTAGCCCGTCGCCAAGTGTCAAAGCGTACGAGCTTCCGCCCTCTTGCGCAAAGGGCGAAAGAAATGTCAGCTTCGCGTTTGAGCTCCTCTAGATGTTCGGGGATCATCGTTTCAACGGTATGCCGCATTGACAGGTCCCGGAAATAGTCCGGTCCAATCGCTGTGCTCAGCTTTGCTCTTGCCGTTTCCACAATGGCTTGGTCAGCCGCGGTGGCAAGACGATTATGAGCGACCTTGTTACGAATGAACTCCAGCTCAATGAGATCGGTCGTGACAAGATCTTTGTTTCGGGGAAAGATCGCAGCAAACGCTCCGGACCAATTCTCCCGTTGTTCAATCGTTGCCCGTAGATCGGGAAATCCAAGATAGTAGATTGGATGGTGCGGTATGTTATTTGTCCATCGAGACGCGCGATCAGTGGCGAGGTTTGTCCTAAATTGGTCAAGGGTCGCACCAGGTAAACGTTTCCTGTACCAGCGTGGTCCAGCAATCCGCTCGAGAGTCTCGATGATCAACTCACGCAAGGCAGACTCTAGGCTGAACAGCATTGCGTAGATCCCGATATTCTCTTGGGGTACTGACGATCCGTTGGCCCCGTCCGTCTGCTTCAAACGGCGCTAGCCCCGGATCTTGTCATAGCCGTTAAGTCTTGATGGTAGGTGTGACAGGTGCCTGTCGAACCCGAGACGATGTTGGCTTCGGACTTGCGTCACTACGAGGCAATCTTAAGCGCCTGCGTCTCCGCTGAGATCGTTCGTCACGCGCGGCGACCCCCAACGGGGCCTCTTCTCCGGCCCGCCCCAGAGACGGCGGAGAAGGACGAGCGAAAAGTGCCATCAGCTTCACTCTCTTGAACTGGGGAAAAAGCAAATGGGTTAAGGTCGAACCGGGTAGAGTCGGCTCATGAGGGCGAGATCCACAGGTCGAGCGCTGGTGCATCCAAGAGGGCACGGGCAACAATCCGGGTTGCGCCGAGCAACGAGGTCGACCTGCAACCCTTTCGAATAGCTGAAAGGAGAGCGTAACGGAGCCGAAAACCGCTAGGCCTGCAGGCGTAGCTCTGGGCGACTCGGCGGATCGGTCGATCATCGGGATCGGCGCGGCCGTAGTCGGAACGGATTTCATCGGCGCAGTGCATTTCGACGCACTTCGCCGCCTGGGCGTGCAGGTGCACGGGGTAGTTGGCTCAAGCCATGCCCGCGCCGCCGAACGCGCCGCCGAACGCGCCGCCGAACGCGCCGCCGCGCTCAGTCTGCCGCCAGCCTACGAGAGCTTCGAGGCGCGGCTTTACCGACCCCGGGGTCGATATGGTCCACAGTCACATCGACGAATCACCCGCATGCAACGGGCGATCAGGTTCTCCGCGGACATGAGGAAACCGTCGCGGGCAAACATCTGAAGCTCGGCGCGCGCAGCCGCGATGCGGCGGCGGCCAGCTACCCCATCCGAGAGCTTTGCCAACGGGTTCGTATCGGCAGACGCCATTTGGTGGCGCACCGCCGCTCGGGCATGCTCCTCTAATGTGCGGAACTTCTCGCAGCTTGCTAGGAGCGCCGCCTGCGGCCTCTCCAGCACCCTGGCCGTATAGGTCGGACGCGCGTAGACGAGTTGCTTGCCCTCACCGATGCCGAGGCGGAGAATCTCCGCGGCGCGCCACCGCTGCTCTGCCATCCGGGTGCCAACGATACCGGGCAGCCGGGCATAGCGGCGGTCACGATCGAGCTGGGCGAGGTTGTGGTGAAGGCGCCCAAGGGTCGCCTCCAAGGAATCGAGGGCAGGCAGCCACCAGGCATTGCCGTCTAACTCTGCGTCGCCGAGCCTGCTCCCCTGCCACAGCATGTAGACACAGTAGGCAGTCGATCGGCCTCCCTGCCACCCCCGAACTGGCTACCGCCGGTTGGATTCCAACCGGAGGTAGCCTCAGATCAGTTTCAAACGGGAGGCCGCCGCAACGGCCTCGGCCCGGTTACGAGCGTTCAGGTGCGTCAGCAGGCTTTCGACGTAGCTCTTGACCGTGTTGTCGCTCAGGTGCAGACGAGTCGCGATCATGGTGTTGGAATAACCCTCCGCCACCAGGCGAAGGACATCCTGCTCGCGCCGGGAGAGCCGTAGTCCGGGGGCGAGCTCGGCTGCTTCGATGGGAGCGGTCAGGATACGGATGACGAGTAACAGGGTGGCGGCGATGAAGGTCACGGTCAGCGTGGCGCCGATCAACCACGAGGTAGAGACGGCCGCGGGACCCGTGTGCCAGGCGCCGGTATCGAGCAGGGCCATGCCGGCGAGAAAAATGGCCATAGACAACACCGCGCCAACGACGCCAAAGTAGGCAACCGCCGCGATCAGGCCCGGAACGTAACAGGCTATCTGGCCCCCGACCTGCATGACGGTCGCATAGGCATAGAAGAAAGCAAGGCCGAAGAACTGATCGAGGATCGTGGTCGCAAGGGCGAGGCGTTGGGCGCCTGTATCGGTTGCCCTAGCGGCGGCGAGCATGACCGCCAGGTTGTACACCATCGCGGCCAGCATCAGGTAGAAGAGCAGCGATGGTGGTTTCGGCGCCAGCACTCCGGCCAGTCCGGCGAACGTGATCCCAACCCACCGAAGGATGACACCCAGGCGCAACAACCGCCGCACCTTGACGGGGTTGACCCCAGGCGACAGAAGGGTCGCGATCGACGGGGCGGATGGCAAGCGCACGGGTTCCCCCTCCCAGGCGTGACCGGTGCTTGCCATCATATCGCGAGCCCGCTCGGGCTATCCTTCGAGGGGTGAATTTCCGCCGGCAGGACAACGGGATTGGGTTCGACGCGCGCACAACGTCGCTCGGGGCCGGACTGACCAACATCCAGGATCGCATCGGAGCGCTCGGTGGGACGGTACGGATCTCATCCCGGCCGGGAGAGGGAACCGGTTGACCGGCGAGGTGCCGGTGGAGAAGCATCCAGCTGACTAGCGGATGGTGAGCGTCCCGCGCATGCCGATAGCTTTGTGGCCCGGGATAGCGCAGAGAAATTCATAGGTGCCGGGCGCCGCGTTGAAGCTGAGCCGCTGGTTGCCTTTGACCGGCAGGCGAATATCCACGCCGAGGTCCAGAACCAGCCGTAGGTCCGACCCGTGGCAGCCGGCCTCATCGCGGATATTATGCTGCGCTAGCTCAGGCTCCGCGCTATCGCGAGATCGTCAGGGTCCCGACGAACGTTGAGCCATTTGCCGTTAGCGGGGATCGGGTCCACGTGCCCTTGAGGATCACTGCGACGGACGCGGCGCCACAGATGGAAGCGTCAAGCGTCCCAGAGGCGATTACCGTGGCTCGTAAGCCGGTCGCGTCCCAGTGGATTGTTCCCGCCGGGCAAAAGACCCCCGCGGTTCCGCGGAGGAGTCCCTGGCCGCTGACACTCCAGCTCCCGCCGGTGATGGTGTCGGTCGCGTTCGAGAGGCCGACGGGTCCCGTGAAGCAGATCGTATCCGAAAGGATCCCCGCTCCAACGGCGAGGCCGGAGAAGCTTGCCGACTGACCGCGCCCGACTATCGGGTTCGCAGTGGAGCAGGACCCGAGGGCCGACGGCCGCTCGGTTTGATAGACGGTGTATGAAGTGCTCGCGGACGCCGCGCCCGGGGCAGCGCTAACCAGGGAAGCCAGGACGGCGGTCGCGACCGCGGCGAGCAAGTGCTTCATATGAAGTTCGTCTCTCCGTGGGCACCGTAAGCCTTGGGCGGCGTGAGCGCTATCCCTCCGCAGATGAACTTCGCGCGAAATCATCCCCGGAGCGATTGCCCCGTTGGTCGAGCCGCAATAGCTTTGGGCTGTCCCCGACGGTCACGTCATTCCTGGAGGATGTCTATGAGAATTCGACCGTTGATCCTGGCACTCGGGGGAGCTCTCGCGGTGCTGGCGTTCTCGGCAGCGTCGCCGGCGACTCCCGCCCTCGCCGCGTCGGCTCTCGCGTCTCACGGGGCGGCGGCGCCACCCCAGAACGCTATTTCGCCGCAGCAACTCCTGGCGATGTCAAAATCGCATACCTACACGCCGGCGCAGCTAGCCGGGGCGAAGGCATACCTCCTGTCGCACCCGTTCCAGGGGACTGTCGAATACCAGGCCCCCGGGACCTCGACCGCTCCTAAGGGAATGAGGCCGGCTATCTCGGGCGGTTTCTACTGGTGGGGAATTCGAATCAGCCTCACCAACGAGGACGTCACCAGCCTCTTTAATGCCATGGTCACGTATGGGACTGCGGCTGTCGCCGCGGCACTCTGTGCGCCAGGCGTATGGCTGGTGGTGGTGTGCGGGGCGATTGGAGCCTTTGCCGGTTGGCTGGTCGTATCCGTGGTACTCCAGGCGACGAACAACTTCGGCGGCTGCGCCCTGAACATCGACCGTTGGTGGACCGGATACTACTACTGGTATTGCACCTGAACGTCGTGGCTGGTGGGCGCCTTGATCGCGCCCACCCGTCCCTCGACTCCCGCGGATTGGTCGCCCCGCGACGTTATACCCTCGAGGTCATATGGCGCAGGGCGAACGGCTGATGCTACGGCGACGCTGGGTCGTCTTCCTGATTCAGTTTGTCGTGATGGCGGTGATCTGGAGCCTCTTCCTAACGCTGGTCGCGAAGCACCCCCTTGATGGCCGGTTTGCGGCCCAGGTCGTCGGCGTTGGGCTGGTCGTGGCATTGGTCGGCCTGTGGAGAACGTCGCGGACGATTAAGCCTCAGCGCTAAGACCTCCTCGCCGCGCTTGCCGCCCGACCGTCTTCGCTTCGCAGCACGTGGTCAAGCTCCCAGCGGGAGCGCAGGTCGAGCTTTCGCAAGATGCTGCACATCTGGCTCTTGACGGTGTGCACCGTCACGTGAAGCTCGGCTGCTACCTCAGGATTGCTGTATCCGCAGGCCGCGAGCGTGGCGACCCGCAGCTCCTGCTGCGACAGTCGCCTGACGGCGTTGCGCTGGGGCAGGTGGGCACGGCCCTCGCCCTGGCTGAGCTCGATGAAGCGGCGGCAATCGGCGCGGGTTTGCCGCAGCTCGCGATCCAGCTGGGCCAGGTGCTGTTGCAGGCGTCCCAGGCCAGCCTCCACGGAATCGAGGGACATGCGGTCACAGTAGGGGGGAGTCTTGATCCCCGCTACCCCCGAACGGCAGGCCAGTTGGATTCCAACCGGCGGGATAGGCTAGATCAGCTTCAGACGGGGGGCGGCGCCCACCGCCTCGGCCCGGTTGCGGGCGTTCAGGTCCGTCAGCAGGCTCTCGACATAGCTTTTGACGGTGTTGTCGCTCAGGTTCAGTCGCGAAGCGATCATCGTGTTCGAATAGCCCTCCGCTACCAGGCGAAGGATGTCGTGTTCCCGCCTCGATAACCGCAGTTCCGGCGCGAGCTCGGTGGCCCCGACCGGAGCCGTCAGGACGATCGCAACCCAGCGAAGAATGATGCCCAGCCTCAGCAACCGCCGTACCTGGACGGGGTTGACGCGAGGCGACAGAAGGGTCGGGATCGATGGGGCGGGCAGCAGGCGCACGGGTTCCCCCTCCCAGGAGTGGCAGGTGCTCGCCATCAAATCCCGTGCCCGCTCGCGCCAGTCAGAAGTGTGTTTGATTGACACCTCCCCGATCGTGGCTCGGCGCCTGGCTGGACGATAGCGGACAGCCGTGAGGCGGGCATCCGCCGAGGGGTGAGATCAGCAAGAATTCGCTCTGGGAGCGGCTAGTCCAGATCAGTATCGTATGGAGGCATTGGCGAAAATTATCGAAACCATTGGAACGGCTCATCGACTCGCCTCGACAGCCGGGGCCTCCACCTAGAGCCGGCTCAATGAAGACGAGCCCAGAGGTCGAGGGCTGGTTCGCGGAAAAGAAGCCTCCCGCCGAGGCCACCATCCGGCGCGTCCGGGAGGTCATCCTGAGCGCGGATCGCCGGATGACGGAATTCATCAAGTACGGCACGCTGACCTTTGCCTACGACGGCGACTTTGCCACCTTCGTCCAGGTGAGCGACAAGAAGCAGGCGTCACTGATGTTCAATCGGGGAGCGCGCATTCCAGGAAAGTTCCCGCACCTGGAAGGATCGGGCCCGAGCGCCCGCTTTATGCGCTTCGCCGACCCGGCCGAGGCCAAGGCCCGAGCAGGCGAGCTCGGCAAGATCGTCGTCGCCTGGTGCTCGCTCACCCCCGCTGAACGAGGTTCGACGAAAAAGGGGTGAGTGCACGGCCCCTCAGCGAAATCGGTGCCGCCGTCGTGGGGACGGGTTTCATCGGTGCGGTTCATGTCGAGGCTTTGCGCCGGCTCGGGGTGCAGGTGCACGGTGTGGTTGGATCCAGCCATGCCAGGGGCACGGAACGCGCCGTCGCGCTCGGGCTGCCGCCCGCCTACGAAAGCCTCGAGGCGATGCTGGCCGACCCACGGGTTGACGTTGTCCACATCACCTCGCCGAATAATCTGCACTACCCGCAGTCAGCGGCGGCGCTGGCTGCCGGCAAGCATGTCGTCTGCGAGAAGCCGCTCGCCATGACGTCGGCTGAATCGGGGGAACTGGTCCGGCTCGCGCAGGCGAGTAGCCTCGTCCATGCCGTCAACTTCAACATCCGTTTCTATCCGATCTGCCGCCACCTGCAACAACTTGTGCGGGACGGCGGGCTCGGTGACGTGCGGCTCGTTTCGGGCCACTACCTCCAGGACTGGCTCCTCCTCGACACCGACTGGAACTGGCGGCTCGAACCCGAGCTGGGCGGGAGCCTGCGAGCCGTTGCCGACATCGGCTCACACTGGATGGACCTGACCAGCCACATCACGGGGCAGCGGATCGTCTCCGTGATGGCCGACTTGAAGACTTTCATTCCAGAACGCCAGCAGCCGGTCGGGCCGATGGAGACCTTCTCCAATAAGCCATCAGGGGCGACCACGGCCCGAAGGATCACGACCGAGGACTGCGCGACGATCCTGCTCCGCTACGAGAGCGGCGCGATCGGCAACCTGACCATCTCGCAGATCAGCGCCGGACGCAAAAACACCCTGGAGTTCGAAATCGATGGATCCACCTCCGCCGCGGCCTGGCACTCGGAGCGTCCGGACGAGCTCTGGATCGGCCACCGGGGCCGGCCGAACGAGCTCCTCCCGCGGGACCCGGCGCAGCTCAACGCGCAGGGCCGCGCCAGCAGCAGCTTGCCCGCCGGCCACATCGAGGGTTTTGCGGACACCTTCAAGGCGCTCTATCGGGCGATCTACCGCGCGGTGGCCGGCGATCGTCCAGGGGAGCCCGACTATCCGACGTTCGCCGACGGGCACGACTTGATGCTTGTCTGCGAGGCAGTCGCCCGGAGCGCGCGCCAGGGTTCCTGGGCATCGGTCGGCCGCTAGCCCCCGACCAGACTCATGTTTCGCCCGGCCTTGCAGTACTTGATTTGACCCCGGCGATTT
>JALZAL010000323.1 GCA_030948325.1 Candidatus Dormiibacterota bacterium
CGACTGGACGTAGTCTTCATTTGTTTTTAACCGGGACTCGGCCTCCTTGCCGAACTCGTATTGCGCTCCTAGTTGGGAGCCCTCGGACTACGCCGCGACCCGCTTCGATAGCCTGGCTGTTCGAATCCGCTACGGGCTATGACCTTTTCCACAGGTCTGCACACTGTGACCCCTGTAGCGCCACGCTCTAGACTCGCAAATGGGGAGTGGGCAGACGCCTAGAGGCTGGGCAACCTGTCTTCGGATAGGCTCTCGGGGGTTCGAGTCCCTCCTCCTGCTCCCCTTACCTTTAAGCTCCTGGCGTCCTAGGCGCCGCCTGGCGCTGACCCGCTTTTAGACGGAGTACCTTCGTATGTAATCTTGCGCGCGATTGAGGTGAAGCAGGCAAACATGATTCCTGTCGGCGGTGATTCGTGGACGATCAGCACCTCAACCGACCCAAACGTTGATTTCGCGGTTTGGGTGTTACGTCGCGACGGGCTTCGAGCTGGAGCCTTTGACTCGCATCCGGATGGAGACGGTCGGCTGCGGACTGCCGGACTCACAGCTGAAATGTGGATTGCCTGGTTCGAGCAAATTGTTCGGACAGCGTCTAAGGAGGGCGACGCAGTCCGCGAGGATCCCGGCGCGACTCGCGGAGACGATATCCAAGGCCCGGATCCGCTCCACCTTTTCTTCGGAACGGAACCGCCCAGCGCTGCGGAGATCAACCGATACCGAGCGAGCCTCCGGGCACAGACCGCTGCTGGCCGATTCGCTGGGCCGGAGACGGTCCGACGTTTGCTACTGGAGTTGTGGCCAGACTACATACTCGGTTGCCGCGAACTTGCCGAGGGCGACTTTGCTAGGCGCATCGAGCGGCAAAAGGCTTTGACCGAAGAACAAGCCGAGGTGCTGGCGGTGCGAGCGCGGCGCTTCTGGGAAGACCTCCAAGAGTATCGGCCTCTACCTCCACTCCACTTCTACCTGGTCGAGTATGTCAAGCCAGTCGTGAGTATCCTCCCGCCAGCTTCGGCGGTCGTGGGGCTAGTCGATCCTGATGAAGAGGATCTGGAGAAGTACTCATCCCTGATTTTTGAGGGTGCTAGGCTGCTGAAGCAGGCGTCATAGGAAGGCGCTCCAATTCGTTTGTTCGATTAGTGTCCGCCACGGGCTACCAGCTGCTTTGACCAAAATGCCTCATGCAGGCCTCATCGAATGCTCTTACCATCCGGTTCGCCGTTTGCTCGAGGACTTAGTTCCCGGGACTGACCGTCCCTTCCAGCCAGAGCGATCCCACTCGGAAGCTCGCCCCGCCAGCCGACTCGAGCCTGAGTCGCACCAACCCGGTGCCAGGTTGCAAAGTTCCCTCTGGGAGCGGGCTGGTGCCGCTGTTCGCAAGCGAAATCGGCACCCACGTCGATCGCGACCAGTCCCACACATAGCTTGTCGCCGCGGGTTGTCCGTTCGGCGCGACCAAACCGCCGGCCGGGAAAGGCCGCGCGGCAAGCACGTGGGTGATTTTCAATCCTGACACGCGTGTTCCTGCCGCCAGCGGCAGAGAGAACTCGTAGGTGAGGCTCCCGTCGTCCACCGCAGCTCCGTACTGACTGAGGCCGACCTGCCCGGTTGCATCGACCAGTCGGGGCGCAAAGAAACCAACCGGAAGCGGGCCGGCGCTCACATGGCTGATGGCCAGCGGCACAACAATGGCGTTCTGCGTTTCGAGTCGTGGGCTGCCGCCGTCGATCGTGATGGGCTCCGCCACCCCCGGCGCCCATGCGAGCAACGTGGGCGCGAGCTGCGAGGACGGGCTGTCGTACTCACCCAGGATCAACTGTAGGAGTGATATGCGTTGGTCGCCCGCGGCTGGACCCGACGTAGAACCGGAACCGGTGAAAGAGTTGGGATAGATCTGCAGGGAAATGAGGCCGCCGCCGCTCGTTGCGGTGGCGGTCGCCAGCGACGCATCGATTGGCACGGTCCGCCCTGGCGGCAGATCGCCTACATGGATGATCGACCCGCCCACAAGCAGCACCGCGTCGATGAAGTGAGTGGTCGAGCCATTTTTTACTTGGCCCTTGAGTCGGCCGTTGGCGAGGCTCAGCTGCGCACTCGGACCCAATACCGCAACGGTCCCCTCGGTGACGTAGCCTCGCACACTCCCCCTACTGACCCGCAGCAGGTCCACCGACGGAGCCGAGGTGTCGATGCGGATGCCGACGCCGATGTTGCCGTCTGGCCCATATCCCACAGCGAAGGGCGCGATCATTTGCGTTGCCGACAGGCCGACACGGTGGTCTCCGGTCTGAGTCGGACGTATGGCTGTGAACGTCTCCCGGTATCCCGTCGGCCAGCCCTGAGCGAGGTAGGTGATGGAGAACTGATTCACGGGCACAGTTTGGCCGCGAGGCGACGCGATCCAGATCACGGCCACCGGTATTAAGGCAACGACCGGCGCGACGAACCAGAGCCAGGGGAGTCGACCGAAGCGTCGCAACAGGAGAAAACTCAGTGGCCCTACGAGCAGTGCATAGGCGACGACCAGCAGACCGAGCAGCGGCAGCGGCGGCGGGGAGACGGCGGGTGCGCTGCCGACGTCGGGCATGAGGAACCAACTGCGCTTGGTGACCGAGCCCTGGAATCCGAGCGGACCCGTGATCGGTCCCTGACCCGGGGCCAGACTGGCGGGCGCGGTACTCGACTGCGCCCCTCTCAGCACGCTGCGGATAGCGATCTGCCGCAGTAGCGCCGACGTCCCGTTCCAATGGGCAATCGGCGGTGCCGTGAAGCTCAAGGTGGCAAGGGTGACGATCCCATAGCCCACTGACCACTCGACCACAAGCGGCTGGGCTCCCTCCGCCAGCCAGACGGTGCCGCCGCGGAGCGTGCCAGTCGCGACCGTCAGTGCGGTCACCCCTGGAAGCGTTGCAAGCCGCTGCAAGATCGTCGTCCCCTGGATCTCCATTGGCAAGAGGGACGCCGGTAATCCCTGCCAGGTGAGCCGCGAGCCGCCGGTGCCCAGCACGAGGCTGCCGCCAGCGTTGACATAGTCAGCCAGTGCAGCCTGCTGATCCTTGGTGAGGGTACTCGTGGGGAAGCCGTCAATCGCGAGCAGATCGAACGCCCGCAGACGAACGGCTGAGTCCGGCAGGTCGCTGGCCGTGAGTTGCACCACTCGCGGCGTCAGATTGTTTGGGAGATGGAGCGTCGCGAAGGCATCGAACGCTGCCGGTCGATCCGCCAGCACACCAATCAGGAGCTTGGTCGTGTGCCCAACCGCCGTGACCGGGCCGCTCACCGTGCGACCCGATTGCACGAGGCGGACGGAGACCGTCGGGTTCTGCACGTCCGTGACCAGATAGGTGCGGACCTGGGCACTCGATCGCGCTGCTACCTTGACCGGAAGGTCATACACCGTCGTATACGTCGGGCCAAACGGATTCGGCTGAGACGTAAAGTTCTGCCTATCCAGATAGCCTTTGGAGCTATCCTGGATCTGGATCTCGAGGGCACCGTCGACCGCCGCGCTGCCGGCATCGATCTGGACATCGACTGGCATCCATTCAGTAGCCCGCACAGCGCCCTGGTAGCCGAGCTGAACGGAGAGCGTGGGCGAGTCGACCGCCGCTACATCCATGATCGCGAGGGTCGGTGAGAGCAAACAAAGAAGCGCGACCGCCAGCAGTCGGGCTCGGCGCACCTTGTTTTCCTCTCGGCGATGATACTGCCAGACATCTAGACCTGTTCGCATAGTGTCCGCCAGGGCTACCCGCGAATTCGGTCCTGCCTCCAACGTCTTGATCGCTCTATACGACGATCTTCCAGAAGGAGTCTTTCCGGCCGATCTTGCCGTCCCGGAACTCAAACAGGTCGCAGCCTCGGACTCTTCTTCTCGCTGGTCGTTGTCGTGCCTGTCACGAGCCATTCGGAGACACCTCGATCGCCACTCACCCAGTGGCGGTCCTCACCGTAATGCACGTCAGGAATGCCGCTGAAGCCACTCGCCAGACCCCTCCGGACCTCGTCCTTTCCAACGTAACGAGTACCCCATGGATGAGGTCCCCGAGGCATATCAAAGGTCGCATCTTCCGAGAAGAATTCCACGATCCGGTCAAGATCGTGTTGATTGAATGCGTCAAGCAGCTGCTTTAGCGTCTTCACGGTTACCTGGCCCGCTGGCGGCATCGGCTCGCTCATCCGGCCACCTCCAATTGAACAGATTGATTCATGCTTGCGCTGAAACGATCTTCCCAAATCGTCGGATTTATCGTGACAACCGTTCGACTAGTGTCCGCCACCGCTGCAACCGTTCGCCGGTCTGAGAGGGGCTCAACCGAGCAATGGGGATCAACCATTCCAGCGAGCCTCGGCGTTCTGCTGAAAGACCTTGACTGAACGCGATCAACGACTCTGGAGCGGCGACCCTAGGGACAACCGCATCCTTATACATGTGTCTCAAGTGCGGCATTGAACGCCGAATGCCTCTCCTGACAGCTCCGCTCCCTCGCGTCGGCGGGTCATGAGCAGGGATCCGTGCCCCGGAGACTAATAGACACGCTGCCGTCGTCATCGATCCAGATGCGGGAGACCAGGCCGGCGAGCAGGGCGCGGCGTTGGCCAGGCGTCGCTTCCTGGAGCCGCCCAGGCAGGCCTCGGAGGGCCTCCTGGATCTGGACCTCGCGCTCCTGGCCATGGGCACGAGCCAGGTTTGTCTTGAGCCTCTCGGCGTCGATGGTCAGGCATGCCACGCGACTGGCGATCTCCCGGTACTTTCGCGTGGTGGCCTCGGTCATGGGCAGGGCACCAGAGGCAAAGGCGTCGAGCAAGCGATCGGCCGCCGCTTCTGCTTGTTGCAACTTCTTCTGCTTTCTTCCATAGGCGGCTCGCGCGGCGTCCTCGTTCGCACGATCCATCTTCAGCATCCTGCGGAGGAGGCGACGTTCCCGCGCTGCTCTCACCAGCTGTGCCAGCACCACTCCCTCCAGCTCGTCCTTCTTCAGCGATGCCCGGACCGGCCGGAGCCGTCGGCGATAGGGGCCATCCACGGCCACTTTCTCCGCCCGGAGGCGACGCATGGCCGCCGCCCACGCCGGGTTGCGGTAGTAGCGGTACCGGCGTGCTGCCGTCTTGGTCGAGCTGGAGGTAAACGGGGTCCCGCTCGTCCGGTGATAGACGCGTCCAGCGAGCAGATATGACCCCGCCGCCGCCCGCTGCCCGGAGCGCTGCCTCCGCATCACCGCCAGCTGATCGAAGACCTCTCGGTCCACGGGGCGAGGAAGCGGGACCCGCTGTCGGATCACCTCGACGGGCGACCCCGGCTGGGTCGCATGGAAGGCCAGCTCGCCGGTGACGTAGAAGTCGTTGCGGAGGATGCGGTAGATCTGGGCTAGGGTGAGGCCCGGCCCTGGCGTTTTGGGATTAGGGATGCGCGGCATGACGCCGAGCTCTCGCGTCCAGGCCGCCAGCTCCGGCACGCCAATGCCCTGGAGCCGCCTATTGAAGAGTGCCAGCACGACCTCCAGCTCCGCCGCATGCGCCACCACCCTGGCGCGGCGCGCTTTTCCCGGTTCACTGGTCGCCTCCAGGGCCGTGCCGAATGGCAGCCCGCCGCCGACATAGAACCCCTCACGCGCGGCCCGGACCTTGCCGCCGAACATCCGTCTTACGATGTGGGTGCGCTCGAAGGCGCTGAACTCGGCGCGGATCCCATAGATGAACTGCTGGTTGTCGTCGACCAGGTCGTAGGGGACGCATCCCTCGAAGAGCGTCCGGACGCCCGCGCTGACCAGCTCCCGCAGGAACCGATGGGCGACCTCCACGTTCCGCGCCACCCGATCCAAGTTCGGCGTCATGACCGCCTGTACGCGGCCGGCGCGGGCGAGCTCAATGATCTCGCGGAGGTCACCTCGCTGGTCCCAGGGCGCGCCCCCGGAGATGTAGGTCGCGCTGACTCTGACCAGCGGTCTTCTCAGCTCGCGGATCGCATTGGGATCGGCGTCCACAAAAGCAATCCGGTCCTGTTCGATGCCCAGGACTGCGGCCGCGTCTCGCTTACCCTGGCAGACCTGATCGTCGAGACTTTCGCCGTCGACGCCTCCTGAACGGAGAGCCGGGCCAGCAGGTAGAGGTCGAAGACCGGATAGGTGTCCGAGGCGGCGGCACCAGCCACCTCCGCCGCTGACGGTCGTCGCCGGTGCCGGGTGCTGCTACCAGCTTCCTGAGGAACACGTGCCCAGCCATCGCGGTGAAAACCTACCGCACGACGAACCCGGCGATCGGTGCGGGGCCAACGATCTCAGATTTCTTGGTTGCACGTGTCCAGATGAAGGCGTCACTGGACGAAGGCCTCATCGGTTCTTAACAGCCTGTCAAGAATGGGCCACCTCACAGACTCTTGGGTGCTTCAGGCATGCTCTTGACGGTGGCCGATTTAAGTAGCCAGAGGCTTGGCGAGACGTTCGATCAAGCGGCCGAGCTGTATGACCGGGCTCGACCCGGCTACCCGCCAGAACTTTTCGACGATATCGT
>JALZAL010000326.1 GCA_030948325.1 Candidatus Dormiibacterota bacterium
GAGCAGGGCCTTTCCCAGGGCGGACTCGTAGCGGAGGGTCCCAACCTGTGGGTCTGCGTCGGGGGGGGCGACGGTTCGATACACCTCGTCGCTCGCCTCGTCCTCGCTGAAACGCATGGTGCTGCCCATGCTGACCACGCCAGAGTTCTTGGTGGTCTCGATGAGAACGTGGTTCTTGATGATCGACTCGAGCTCTTTGATCCTGGCCTCCATGAAACCTTGCTCGTTCTTGGCGGCGTGGTATTCGAAGTTCTCGGAGAGGTCGCCGAATTCGCGCGCCGCCTTGATCTTGGCGACGATGGCCGGGCGCCGCTCAGTCGTGAGCTGGTCCAGCTCCTTGCGAACGGTCTCCAGACCTTCCGGGGTGATGTGGACGTCGTTTGTCACGAAGTCGAGTCTAGCCTCCCCACCCGTGGCGGGAGGTACCTCCGGCTGTCGCAGCATGCCTGGAGGGTTGGAATCCCACTCGCGCAAGCCATAGCGGTGGCGGGCGTTATACAGTCGCCGCATGAGAAGGCTTCTGTTGACGATCGTGATGGTCCTGATGGGAGCTGCTTTGGTGGGTGGCTCTGCCCGGGCCGTGTTCGGTGAAGCGCTCATGCCGCTAGACCAAGAGATCGGGACGCACGCCTCGGCGGCCGCGGCGGTCCTCGGCATCGGCCTGATGGCGGCAGCAGTTCACCCCGCAGCCAATATCGCCTGGGTGCGTGCAGGCATCCTCTACGGGCTCGTGACCATCGGTTACGAGGTGGGCGCGCACTACCTGATCGGCGCTCAGTTCTTCATCGGGCCGGTGATTTTCGGCATCTCGTGCAGCCTGCTGCTGATCGCCCTCTACCCGCAGCGGGCCAAGCTGGTGCCGCCGATCTCAGACCCGCCGACGGCGTACCGGCTTCCACACACGGCGCCCTTGATAACCACGGCGCCCCCGTCACCCAAGGTTGACCAGACGGTCTGACCGCCCTGAGGGCCTCTAGGTCTTCGGGACCAGCTTCTGGACCTCGTTCATCATCCGGCGCTGCAGCAGGAACGAGGCTCCGTAAACAGCGCCGGCCAGGGCTGCGCCCGCCAATACGGCGAGCATCGCATGCACCGGCACAGGCGAGATCGGAGCCAGCGCCACGGCGTCGTCCCCCACCACTGCGCCGACCGCCAGCGCCACTGGGGTCAGCAGCGGCAGTAGCTGGACGCGCCTCATGACGGCCGGCACAGGCGGCTCGACGCGACCCACCATGCGCTGACCCATGACCCCGACTGAGCGCACGTGTCGCAGGTTGGGCGTGACGGTGAGCACGACGTTCACCTGGTTGCCGGGCACCTGCTTCAGGCGTGCCGGCGCGACCAGGAACTGCTCGACCCCGCCGCGCGTCTGGATCATGACCATGCCAAGGCCGAGGGAGGTGCTGACCGAGCTGGCCCCCATCAGCTGACCTTGTACCAGCTTGGCCTCAGCCTTCCTATCCTTGAGCGCCAATCGAAAGGCCGGCCCGACGAAGCTCGCCAGCAGCGCGATTGGCAGGACCCACGCCACTGCCGCCGCAATCGCCACGGGCCAGCCGTAGACGGGCGGGAGGAAGATCAGAAGCACTGCCATGATGACCAGGCAGCCGACGCCGATGCCGATGGAGATGTAGCCGGCACGAAGCACGAAATCGGGCGCGTACCCCTGCAGCATCCCGCCGCCCTGGACGAAACGCTCGCGCTGTTTCTTCGTCTGTCCGGTCGTCGGGGCGGCCGCCGTCTTCGGCTGGACTTTCCGCACCTGCTGCCGTACCTGCATGCGCCTTTTCCCCACGGCCAACAAGTATGAGATGCAACCGGGTGATGGTGAGGACGCGTAGCGGCTGGTGCAAAAGTCAGTGCAAAAAATCAGTGAGAGACGAGCGCGGGCGTGACGGCGGGGATCAGCACGCGTTTCACGTAGCTGTTGCCGTGGTCGGTGAACGTGCCCGAGAAGAGGAAGGCGGGCTCGTAGAAGCTGTGGTCGCCGGCCCACGCGAGCGCGTAGACGAGCTCGGCTGTGGTGAGCCGGACGACCGGGACTGTTGTGCTGCCGCCAGCCGGCGCAGATGACGCGAGCACAGAGCGAACCGCCTGATCGGCGCTGATGATCGGATAGGCGACGGATTCGAGAGTCAGCAACAATGGACCGGTCTCATAAGCTCCCGGGGTGCCGGTCGCCGTGTTCACATCGATCCCATAGCGTTCGCCGGCGCTGTCGACCAGGGGGGCTTGACCCAGGGCCTGGAGGTCAAAAGATCGAAGGAAGCTCACTCGTACCGTCGTGCCGGTCTTCTGAACCACGGTTTGGTTAGGCCAGCTGGGGATGAGGCTGTGGGCGGCAAGGTATGCGGTGGCGACGGCCACCGGGTCGGAGGCCGTACCGGCAGGGAGCGATTTCAGATCGCTCAGGCTGAATGAAGGCTCCTTCAACGGGTGCTGGACGGTCCCGATCACGACCAGGGTGAAGTTCTCGCCGGTGTACATGCCGAGCCCGCCGGGCGCCACCCGGCCTGACGGCGCGGCACCCACTGACACCGCGAACTGGTCGGCGGTGCTCCGGGTCGGCTCCTGGTAGCGGAAAACCGGAAGGTTGGAAGCAGTTACAGCGAGGTGGCCGGTCCACGTCAGCGCCACCGGCCCCACGTAGGTCGCGGAGTTGCTGAACGCAGGCGACGTGGCGGCGGCTCCTGGCGCCGGCAAGACACCGAACGCCGGCAGGGTCGCGGGCTGCAGGGACTTGTCCCCCCCATTGGCGGGTACTGAGCCTGTGGCCAGGCTGGCTCCGCCGCCAAGGTGCAGGCCTCCCAGCGTGACGATGCCTGCGCCCACCAGCACTATGAGAACGATCGCCACCGCCGCCGCGGGCACTGCCGGCGCCTCGCGCAAGCCGGCGGCCATGCCGGAAAGGCCGTCACGAAAACGTTGCCACAGGGGCCCGCGCGACTGCACGCGAAGCCAGAGCTCGTCCTCGAAAGCCGGGCGCGGGCGGGTGGTATGGAACGCATCGTCGAGCTGGCGTTGCAGCGCCAGCAGCTCGAGATCCTCTTCCTCGCTCACGCGTCCTCCTCAACGGACAGGGCCCCGGCACCGGGCGCTTGCGCGCTATGGACCGCATCCTTGAGCGCTTTCAACCCACGGTGATAAAGCATCTTCGCGGCGTCCTCGCTGCAGCTCATCAGAACCCCAACCTCTTCGAAGGTGAGACCTGAGTGCCGGAGCGCGATCGAGTCACGCTGCCGGTCCGGCAAGCGCGCGACGTGCTCCAACAGGGCGCGGTACTGCAGGCGCTCCTCGGCCATATGAGCCGGGTCGTCTGCAGCTGTCGGCTGGTTCTCGATGGTGCGTCGTAGGCGCTCGCGCCTTCCATGAGCCCTGAAATGGTCGGTGGTTGCGTTTCTTGCGATCCGGAACAGCCACGCCGCAGGACTTGTGTTTCGGGCTTCGAAGCGGCCATAAGCCTGGTAAGCATTCATGAAAACCTGCGCCGTGATGTCTTCCGCGTCGGCTGAAGTCGGCACCTGCGCGCGGACGTACGCGTAGATGCGACCGACGTAGGCGCGGTACAGGTCTTCGAACGGCGGCCGATCGGCAAGCACGGCCGATCCATGGTATGGGCAAGCACTGTCAACTGAGCCAACGCCCCGCAAGGGGGCCTTGTAACGCGGCTAGCGCGCCTCGGGACTCACGCCGGCACGACCCAGGTATGCAGCGATGCCCCGATTTCAACTGGTCGATTCGTGAAGATCGAGTCCGGGCGGCAGAGCTTGCACCAGGCGACGGCTGCCTGGTCGTCCACCGTCCACACGCCGACCGCGCCTCCCGCCCCGTGAACGTCCTTCACCAGCTGAGGGTCCATGGCCCCCCAGTGGGGCGAGAAGATGTCGGCGCCGGCCTCGCGCAGCATCCGAGCGGGGTCAATCGGCCGCGCACCCTCCAGGATGCCGAGTTGAAGTCGAGGCTCCATCTCCCGCAGCTGCCGGATCGAGGGGTGATAGAAGGACACGACCGCACACTCCTGAGTCGCCCCCAGCTGGCTCAGCATCGCGACCAGCTTCTCCTCGAGACCCGGGTACTGGATGGGCACCTGCTTGATCTCGATCACCAGCCCGACCTTTCCAAGCGCGAGCTCGACCACCTCCTGGAGCAGCGGGATGCGCTCGCCGTGGCCGGCGTCGAGCCGGCGCAGCTCCGCGGCGGTGTGGTCGCGAACCAGGCCGTGGCCGTTGGTTGTCCTCTCCAGCGTGTGGTCGTGGATGACGACCAGGCGGCCATCCGATGAGAGGTGGACATCGCATTCGATGAGGTCGCACCCGGCCGCGATCGCCGAGCGGAAGGATCGAATCGTGTTCTCGGGATGGTCGGCCGGATTGCCACGGTGGCCGCCCAGGAGCGGGCGCCCTTCGTCATGTGCGGCTTCGTAACGGGCGTGGATGGATTGAGTCAAGGCGCCGGTCAGTCTAACTGCGTGCGGTGGGCTTTCTGGTGACGGCCTTCCGCCGACCGCAGCCTGCGTCGCCGGCCGCGCCCAACCCGTCGGGCCTCGTTGTCTATAGTGCTTGGATGACCGCCGCCCCAGCCCGGACCATTGCCGAGCTTCGCGCTGCAGGCCACGTGCGCGAGAGCGTCAAGCAGGAGATGCGCCGCAACCTGCTCGTGCGATTGCGTTCTGGCGAGCCGCTTCTCGAGGGCATCGTCGGTTACGACGAGACTGTGCTGCCGCAGCTGGCCAACGCAGTGATCTCCGGCCACGATGTCATTCTCCTCGGCGAGCGCGGCCAGGCGAAGAGCCGGATCATGCGCTCCCTTGTCAGCCTTCTCGACCCACAGGTCCCCGCGATCGCGGGCTGCGAGATCAACGACCACCCTTACGGACCTATATGCAGGCGCTGCCTGGACCTCGTCGCCAAGAACGGAGACAAGGTCGAGGTCACATGGATTGAGCGCGACGTCCGCTACGGCGAAAAGCTCGCAACACCCGACATCTCGATCGCCGACCTCATAGGCGAGGTCGATCCCATCAAGGTCGCCGAGGGACGGTACCTGGCCGACGAGCTGACCATCCACTACGGCCTGGTGGCTCGAACCAACCGCGGCATCTTCGCCATCAACGAGCTCCCTGACCTGGCAGAACGCATCCAGGTGGGGCTCTTGAACATCATGGAAGAGAAGGACGTGCAGATCCGCGGATATCGCGTGCGCCTGCCGCTGGACCTCTTCGTCATCGCCAGCGCGAACCCCGAGGACTACACATCGCGCGGCCGCATCATCACCCCGCTGAAGGACCGCTTCGGTTCGCAGGTCCGCACGCACTACCCGCTTACGACGGGCGAAGAGATGCAGATCATGGAGGCGGAAAGGAACCCCATCCCCGAGGACTTCGAGCTGATCTTTCCCGGCTTCATGAAAGAGATGGTGGCCGAGCTCACTCACCTTGCAAGACGCAGCCCGCACATATCGCAGTCGTCAGGGGTGTCGGTGCGCATGTCCATCGCGAACTTCGAGAACCTGGCCAGCAACGCAGTCCGCCGTGCAGCCCGGCTTGGTGAGACGCTCGCCGTACCCCGGATCACGGACCTCGCTTTTCTGGCATCGTCGACAGCCGGCCGCGTCGAGATCGAAGCTTTGGATGAGGGCAAAGAGGAACAGGTTCTGTCGCGCCTGGAGCGGGGTGCAGTCAGCGCGGTTTTCAGCCGGCATTTCTCCGCATCGCAGTTCGATGGAATCGTCGCGCGCTTCGAGGAAGGCGCGTTGCTCGAGGTCGGCGAAGGGGTTCCCGCCCGCATGTACACGCGCGCCATCGGTGACTTGCCAGAGCTCGCAGGCGCGCTCAAAAAGCTCGGGCTGCCAGACCGTCCCGAGGTGAGGGCCTCGGTGATCGAGTTCCTGCTGGAGGGCCTGCACCTGAACAAGCGCCTGAACAAAGACGAAGTCGGAGGGCGAGCCGTCTACCGCCGCTGACCCGAGGCGAAGCTCTAACTACCGTTGCGCTGAGTAGATCCAGGTGAAGCCGACCACCACCGCCACGACCAGCGCGAAGAAGAGAAGCTCTACACGGATGGCGAGCCGGACGAGGCGCCGCGCGCGCCGCGTCCTCGTGCCGCACCGCTCGCAATAAGCTGCTCCCGGAACCAATTCCGCCCCGCACGAATCACACGCACTCTGGACCTGCTGCATTCATCTGAGTATGTAGTGTTTGGGTCGTGGAACTCCAGGAGGACATGTCGGCGGCGGATGCAGTGCTGCTGATGAGCTCGGTCCCCGAGCGCATCGGCGACCTTGTCTTCGGGCTTGACGAAACGCGACTTCGATACCGCCACGGACCAGCCTTCCCCACGCTGGGAGGTCTGATCTTCCACCTCGTTGATTCCGGCTCCAAGGTTGACGGGCTCCTGCGGCACGTCCACCTCGACGGCCTGGCCACCGCGGATCTCAGGGCGACCATCGATCCAGCCCACGACCAGGACCTGGACCGGCCGCTGCAGGAGGCGATCGAGGACTTCGCACGCATCCGCCGCCGGACCGTCGACCTGCTCCACGGCTGGGGCAAGAGCGAGTGGGAGCGTGTCGTGTCGGATCCACGCGGCGGCGACGTCACCCTTCTGGACATCTGCCGGATGGTCACAAAGCACGAGATGGGCCACGTGTCACAGATTCGCAACCTGACAGTGCTCTTGCCGGAGCCAGTCGATCTGGGACCGGCTCCCGTCCAGTCATCTCGGCCGCTGACGGAGGAGTAGCGAGCGGCGGTCCCGGCCCGAACCCGCCACAATTCAGTCGTGGCGGACGAGACCGTTCCTGTGCCGGCGGCGGCTGAGCCGGCCCCAAAGCCCGGTCGCTCGAAGCGCAAGCGAAAATCCGGACGGTCGGAAGGGCGGTCGTCCCAGTACTGGATGATCGTCAGCTCGCCGGACAACTTCCGAAAGACCCGCGAGCTGGGCTTCACGATCCAGGGCTTGAAGAGCCGCCATCGCCGGCGGGTGGAGACAATGCGGGTCGGCGACCGGTTGCTCTACTACGTCACCGGCCGCATGGCATTCTCCGCGACGGTCACCGTCGCCTCGCCGATGTACGAGGACCACACCCCGACCTGGCGCTCGGCGCGGCGCGACGAAGACTATCCGTGGCGAGTGCACATACGTCCCGACGTTGTGCTCGAAGACGCTGACTGGATCCCGGCCAAAGAGCTCGCCTACCGCCTCGACTATGTTCGCAAGTGGCCACCCGAGCACTGGACGCTGGCCTTTCAGGGACACATCCACGCGCTGCCGCGCAACGACTTCGCCATCGTCGAGGACGAGATCGCGCGCAGCTCCCGACGCAGGAGACCTCTCGCCGGCTGAGTCAATTGCACTTCCTGTCACAGGCTTTCCATTTCCATTTCAAGAGCGAGCGGCGTGAGCGGCTGTTCATGGCGTCGCTCGGCTTCTTGATCGCCTTCGCCGCCGTCCGGGCAGTCACCCACCTGATCCGAGCCGGCGTCGGCCCATTCCACAACGTCGGCTCGGGCAGCTTGCACATCCACCATCTCGTCTGGGGAATCGCCCTCCTCCTAGTGGTCGGCTACCTCTGGCTCATTCAGGCAGGGACAGGCGAGACCAAGATCCCCGGATGGTTTTCGCGCGCGACGGCGGTCGCATACGGAGTCGGGGCCGCCCTCACCCTGGACGAGTTCGCCCTCTGGCTGAATCTCCAGGACGTGTACTGGGCCCGGCAGGGCCGGGAGAGCATCGACGCCGTGATCATCTTCGCGGCCTTCTTGTCGGTCGGGATTTGGGGCTATCCGCTCCTGGCGGCATTGGCCAACCGCCTGAAGCGCTTCCGAAGGACACCCTGACCGTGTCACAAACACCATGCCGGCGGTGCTTGGTCATTGGTGGGCATCAATCTCGAGGCCGCTTCTGAGGCCGATGGGCAACGTCGGGCCGTGAGGTCGAACGAAGAGTCGTTCGAAGCCCTTTTCGCGGCGCACTATGCACGAGTTGCGGGTATCGCCAACCGCGTCCTGGCGGACCCTCACGAGGCGGAAGACGTGGCCCAGGAGGTCTTCATCGACTTCAATCGACTCCACTCGGCCAGCGCCCCCTACGCCGCCGCATGGCTGTACCGTGCCGCGGCTCACAAAGCGCTCAACCGGGTGCGCGGCCGGCGCAGGCGTGAGCGGCGGGAGCTCTCGCAGGCGACCGACGAGAGCGCTCGAATGATGGACCCTCAGCACGAGCTGGAGGCAAGCGAAGACCGTCGGCGCGTTCGTCAGGCGCTCGCGCGTCTTTCGCCCAAACCCGCGACAGTTCTCGTTCTTCGGTCCAGCGGCCTCAGCTACGCCGAGGTGGCCCAGGCGCTTGGAGTCGGTGTCGGACAGATCGGAACATTGTTAAGGCGCGCGGAAGCCGCGCTGCGCAAGGAGGTCAACCGTGGCACATCTCTCTGAAGGAACGCTTCGCCGCAAATTTGACAACGAGGCCGCCCTGACCGCTTCGGAAACACGGCATTACTCGACGTGCACCGAGTGCCAGGGTCGCTACGCAGCGCTCGCCGATGATGCGCTGGCCGTGGCACATTCGCTGGCGGTCCCCGACCTGAAGGTCGACGTCGCATCGGCGTTCAACCATGTCCGCGCTGCGCCTGCGGCACAGCCGCGGTTCGGAATCCGGCTGCCCATCATCGGGCCCGCGTCCCGGCCGATCATGGTTTCGCTGGCGGCGGCCGCAGTGATCGTCGCGCTGGTGGTGACCGGTGTCGCGCAGAGCGCCCTGACGGCGTTCTCGCCCAAGTCCGTGGAGGTGGTCCCGGTCAGCGTTGCCGACCTACAGTCGCTCTCCGGCCTCAGCGAGTTCGGAACGTTCGCCTGGACGAAAAAGCCCGTGCCCCAGCTGGTGACCAGTGCTGCCGAGGCCGCCGCGGTCTCGGGCCTCAAGGTCCCGGTCGTCGGCAAGCTGCCCGCCGGCGTGTCGAGCGTTGTCTCGTACGCGGCAATGCCACAGGCCATCGGCGTTTTCACCTTTGAGGCTTCTAAGGCAGCCGCCGCGGCGGCCAAGACGGGCAAGCCTCTGGCGAAGATGCCCGCTGGGATGGACGGTTCAACGCTGACGGTGACGGTTGGGCCGGCAGTGGTCGAGATCTACGGAAACCTGAGCGGCGCGGCATCGGACACCGCCCAGCTCAACCTGCCTCAGCTGGTCATTGGCAAGCTGGCCGCTCCTGTGGTCACTTCGAGCCAGGTGACCACCCAGCAGCTCGTGAATTACCTGCTCTCGATGCCAGGGGTGTCGAAGAAGCTGGCGGCGGCCATCCGGGCCATCAAGGACCCGAGCACAACCCTGCCGATCCCGATCCCAATCGAGTACGCGAGCTCGAAAGACGTGCGCGTGCAGGGAGTGAACGGCGTGGCCCTCGGCGACAACACAGGACTGGGTGCGGCTGTGATCTGGATCAAGAGCGGGATGGTCTACGGAGTCGCCGGCACACTGAAGCAGAGCCAGATATTGGACGTCGCCAACCAACTGCACTAGGGCTGGGTATAGCCTGCGTTGGTGGCTGAGTTAGCCGAAATCGCAACAGCGGCCACTCCCGATGGGGTGGCCGCCGGCTCGCCCGCGATCCACACCGTCGAGCTCTCCAAAACATTCGGAAAGACTGTCGCCCTGGCCGGGCTCTCCATGACAGTGCCGCGCGGAGAGGTGTTCGGCTTCCTGGGTCCAAACGGCGCCGGCAAGACGACCTCGGTCAAGCTCCTGCTCGGGCTCATCGCTCCTACATCCGGCGAAGGCTGGCTCCTGGGACAGCCGATCGGCGACCTGAAGACTCGCCGCCGGATCGGATATCTCCCGGAGCTTTTCCGTTACCAGAACTGGCTTACGGCCCGAGAGGTGGTCGCTCTTCACTGCGAGCTGGCGCCATTGCCGCGCTCGAGCTGGAACGACGAGATCACGACAGCCCTCGACACCGTCGGTCTCACGGATCGTGCTTCCCACCGCGTCGGCACATTTTCGAAAGGCATGCAGCAGAGGCTCGGTCTCGCGGTCGCTTTGGTGGGCGAGCCGGAGCTGGTGTTCCTGGATGAGCCGACGTCAGCGCTCGATCCGGTCGGCAGGCACGACGTGAGGGAGATCATCCGCGGCCTCGCATCACGAGGGACCGCCGTGTTTCTCAATTCGCACCTGCTCAGCGAGGTCGAGCAGGTGTGCGACCGGGTGGCTGTGGTCGACCACGGCCGGGTGATCGCGTCCGGCACCATGGACCAGCTGCTGAGCGGGACCACGGTGCGCGTGCGGGCAAGCGGGCTGGCACCCGATGACAAGGCCAAGCTGGCCACGTTCGGACATCTCGACGACGAAGGTGACCAGCTCACTTTCACCAACCTGAACATGGAAAGGGTGCCGGAGCTGGTGGCTGCAATCGTAGCCCTGGGGGCAAGGGTTTACGAGGTGGCACCGCGACACCAGACGCTGGAGGATCGCTTCCTCGAACTCATCGGAGAGGAAGAGGAGGCCTGATGCCACCAGCGCTTGTGATCGCACGTCTGACGGTTCAGGAGGCTTCGCGCCGGCGGCTTCTGCTCGCGCTCGTGATCCTGACCTTGATAGTGGTCGGCTTCTCGGCATGGGGCTTCAACAAGATCACGACTGTCCGTAGGGGTGACGGTTCGCTGCCTACGGCCACAGAGGTGGCACTGTTGAGCTCTCAGCTGCTGATCGTCGTCACGTTCATGTACAGCGGCGTGCTCGCGCTCAGCGCGGCAGTGGTGGCGGGACCCCTCATCTCGAACGAGGTCGAGAGCGGCATGTTGCTTTCGATCCTGGCCCGTCCGGTTCGCCGGAGCGAGGTCGTGATCGGCAAGTGGCTGGGCCTGGCGGTGTTGGTGGCGATCTACGCGGCCGGGTCGGCACTCCTCGAGCTGGCTGCAGTCAACTGGGCGACAGGCTATCTGCCCCCACACCCGATCCAGCTCGTCGTCTACGTGGGAGCTGAGGGCCTTGCGCTGCTCTCTCTCGGCTTGCTGCTTTCCACTCGCTTGTCAGGCATCACCGGGGGAGTCATCGCACTGGTCGCCTGGCTGATGGGATGGATCGCCGGAGTGGTCGGTGACATCGGAACGGCGCTGCAAAACCAGGCGATTCAAAATGTCGGCACGATCAGCCACCTGCTCCTTCCGACTGATGGCCTGTGGCGTGGGGCTGTCTATGCGATGGAGCCGGATGCCGTCCTGGTGGCTCTGAGGGCGGCCGGCACCGTCGCGCGCGCCAACCCGTTCGCGGCGGTGGATCCGCCGCCGATCGCGTTCCTGGCGTGGGTGGTCGTGTGGTTCGCGATCATGCTCTCGCTGAGCATCTGGAGCTTCCGCACCCGCGAAATTTAAACACTGCGGAGTGGAGCTCCAGGCCGGATTCATTCCGGCCGTCACCCAAGCGTCCTCTCAAAACACCTCCAGGCGTGGCGGCTAACAGGTGGGGGTTCCGCGGGGGAGGACTTACGTCCTCACCCGCGCCTTGTTATGGGTAGAGTCCTCGCTCGCGTGTGGCGCCGGCGACTCGCGATACCGCCTGGACGTAGGCAGCCATGCGCATGTCGAGCTTTCGCTCGACCTTGGTCTTGAGCACCTCGCTGAATGCCCGCGACAGGATCGCCTTCAGCTTCTGGTTGACCTCATGCTCCGACCAGAAGAATGACTGGAGGTCCTGCACCCACTCGAAATACGACACTGTCACGCCGCCCGCGTTCGCGAGGATGTCGGGAATGAGAAAGATGTCGCGCTCACGAAAGATCTCATCCGCCTCGGGAGTGGTGGGCCCGTTCGCCCCCTCGACGATGATCTTCGCTTTGACATCGCGCGCGTTTCGCGACGTCAGCTGGTTGCCGATTGCCGCCGGCACGAGCATGTCGCAGTCGACGCCCAGAAGCTCCTGGTTTCCTATCTCCTGCGATCCGGGAAACCCGCGCAACGTCTTCTCGCGTGCGCGATACTCGAGCACCTTCTTGATCGAGAGGCCGAGCGGGTTGTAGATGCCGCCGTAGTCTTCCGAGACGGCGACCACGGTGCACCCAGCCTCTTCGAGCAGCTTGGCGCTGATGCTGCCGACATTGCCGAATCCCTGCACCGCAACGCGGGTCTGATGCGGAAGCCTCCCGAGGTGCTCGAGCGCAGCGATCGCGCAGATGGTGACGCCACGACCGGTGGCCTCGATACGGCCGAGCGAGCCACCAACTTCGATCGGCTTCCCGGTCACCGATGCCGGGGCCGAATAACCGAGATGCATCGACATCGTGTCCATGATCCACGCCATCGTCTGGCCGTCGGTGTTGACGTCCGGCGCGGGTATGTCGCGATCAGCGCCGATGAGAATCGAGATCTCGGTGGCGAAGCGCCGCGTCATGTGCTCGAGCTCGTTGAGCGACAGCTGCTTGGGGTTCACAATGATGCCGCCCTTGGCCCCGCCGAAGGGGATGTTGACGACGGCGCACTTCCAGGTCATCCACATCGCCAGCGCCTTGACCTCGTCCAGTGAGACGTCAGGGTGGTAGCGGATTCCACCCTTCGCAGGCCCGCGGTTGATGTTGTGCTGAACCCGGTACCCGGTGAAGATGCGTAGGTGCCCGTCGTCCATCTTGACGGGGAAGTTGCACGTGAACTCGCGCTGCACCTCTCGCAGGACTTCCCTCAGCCATGGTTCGAGCTTAATGATCTCCGCCGCCTTGTCGAACTGGGCCTGGGCGGTCCGCCACTCGTCTGCTTCGACAGCCGGCTTGAGCTGCGTGGCGCTCACTGATGCTTCCTCACATCAGCACAGATGATCGCGGATATTCGGCCGCTGGATCACAGATCGTATTGATGCAGGCGGGCAGGCCGGACCTGAACGCACGTTCCAGGGCGGGTCCAATCTGGTCGGGGCTTTCGACCAATTCGCCGTAACCCCCCAGGGCTTCGACCACCTTGTCATAGCGCGTTCGAGGGCCGAGGTCGGCGGCGATGCTCACGCCGAGCAAGCTGAGCATCGGGTGCTTCTCGAGCGCCCAGATCCCGTTGTTGCCGATCACGGACACCACAGGGATCCCGTGCCGGACCATCGTGTCGAACTCCATCGCAGAGAAGCCAAATGCCCCGTCCCCCGACAGCAGGATCACCTGCCGGTCAGGGTGGGCAAGCTTGGCGGCCATAGCATAGGCAGGGCCTGAGCCGAGGCATCCGTAGGGGCCCGGATCGATCCACAGCCCCGGTCGCGGACGCTCGAGGAGGCGGCCCGCGAACGACACGAAGTCGCCGCCATCGCCGACGAAGATCGCGTCTGGATCGCTGAACCGCTCGACCTCGGCGATCAGGCGCGCAGGGTGTACAGGCGACGAATCGGACGTCGTCATCGTCTGATCACGCTGCCTGGATGCGGCCTCCGCGTCGCGGAGCTTTTCCAGCCATGAAACGCGTTCGGGTGCCCCCGCGGCGGCCCCACCGAGTGCCGCCAGGGACGCCTTGAGGTCGCCGTAGATCGATACCTCGCCGCTGCGGTGCTTGCGATGGTCGTCGACGTCGATCAGAACCAGCTTGGCGTCCTCGGCCAAAACTGGAGGCTGGCCGAAATTCAGGCGAAAGTCGAGTGGAACCCCGATGACCAGGATGAGGTCCGCCTCGCCGAGGGCCGGGCCACGCGCGCGCGGAAAGGACAACGGGTGGCGAGGTGGCAGCATGCCGCGTGCCATTCCATTGACGCAGAGCGGAAGATGCGCCATCTCCACCAGGTGCGTGAGCTCTGCCTCCGCGTGTGACCACCACACTCCCCCACCCGCGATCACCGCCGGACGCTCCGCGGCGCGAATGAGGCGGGCCGCATGGGCGATGGCATCCGGGTCGGGCGAAGGCCCAGGGTCCACGGTCAGGTGCTCGGTCGCCTCCGGCACGTCGGCGGCGCCGAAGAGCACGTCAACGGGCACGTCCATGAACACCGGCCCTGTTCGCCGGCTTAACGCCGTGCGCATGCACTCGGCCGCCAGCCCGTACGCCTCGTCGGCGGACGCCAGAGTGATCGCCTTCTTGGTGATGGTCTTCACGACCGCCACGTGGTCCATCTCCTGCAGCGAACCCATGCCCGAGCGTGCAGCTGGCGCGCGGCCGCCGAGGAGGAAGATCGGGCTGTCACCGGCTTGCGCTTGCGCCAGGGCGGAGGTCGCGTTGGTCACCCCAGGGCCCGCGGTGACCGCGGCAACTCCGCATTCGCGCGTGACCTTTGCCCATCCCTCCGCTGCAAAGGCCGCCGATTGCTCGTGGCGGATGTCGATGATGCGGATCCCGTGTTCAGCCGCTCCGGTCAGGATCGGCCAGATGTGGCCTCCGTTGAGAGTGAATAGGTGGCGTATACCGGCGCGTTTCAGCGCCAGCGCGATCAGCTCCCCAGCGTTGGCGGAATCGTCTACCAATGTGTCGGGCTGATCACTCTGCCATCGCCCAGGGCATGGCCGCGGTGTTGAAGGCTGCTTGAGGGGAACCTTCCCGGCCGACGACGATGACGCCACCCACCGAGTGCATTGCGGAGCCGAGCAGGGCGACTGCTCCTTTCGCGACGGCGGCCGGTTCCATGCCGTGCTCCAGCTCGACGACCATCAAACGGCTCAGCGCGAGTCGCATAAAAGCCTCGCCCTGCCCGGTGCCGCAAACCGCGCCAAAGCGGTCGTCGGCGAACAGGCCGGCGCCGGGTATCGGAGAGTCGCCTATGCGGCCCGGCCATTTGTTGTGGACTCCGCCGGTCGAGACCGCCACCGCCAGGCGTCCCGCCGAGTCGCGCGCCACGGCTCCCACCGTGTCGCCGTCCGGGCCGTGCTGCTGGCGCTCCCTGTCGATGATGAATGTCAAAGGGTCGCACGTCTCCACGCCATGTGACCTCGCAAAGCGCGATGCGCCATCGCCGGCCAGAAGGACGTGCCTCCCATCGCGCATCACCTCCACCGCCAGATCGATCGGGTGGCGTACATCGCGAACAGCGCCCACGCCGCCGGCCCGAAGCTCGGTGCCCTCCATCACCCCAGCGTCCAGCTCGACCTCGCCTTCGAGGTTGAGGCACGCTCCGATACCCGCGTTCAGGAGAGGTTCGTCCTCCAGCAGGCGCACGGCGGCCACCACGGCTGCCAGGGCACCGTCACCGATCACCGCCCAGCCGGCGGCCAGGGCCCTGTCGACGGCGGCCTGGCGCTCCGGGCGTTCGGCAACCGGCACCGCTCCCGCGCCGCCGTGGACGATCAGCGCGGGGCGTGCCACTCGGGTCTGGCTTAAAACCGAACCAGCGCCTCCCCCCTCGGGGGGGAGAGTCTAGTTGCGGGGCTCAGGCCAGGATTCGCGGCGCTCAAGAGCGCGACGTTCGGCTATCCGCCTATCGAAGGGAAACTGGATCCTTCGACCGGCGGTCCCGCGCACCGGGTCCCGTCTCTCGTTGAACCGCCGTTCGGCGCCCACGCGCCGCCCGCCGGCGCCTCGCCTCTCGGCTCCGCGAGGCACCAAAGTATCGTTGACCGTCATTCGTCCTCTCCTCCCAATTTTCGCGCTACTGCGCGACTTCAATGCTAGAGCACGGGAGCGGTTTTCAAACCACGATTCACTGTTTGCGGTCGAGCGCGCTCAGCTTCTCGTCCAGCCTGCGCTCCGACCGCCGGCGCTCCAGCTCGTCTCCGGGACCCATGTCCACGAACCTGGCATAGCGCGCCAGGCGGGGATGAACCTCGCTGACCAGGCGGAACATCTCCTGGGCGACCCAGCGGTAATCCGGGTGGCCCTGGGGGGTCGTCCGGAGCTCGCAGAGGTGGTAGATCTCGCGCAGGTTGACGCGGAAGTACCAGCGGACGTGAAAGGCGAGCGGTACCACGTACTGCGCCAGCGCCGGCCCGGATTCCCGTTCCATGCGGGCGTGGGCCGCGGCGGCGGCATTGATCGCTGATCGGAACCGGCCCTCCATGCCTAGCTCGGCCAGGCCAGGCGGAAGGTCGTAACCGAGCGCGGTGCCCAGAAGCTGCCGCTCCTGCGTCAGCATCCGGTGCCGGTGGAGGTCTCGATAGGCCGCGAAGTTGGCGACGACCTCGAAGGCGTATTGGGCGTGCTCGAGCGGCCGGGGCGCTCGCTGCCTGCGGTTGGCGCGGTCACCGAGCATGGCCTCGAGGATGGCCGCAGGATCCCCATCGAGCTGCTGCCAGCCGGCGTCCGAGTGGGGGAAGAGGGCGGCTGCAACCACCTTGCGCTCGGCGTCCGGATCGTGCTCCAGCAGGGTGACGCTCGGGCCGGTGCCCATCCGGCCGGAGCGCCTCGCCAAGCCGGCGGTCCGAGACCGAACCTTCGCGATGTGTTCGGCCGCCGGCCCGCCATACCGTTCGTCGACCGCCCGCTTGACGAACGAGGGGATGACGAGGCTGAGCTCCCTGTGGAGGTCGGTGGCCAGGTTCCGACATTCGGGCAGCTCGTGTGCCGCCATCTTCGTGATCAGGTATTCGAACGCGCGGCCGTTGCCGAACAGGCCGAGGTTCGTGAGCGTCCCGGCCGGAAGGAGGCCGCGCAGCATGTCGAGCGCTTTGGCGCGGGTGGCGGACTTCCAGGCGCGGTCCGTCTCCCCCTGATCGAGTGGAAATCGGTCGCGGATTGCCTGCGTGAGCGGTTCGATCAGGTCGCTGTAGGCGGCAAAAAGGGCATCGGCGGCAGCCTCGTAGTCTGGATTCGCAAGCTCAGGGCCGCGGTGATAGAGGTGGCGACCGTCGGGTCCCGGTCGATCGAAACGAACATAGCGCGTCGACTTCTCGAGGGGCGATATACCGATTCGGCTGTCCTCGAGCGCCTTGGCCGCCAGCGTCGAGACCCGTTCCACCGCAACATGCGCGCCTGCCAGCTCGGCCACCGAGTCGTCGCCATAACCGACCAGGACGCGCTCGTAGAACTCCTCGGCGCGACGGACGGCGACCATGTCGTCATCGCCGATTTGCCCTCCTGCCAGCTGGTTGAAGCCCGAGTCGGGCTGGTTGATGAACTCATCCAGGAGGACCCGCCTGAGGCTTTTCTCGGTGCGCGAGTACCGGGAAAACAGAGCCCCCTTGACCACCTCGGGCAGGTTTCGAAGAGCAAACACCGGCCGATCGAGGTTGGTGAAGTAGCGGCCGAGCATTGCGGACTCGGCCGCGGTGAGCTCGGGGGGTGGGGTGCCGGCCACGTTGCCGCCTATCGTAGAGCCGCCCTGGAGGGTTGGAATTTTCCCCGACTCATCCCCAACGTTGTTAAAAACAACAGCGAAACGCCGACAAACCGGACCCTACCGCCATCGGTTCGAGGATGCGGTAGCCTCGGTAGTCCATGCAGGACACCCCTGATCCGGCGGGCACTCCTACTTGGTCTCGGCGTTGGAAGTCGCTGGTCGCGGCCCGGGCGGCGGCCGCGGGCGCGCACGGGGACTCGTCGTATTGGGATCGGCGGGCGCGGACCTTTGCACGGTCCACCGCATCACGCGTCGACCAATTCCTGGACGCCGTCACGCCGTACGTTTCTTCTCGCAAGACGCTCATCGATGTTGGCGCCGGCGCGGGACGGCATGCGCTGCCTCTTTCGGAGCGGTTGGAATGGGTCACCGCAGTCGAACCGTCTCAGGGGATGCGCGCGCTGATCCCACCGCGCGACAACATGACCGTCGTCGCGAGCACGTGGGAGGATGCCGCGGTCGCTCCAGCCGACCTCATCATCTGCAGCCACGTCATGTACGGAGTGGAGGACCCGGTCGCGTTCATCGCAAAGATGGAGCGCTCCGCGCGCGAGCGAATTTTCATCATGCTGCGCGAGACGCCGATGCTCCACCCAGCAACTGTCGTCCGCGAACGCTTGGTGGGTGGAGCGGAACCTGGCATGCCTCGATTCAGCGACCTGTTCATGCTTCTGATCGAGATGGGAATCGCTCCGGACGTCGATTTCATCCGCTACCCCATCACGCAACGATATGCGGACATCGATGAAGCGCTCACCGACTGCCGGCCCCTTGTCGGGGAAGGGTGGGACGAGAAGAAAGCTCGGGCGATACTTCGCGAGGTTCTGACCGTGGAAAAGGACGAGCTTGTGTTCGAGGGTGGGGTGACGCTTTCGGGGATCGCGCATTGGCGACCATCGAACGGCTGACGATCAGGCCGGTACGACCGACTGATCGCGAGCGCGTGGTCGAGCTGACCCGCGACATCTGGGATGGGCATGACTACGTCCCTCAGGTGTTCGACGAATGGGTGTCCGATGCGGGAGCGGCATTCCAGGCGATCGAGCTGGACGGAGTGATGGTCGGGCTCCAGCGCCTTCGTCCTTATGCCTCTCGCCTAATCTGGTACGAAGGCCTGCGGGTGGCGAGCACGCACCGAAGGCAGGGTCTTGCGCGCGCCATGATGGACTCCGCGATCGCCGAGGCCAGCGACCAGGGTTTCCGCGAGATGCGCTTGGCCACCGGCAATCCAGCTGCAGTTCCGCTGTTCGAGCAGCTTGGGTTCGATCGGCTGCAGGACGACCGTTGGTGGAAGGGCGGCCGCGTCGAGGGCGGCGAGTCCGCACGAATCCCGGGACCGGCCGAAGCCGAAAGGCTGTGGGCTGGAATCGCCGCCAGCCCCGGCATGGAGCTCTGGGGCGGCGTCACCGCCGACTTCAACGGCGCCCACGATCTCGGCTCGGCAGAGCTGTCGCGCTTGGCGGAAATCGGAATGCTGAGAGCAGGCCCCGGAGGCCGGGCGATCGCCGGGCTTCGGGAGCCGTGGGGCGACAACCTGGCGGTCGCATTTCTCGCAGGCAAGGGCGGCGCCCTGCGCGAGCTGCTGCAGGCGCTGCGTTTCGAGGCGGATGCGGATGGCCTCGAAGACGTGACCGTAGCCCTGCCGCGCGGCCATCCGGCTGCCGACGACCTGCGTGCCAGCGGATACGATTTTGCGAATGACGACGATCACAGCTACATCTACGCCTTGAAGCTCTAGCTCTGTGAGCCGTCGTTACGTAATCCTGGGCAACGGCATCGCCGGGCAGACGGCCGCGGAAGAGCTTCGCAAGCTCGACGCCGAGTCCTCGATTGTCATGATCGCCGCCGAGCGCCACCCGCTCTACAACCGCGTCGCACTGCCCCGCTACCTGCGCGGCCAGGTGCGCAGGGAGAAGGTGTTCATGCGCACGGCCGAGGATTACGCGAAACAAGATCTGGACATCCATTTCGAGACGTGGGCGACAGAGGTCGACACGCAGAGCAAGGTGGTACGCACCAACCGCGACCAGGAGTTCGCATACGACGCACTCCTGGTCGCCACCGGTGGCCGGCCAAAGCCCCCTCCGTGGCCTGGCTCCGAGCAGGTTTCGCAAGTCATCGGATTTCAGACGCTCGACGACACCGACGCGATCATCGAGAAGGCGGATGCCGCCGAAAGGGTGTTGGTGATGGGCGGAAGCTTTATCGGGTACGAGCTCGCCGAAGGAGTGAGCTTTCGAAAGAAGGCGAAGCTGACGTGGATCATGCGCGGACCATGGTTCCTTCGATACGTCCTCGACGAGGAGGGCGGGCAGCTCTGCCGCCAGCTGGGCGAGGCCCAGGGCGTGGAGTTCATCACATCCGACGAGGTCCAGAAATTCAGCCGCAGCAACGGACGCTTCGTAGCCGAGACGGTCAACGGACATCGAGTCGACTTCGACGTTCTGACATACGGAGTCGGCCTGGACTACTACACAGAACCGGTTCGTGCGACCGGCATGGAGTTGAAGTACGGCATCGTCACAGACTCGAAGCTGCAGACGTCGGCGCCCGACGTATACGCGGCAGGCGACATCGCAGTGTTCTACGACCTCATGGTCGAGCGCCACAACCAGATGGGCACCTGGGACAACGCTGAGGCGCATGGAAAGGTCGCGGCCCGAAACATGGCCGGGGCGGCAGAGGATTTCTTCGACGTCCCGACGTACACCACCACCATGTTTGGCTCGACTCTCGCGGTCATGGGAGTCACACCTGACGTGCAGCCAGACCTCGAGTCTGTTCGGACCTACAGCTTCGAGGAGAAGTTCTACCGCAAGCTGTTCTTCAAGGACGACAGGCTGGTCGGCGCGATCATGATCGGGCCACCCAAGGGTCGAAAGAAGCTGATCGAGATCATGCGGTCGCGCCAGCGCATCGAGCGACCCAAGCAGGAGCTGCTCGACCCCAACAACCTCAAGGACTGATGCCTCGACGCCGGGAACGGCGACTTGCCAGACCAGCTCGCTCGCACGTATGCTTCGCCTCTGAAGAATGATGTTCGCCTTCAGCGAATCTGCCCAGGCCGTCCGTGGTGCTCTCGGAGCGGTGCTTCGGGGTCGCCGCGAAGCCGCGCGTCGGACGCTCACCGAGGTGGCGGCCGAGGCCGGCCTCTCGCCTGCCCACCTCTCCGAGGTCGAAAGAGGGCGAAAGGAGGTCTCGACCGAGCGTCTCCTTGCTGTCGCTCACGCGCTGGGCGTCCGCCCGGCCGACCTCTACGCGGACCTGGCACGGTTGCTGGGCGCTGACCCAGAGCAGCGGAGCTGGCCAGAGGACCCGCCAGTGAAGCTGCGCCTTGCCACCGCCGACCTTCCCATGGAGGCGCTGCGCAGCGTCGCCGACTTCAGCGCGTATCTGGCCGTGGCCAATCCACCGCCCAGGGCGAGGGCACCGATTGGCTTTCAACCGAGGAGGTGACCATCCCATGCATCTGATTCCGACAGTAATCACAAACGACGGCCAAGGAGAACGCTCCTACGACATCTATTCGCGCCTTCTAAAGGACGGCGTCGTCTTTTTACGGGGTGTCATCGACGACGACCTCGCCAGCACCGTGACCGCCCAGCTGCTCTTCCTCGAGACCGAGGCGCCGGAACGCGACATCCAGCTTTACATCAACAGCCCAGGAGGCTCGCTGACCGCCGCCCTTTCCATCTACGACGCGATGCAATACGTGGGCCCGAAGGTCGGGACGCTCTGCACCGGCCTAGCAGCGAGCGGTGCGTCGATCCTCCTCGCCGGCGGCGATCCGGGCATGCGAATGTCGCTGCCCCACGCGCAGATCCTGATCCACCAACCCTTCACTCAGGGCATTCAGGGCCAGGCGACTGACATCCAGCTCCACGCGCAAGAGATACTCCGGCAGCGTGAGTCGATGGGTCGGATCTATGCCAAGCACACCGGCCGGCAGCTTGAAGATGTGGAGCGGGCGATGGAGCGCGACTTCTTCATGACCCCTGAGCAGGCCAAGGAGTGGGGCTTGATCGACCTGATCGTGGAGCGAAACCCGGCAGCCGCCCCCGCTCCATAAGCCGTCGCTTTGAGGATATCGTCGTTGGCGGTGCGCGTCTCCTAGGGTGCGCGATCGCCGAAGAGCCGGCCGGCGCCAGCCCTGAAACCGGGACTGACCGGCCTTCGCTCCCAGTCGGGCGCGGCCCCCAAGGACCGGAGAGACTAACCTGATTCCCATCTCATGAGCCGCCGGTACCGGCCTTTTGACCCGTTCGAACGTGGCGGCCCCTTCGAAGGCGCGCGCGAACTGAGGATCCCGCGACCTCCGCGCCGCTTCTGGTTCGGGGCCGGGCTGTTTCTCCTGGCAGTGCTCGTGTTCATGTTTGCGAGCCCGATCGTGTGGTTTTTCACGGAGCGTCAGTGGTACGCAGCGCTCGGCTATCCGGACGTGTTTGGGACCCGCATCACCCTGCAGGCGGTTCTCTTTATCGCCAGCTTCGCCATCGCTTTTCTATACCTTGCTGCGAACGTAATCGTGGCCCTGCGCATCCGGTCCGGTCCCGGCCTCCGCGCGGTCGGCATAAGGCGCGATATCGTGCGCAGCCCCACCGGCGGGATCGCACTCGCGGCGGCAGTCCTTGTGGCATTGATCCTTTCGGGCGGGGCAGGCTCTCAATGGCAAACCCTCGCACTCTTCCAGCACGCCTCACCGACCGGTGTCACCGACCCCGTCCTCCATCAGGACGTTTCGTTTTACCTTCTCGTCCTTCCTTTCCTACATTCAATTGCGAATTGGGCTCTGGGGTTGGGATTCATGGCCGTGCTCGTGGTCGGAGCGCTTTATGCCTGGCGTGGAGACACCTTTGACCTGAACCTGAGTCCGCTGGCGATCGCCCATCTGTCGGCATTGCTCGCCATCTTTGCGCTGGCCCTGGCGGGATGGATGTGGCTGGGCCGCTACGACCTCCTCTTCTCACACAACAGCAGCATCGTCTGGGGCGCCTCCTACACCGATGTCAATGCGCGACTTCCCCTCTACACCTTCCAGGCCGGCGCCGGCGTGGTCCTGGCAGGGGCATTGGTCGCGAACATGTGGTTGAGGCGTGTGCGGCTGCCGGTGATTGCCGCCGGTCTCTGGGTTCTCATGCTCGTGATCGGGCAGATCTACCCATCCATCGTGCAGACCTTCTTCGTGACCCCAAGCGCACAGTCCTACGAGCTGCCTTACATCCAGCGCGAGATCGCCGGCACCCGGGCCGCCTATGGGCTTTCCAACGTGACGGTGAGCAATTTCACAGGTGACCAGCCTTTGACTTTGAAGGACGTGCAGAGCGACCAGGTGACTGTCAACAACCTGCGGCTGTGGGACTACGCGCCTCTCAAGGACACCTATGAGCAGCAGCAAACAATCCGCACGTACTACAGCTTCCACGACATCGACATCGACCGCTACAACATCGCGGCCCAGATCAAGCAGCTGGAGATCAGCGCACGGGAGCTCGACATCTCCAAGCTGTCGCAGGCCGCTCAGAACTGGGTCAACCAACACCTGCAGTACACGCATGGTTACGGCCTGGCGGCCAGCCCTGTCAATGCAGTCGTCGGCCAGGGTCTTCCGGACTATGTCGTCGGTGACCTGCCGCCAACCGGGGCCCTCAAGGTCACGCAGCCGGGCATCTACTTTGGAGAGCTGACCGACAACTACGCGCTTGCCCCCTCCAACACGCGCGAGTTCGACTTCCCCCAGGGAAGCCAGGACGTCTACACGACATACACAGGCTCGCACGGCGTCCCCATGACCGCGTCCAACCGCGCACTGTGGGCGCTGAGGCTTGGCGATTTCAACCTCCTGGTGTCACCCCAGGTCACCGACAAGACCCAGATGCTCTACCGCCGAAAAATCCTCGACCGCGCCCATGAGCTGGCGCCCTTCCTGACCTTCGATCAGGACCCGTACGTCGTCGTGGTCGACGGCCGGGTGTACTGGATCCTTGACGCGTACACCACAGGCGCGACCTACCCGTACTCCCAAACAAGCACCTTCCAATCCAACTCTCCAAACGGAGTCGACATCAACTACGTGCGCAATTCCGTGAAGGTCGTCATTGACGCTTACGAAGGCACAGCAAACTTCTATGTGATCGACCCCAAGGACCCGATCATCAAGGCCTACGAGGCAACTTTCCCATCGATGTTCAAACCGATCGCCGCCATGTCCGACGGGTTACGCGCGCACTTGCGAGTGCCCGAGGACCTGTTCAGCACCCAGGTCAGCATTTACGCGACCTATCACATCACCGACCCCCGGGTCTTCTTCGCCCGTGAGGACGTGTGGGACATTCCAACAGCGAATACGTCGCCAGGAGGGACGCCGGCGATTGTTCAGCCTTACTACGTGCTCTTCCGCCTGCCGGGTGAGACGAATCCCGAGTATCTGTTGATCATGCCCTTCACCCCGCGTGGCAAGAGCAACATGGTCTCGTGGGTGGCCGCCAGGAGCGACGGGTCACATTACGGCGAGTACGTGTCCTACGTGCTGCCGAAGGACAAAGTCATCTACGGCCCGCAGCAGGTCGCCAGTCTCATCAATCAGGAGCCAGCAATCTCACGTGACTTCACACTCTTCCACGGGACGGGATCGCAAGTTCAGCAGGGCAACCTGCTCGTCGTCCCGATAGGAAACTCCTTTCTCTACTTCGAGCCGATCTACCTTCGCGCAACTTCAGGATCGGGTCTTCCCGAGCTGAAAAAAGTGATCCTTGCCGACCAGACCAAGGTCGTGTACACGGACACTCTGCAGCAGGCAATCGACCAGCTGGTCGGCACGTCAACAGCGCCACCGCCGGTAACCACGCCACCGGTGACATTCACGCCGGCCCAAATCGCCCAGATTGCGGACCTGGTGACTCAGGCGAACACGCACTATGCCGCGGCCTACGCTGCGCTGAAATCGGGAGACCTCACGACCTACGCGTCGGAGATGCTCCAGGTGGGCAAGCTGCTGCAGCAGCTGCAGACTCTGACCGGGACCGTTCTACCTAAAGGCACACCCCCTCCGAATCCGACGCCGTCGCCTTCAATCAGTCCTTAGGGGTACGAACCTCACAGGGAAGAGCGACTGCGACGACAGCTCGCCTTGATGTCGTCGGTAGATGCGCAGGTCCTGGTGCTCGTCGGCCGCGCTGCCGAGCGGAATCACGAGCCTGCCCTCAGGGCCGAGCTGGTCGACGAGGGCTGTAGGGAGCTTGGGCGCTGCGCAAGCGACGAGGATGATGTCGTACGGGGCGGACTCGGGCCAACCGTGGCTGCCGTCGGCCACGGCCACCTCGATGTTGGCGAAGCCGAGGCGCAAAAGCGTCTCCGAGGCATGTTCGGCCAGGGCGGGCTCCCGGTCGAGCGTCACAACTTTCCGGCACAGCCGGCTGAGCACGGCGGCCTGGTAGCCCGACCCGGTGCCGACCTCGAGGGCGACGTCGTCAGGCCGCGGCTTGAGGGCCTGCGTCATCAACGCAACCACCAACGGCTGGGAGATGGTCTGGCCGCACTCGATGGATAGGGCGCGGTTCTCATAGGCATGGCGCCTGAGCCTGCCCGAAAGGAACTCCTCGCGCGGAATCTCCGACATCACCTCCAGCACCCGTTCGTCAGTGACGCCATTCGGCAGCAGCTGCTCCGCGACCATCTTTTGTGCCTGCGTGCTCAATGAGTCCCGCTCCTGATCGAGAGTACAATTTCAGGGCTTATTTGGCGTCGTCCGCCCCACTTTCCGTCCCGCAGAAGTGGCGCCGCCCCGTCAGGCAGCGCTCGCGCTTGGTCAAACGCGCCGGTCCGGCCCACGCGCGCGTGGCGTTCGCCCACCCCTCCGAGCAGGAATTCGCGCGATTCCTGGACTACTACCGAATCCGGTGGGTCTACGAGCCCGTTTCGTTCCCAATTGCATGGGAGGGGGACCGGGTCGCCGAGATGTTCACTCCCGACTTCTACCTGCCGGAACACGACCTCTACCTCGAGCTCACAACAATGAAGCAGTCGCTGGTGACACCGAAAAACCGCAAGGTCCGTCTTCTTCGCGAGCTCTATCCAGATGTCAACGTCAGGCTTCTGTACCGAAAGGACTACCAGCAGCTCCTGGCGAAGGCTGGGTACGGCGCTGTCGAGGTTCAGAACCTGCGCAAGCAAGATATCGGCGACATCGTCATCTCGCCGGTAGAGCTCGAAACGCGTGTGCGGGCGCTGGCCAGGAAGATCACACGCGAGTACCGCGGGCGCTCGATCGTCCTCGTCGGAGTGCTGAAGGGAATCACCTTTTTCATGGCCGACCTCGCCCGTCATATCAAGGTGCCATTTGTAATCGACTACCTCGACCTGAGACGGTTCGCCGGCGCACAGCCGCACGAACGTGTCCGCATTGCACGCGATATCGATTACCCGATAGAAGGACGGCACGTCCTTGTAGTCGAGGACATCGTGAACACCGGCCTTACGCTCGACTACCTCCTGTCCGAGCTGCGACTGCGCAATCCCGCGTCTGTCGAGGTGGTCACCTTGCTGGATCGCCCGACACGGCGCCTTGTCGCCGTGCCTGTGCGCTACGTCGGATTTCAGATCCCCAATGACTACGTCGTCGGTTACGGGCTGGACTATCGCGAGCTCTATCGCAACCTTCCTTTCGTCTGCACATTGAGGTCGAGCGTCTATGAGATCGGCGCCGCGGCCGCCGCGAACCCTCAACCGACAGGGGTTGAGAAGTAATAGTTGGGGTCCGCCTTGCCCAAGCGTGGGGCCTTAGACCCCGGAGCCCGCCTCGTGCGCCTGCTGGAGTGGATGGCCATGCAGGATTTCGGCAAGATGAGCGC
>JALZAL010000035.1 GCA_030948325.1 Candidatus Dormiibacterota bacterium
CGACGGCGGCAGCACCCTGCCGAGCCTCCAGTCCGACGCCCTGCTCTCGGCCATCTCGGCCAAGTTCGGCGACCTGACCTGAAGGCGTTGGTGCCGCATCACCTGGCCCAGGTCGACATCGCCCGACCGACGGGGCGCATCAATGGAGGGTGGGTCGGTAGATGAGCTCTTGGGTGTGTGCGTCGAGCGTCCGGTTCTCGATGAGCTCCAGGTCGAAGTCGGCCGCACCCTGGAAGATCGGGCTCAGCCCGGTCTGGCCGGTGATGACGGGGAAGAGCGTCACCTGGACGCGGTCGACCAAACCGGCAGCCATCAGCGCCCGGTTCATCGACAGGCTGCCGTGCGAGCGCAACGGCACATCGGACTCCTCCTTGAGCCGGGCGACGTCGACGGCGTCGCCGCGCACGACAGTCGCGTCCGGCCAGTCGAGAGATCCTTCCAGCGTGGTCGACACCACCGTTGCCGGCAGGCTCCTCATCCGGGTGACCCACGGGTCACGTACGTCCGACTCCTCGGTGCTCGAGGCCAGCATCTGCGCGAACAGCCGGTACGTGTTGGCCCCAAAGACCATCCGCTGCGCTTCGCTGTACAAGGCGAGGCGGTGGGCGAGGAGCTCACGGCCTTGCTTGCCCCAGTAGCCGGTCCAGTTGCCGCCGGCGGCGCCGAAGCTGTCGAGGCTCGAAAAGACGTCGAATGTGTAGGTAGCGGTCATGATGCTCTCCTGGAGTGCGGATGATCGGGTGTTTCGGATACAGGCTGGCAACCACGGCGAGACTCACCCCGCTCGGGACTCCCGTAGTCCGGTCGCCCCGGATGCGGCAATGGGTCTTTGCCAAGGCCAAGAAGGTGGAAGGCCCAGGGTGATCGCCGACACGGCGCGCGAGAAGTAGAGCGTGGCACGCCGATCCACAGGGCTTGACTACTCCTCCCAGCCGCCCGTGTTTGAACCTCAGCGTCGAACGCTGATGAGCCCGCGCGTGATTACCGCGGCGGGGACCGCGTGCATCACCACCAGCACGGCGATTTCGGCGTTCGCCTCAACGTCGCAGAGCGGCTGGCCGACGCCCCACGGGAGGGTGCGCCGGCGAAGTTCACGGCCGAGCAGGTGTGCCAGCCAACGTGTCAATCACCCGCTTGCCGATGACGCGACCACCGGCTACGTGACTGGCATTACGTCATTGCCGTAACGTACACTGCGTAGCGGAGCTGTCCCTGTGGAGAACCCGTTCCGCTACGGTGAGATCGTCAGCGGGTCCTTCTTTACGGATCGGGAGCGTGAGCTCGCTGATCTGGTGGCCGACGCCCTGAGTGGCCAGAATGTCGTGGTCATTTCTCCTCGCCGGTACGGCAAGACATCCCTGGTCTTCAGGGCACGTGAGCGGCTGACCGCGGAAGGAGCGCTCGTCAGCTACATCGATCTGTTCAGAGTCGCAACACTGACTGACCTGGCCAACGAGTTGGCCACCGCGTTGTACAACACTGCGGTCGCCCCGTTCGAAAAACTGAAACATCAGGCTGGCGAGATCTTCACATCTTTACCCGTCCGCCCCAAACTCACCGTCAATCCCAACGGCACATGGGGTGTCGAGCTGGCGGTTTCGGACCAACGAAAAGAAGCGGTAGACCTGCTGGAGAAGCTTCTCGAATTACCGCAGACCGTCGCTCGCGAACGGCAGCGTCGTGTAGTTCTCATCCTGGACGAGTTTCAACAGGTGGTCGAAATCGACGAGCACCTACCAGCGCTCATGCGATCAGTGTTTCAGACACAGGGCGATGTTGCACACATCTTTCTGGGAAGCCGCCAGCACCTGATGCAGCGGGTTTTCACCGATCGGAATCAGCCACTGTATCGATCGGCGCGTTCACTCCCACTCGGAGTCATTGCTGCCGCCGAGTTCGCGACGTATATCCGCGAGCGCTGTCGCGTCAGCCACGTTGCGATCGACCAGCAGTCCGTCGATCATCTCCTGGCGATCACCGCGAGTCATCCACATGACACGCAGGAGTTGGCGCATTTTGCCTGGACGCTGGCACGGGCGGCAGACGGCCGAATCACCACCGGTGTGGTTGATGCGGCTCTCGATAGAGTGGTGGCAGCCGAAGACGCGCATTACACCACTTTGTGGGAAAGTCTGACCCTGGCCCAACGGCGAGTTCTGCTCGCTATTGGGCGTGAACCGGGCAAGCAGGTCTTCGGTGAGGCGTTCCGCCGGGAGCATCGTTTGGGCGCAGCCTCGACCGTGCAAACTGCCCTTGAGCGGTTGCTGGAGCGAGAAATCGTTGAAGGCGCATCGACCAACGGCTACAGCGTTCCCGATGTATTCCTCCGCGCCTGGCTCAAGCACACCGTTTCTTGAGCGGCGCTCATGCGACCGGAGGTCGATCGGTGGCTCACCGAGCTCTTAGAGCGGCCCGCACCCAGCAGCCCCTGTACGGGTATTAGGCACATCCGCCCGAAAACCTCCGTTAAGCGGGTGCCGCCGATCGTATGGCGCATGCGTGAGAGGTCGAATCGGTAGCGGCCGAATGGATGCAGATGCCCGATGCAGGATCAGGGACCGCGACGCGGTTCGAGCCTGAATTGAGGCGACGACGCGGACCGTTTCATCGCATGCGCCGCGGACCAGGTGCGGCTTCCAACCGTGATATCTGCTTCGTTGTAACTGCGATACTCAGACCCCGGCGGTCCGAACGGTTCCTAGATCGTTGCGATGCAGGTGCGTGTGGACTGCCCGGCAGACGATCGCTGCGCCACGTTTGCGGTGGTGAGCTACTGCCGCTTGATCCCGGCGGCTTCGATGATCCGGGCAGCACTTTCGCTCTCGCCCAGCACGAAGCGCGTGAAGTCGGGCTGCGTCATGCTCATCGGTTCGCCACCGTGTTTCACGAGCGAGGCGCGCACAGCAGGATCAGACAGGGCACGTGCGATGTCCTGGGCGAGCTTCTGAACGACTCCGGCTGGTGTGGCGGCCGGCGCCCATATCCCGTACCAGATCGGGAAATCGAAGCCGGGGACGCCTGCCTCCGCCAGCGTCGGAACGTCGGGTAGCGCGCTTGAGCGCCGAGCGCTGCTCACGCCTAGCGGCACGAGTCTGCCCGCGACAATATGGGGCAGGGTGGTCGGGATCGGCGACAGCGCGTAGTCGGTGCGCCCGGCGATCACGTTCGCAATCGTGTCGGCGATCGCATCGCTTTCTCGCGCGGGGACGTGGGTCGCGTTGATCCCGGCTGCGAGATTGAATTTCTCGATCCCCAGGTGCGTGCCCGTGCCCACGCCGGTCGATCCGAACCGCAGCTCCCCCGGCTTTGCCTTCGCCGCAGCGATCAGGGCGCTGACGGTAGTGACGGCTGCCGTCTCGCTCGCGACGAGCACGTACGACTGAGTGGTCAACGCAGCGACTGGAACGAAGTCGATAAGAGGGTCGTAGGGGAGGTTCGTCAGGAGCGCCGCGCTATAAGCGTGCGCGTTGGTGTGGACGAGCAACGTGTAACCGTCGGCGGGGGACTTCGCCACCATGGCTGGGGCCGCCGTGCTACCCGCACCAGGATGGTTCTCGACTGTCACGGGCTGGCCCCACAGCTCAGCAAGCTTCCGACTCACCGCGGTTGCGATCACCTCTGGCCCACTGCCCGGCCCGAACGGTTCGATAATTCGCACCACTTTCGTTGGATAGTTGGTTGCGGCTGTCAGGATCGCTGCTCGCACGGTCTCCCCTTCGAGGCCACGGGTTCTACCACGGCCCGCCCCGCCCGATGTCCCGACACCCCCGCTTCAGAAACGACACCCCCTCACCCCCGCTCAACAACACTCTTCCGCATTGCGAGGCGAAGACAGCACCAGGCCGCACAGCGGCGAGACTGTCGAAGTTTCTTTGGCGCGGGGCGTCTGCCGCGACGGTCGCGGGACGCTCACTCTTGACGCGGAGCGGCAACGCCAGCTCATGAGTCGCCGACCGACTTCCACGGCGGCGAACACTATCTCGACTACCTTTCGAAAGTGCGTGACGGCAGACTCGCTCCGGCAGATAGGTCAGTTGCCCACCGCCCGAGCCGACGGCGCGGTGACTGACACACGTGCAGGCGACAGCAGGTCGGCAACTGCGTAGACTGCGCCTACTGCGCACTTTCTGGGACGGATAGGAGGGCGTGCAAACTTGGCGAGGACGCTGAATCAAGCCGAACGGCGCGGTCATGCGTCGAAGACGCAATCCGAAACCGGCCTCGCCGCGGTCATCCGGGAGACGACGCGGCTGTGGCGCAGGCACGACCTCGGCTATGACCAGACCAAGTAGGCCCAGTCCCAACATAACATTCGTGTTAGGAAGTGCAAAGTAGCGGGTGGACGGGTTGGTCACACCCGCGAGCGCGTCGGCGGCCTCGTCGATGGGGTAGTCGCGTGCTCAGATCGAGGAGCGGACTCAGGGCGCGCAGATCGTCGGGACTCATCGCGTCACCAGTTCATCCAGCGCCTCGACTGCCTTCGTCGAGAGACGCCCGCGGACCGTCACGGAGACCTGCTGCTCATGGCTGGCCAAAGCCGAGCGAACCAGACGCTCGACGCGCTCGGAGGTGGGCGGCTCGAGACGCAGCTCACGGCAGCGGGCATAGACTGCCGACCGCACACGGTCCACGGCACCCTCGTGAGGGACCGACGCGTCAACGCGAGCGAGTCATGCGGCAGTTCAAGTCGCCTGAGCAGGCGCAACGCTTCTTGGGACCTTTCGGCACGGTGGGCGACCACTTCCGAGTTGGGCGTTACCGCAATCCGGCCGCCACCCGACGACGGCTCCTGGCGGAACAGCGCTGCACGTGGCGAGTCGTGGTCGGCTTGCCAGCGGCGGCCTGATCGAGACCGTTCACTGGAGCGCGCCGACTTTCACCCTGCTGACAGACACTTACTTACCACCCTCCTTAACTTGACGGTGCCGGTACAACGGGCACGGGTGATTTCCTCGATCCTGTGGCGTGACACCTTCAGGATCAGGCAACCCCGTGCCCGGCTCCTCCCATTTGCCGGTCGCTTTAAGTTGAGTTAAATAAAAAACAGCCCGCCCTTTCGGGCGGGCACGGGAGTGCGGTCCATACGAGAACAGGGCCTTCCTGCGCATCTTGGCTAACCAGAGGGTGCCCGGTCCTTGCGACGTTATCACCGCAAGCGGTGCGACCTACGCGAGCGCGTCAACCGAGACGTGCACAATGTAATGCGAGTTTTTCCCGCAGCCGACGGGTGAGTCGTTGCCGTGCTCGTTGATGGTGTCACTGCCGGTCGTCCCTGGAACCATAGGGTTCAGCTCAAAGGTATGCCAGACGATATGGCGGCCTTCAGGAGGAGCTATCGGACCGTCACAATCGACGAGGAGTAGTCCGGTCGCAAACTCGAGTAGCAGGTCCTTTAGAGTACCACCTGAGGATTCCGAACCGGAAGATTGTCCCGTCACAACTTCAGTCAGTGCTTTTTCCGCTTTGGCATGGTCTTTGTGTCCGCTGTTCATGATTTGGTACGTCATGGTCACCAGGCCGCCCTCAGGGACTTCCAAGTTATCCCAACTGAAACCGACCGGGAAGAACCCGTCGTTCTGGTCTCCCATGAATCTAGTCAGTGTGCCCTTCGTCACAGGCGCTGCGGTCTCGTTGTCCTTCACGGTTAGTGCGGCCGAAATGTAGTTCGTGTCTTTGTGGCGAGACCGCGTGGTCTTGATTTGGTACTGGTCCAACTTAAAAGTATATTTTCTCACTGCGATACTCCTTTGCTTCTGTCGTCCCGTTTTTACGTGGAGCCAAGGTCACGCCGAACTCCTTAGAGGACTCACAATGCCGGGATTTGCATCTAGCCCTGTGTTTGACTGACGTCAGGCTGGTAGTTAGGTCCAGGTGGGAGGGATCGAACAGGGCGCTCAAGGTGGCGGTTCCCTGCACACAGCCGTCACATGCTCATAGGCATCTTGCGCAGACGGCATGTAGAGCACGTCAGCGGAGACCAGGTCGCGGGAAGTTCGGCACGTCACGTTCGACGGGGCGCCGTCTAAATCCTTGAACACGATGGTAAGC
>JALZAL010000356.1 GCA_030948325.1 Candidatus Dormiibacterota bacterium
GTCCTAGGTGTCCCGACGGTCCGAACCGCGGCCCCCGGGTCACGGTCTGTCGGCATCAACTGGACCTGTTGAATCCATCGGAAGTGTCGGTCGTATCGGTTGTCAAATGCGATCTGAAAGCTGCCCATAACCGGCTGCCGCGGTAGTCGCCACCGAATAGAAATCTTCTCCTCAGTGCCGGCCTTGAACGGACCAAATGGGCCGGCGTGCAGTTGCATTGCAATGGCAGCGTCATAGTCGGGATTCCCCGTCGTAAACGTCGGTGAGACGTTGAACGCGACCCCGCTCCCCTCTACGTGGAGATGGAGGTAGCCTTGAATGTCCGCCCCTCCCACTTGCATACTCTGGCCGTAGATCGTGGCCCAAAGCATCGGGGTTACGGCCTCATGCTTGGCTTCTTCCTCTCGCCTAGCCTCATCCTGACGGTCGCGTCGCAACTCTTCGACCTGAGCCTGTGAAGTCTGGTGTGACTGTTGGACGACCGTGAGTTGCTGGGTGGTGGCGAGCAATCGCATTCGTTGGTCGTGGAAGGCTAGGAACGCAGCAATAACTAGCCCGAGCCCAAAGATGCTAAGCCAAACCCATGCCGGTAGTTGAGGAATTGTGGTGAAGACGCCGACCAATGCGAGTAGCCCGAGCACTACCCCAGGAACGATGCTCCACCAATGCTTGAGAAGCTCGGGCACATAATCCCTGAGAGACGGCCACACGCGGTCATCATAGTTTGCGAATTGCGCGACGAGCGCACGACTAACATGGCTCGGTAGCCGACCCTTGAACGCTGGCGACCGCCGGATTCAGGGGCTTCGGTGCGGCGTGGCCGCGAGAGGTGGCGGTGACTCCGCTGGGATCCGAGCACCGATCACAGCACCAACCGCCGCGAGCCCAGAGGCCGCAAGAAAAGCGGGTGCAGCGGAAAAGATTGTCCAGACCAACGTAACCCAGATGGAAGCCGCAAAGTCTCCTGCGCCATTTACGGCTGCCAGCACGCCGAAGCCTGCACCTCGCTGGTTTGGCGGAAGCTGATCCCCGACTAGGGCGCTCTCCGCGACTTCGACCGCACCTGCGGCGGCACCGCCGAAGAGAAAAGCGGCAATCAGCGCGAAGACGCTGATTGAGGACAACGCGAGAAAGGCAGAACCCGCAGCGAAGCTCAGGAAGCTGAGGACGAGGAGGCGAGGCCGTCGGGGACCCCCGCGATCAGCAATCGCACCGATGGGATACGACACACTCGTCGCGGTGAGGTTGTAGAGAAAGTAACCAGCGATCGCGAGGGTGGCTCCTACCCCGGCGCCGAAGCGGGGGACGAGCAGCTGGGTCGCACGCAGGGTGAAGAGACTGCCGGCAAATTGGGCGCTGCCAAACACGGCGGTTGCCGTGATGACGCGGATGAAGGCGGGCGGATATCCGGAGAGACGCAGGTCGAATGTCCCTCGGCTCGCCCGACTTGAGCGGACGAAGAGGTAGCAGCTTGCGGCAAGCAGTCCGGGTACGGCGGCCACGAGAAAGGCGGCCCGGTAGTGAATCGAAGCCAGGAGGAGGATCGCCGTGATCGGTGCAACGACGGCTCCAGCGTTGTCGGCCGCCCGCTCGAGACCGAAGGCTCGCCCGAACTGCCCCTTCGGAACCGAAAGGGTGAGCAGCAGGTTTCGCAGCGGGCCTCGCCAGCCTCTTCCAGCCCAACCTATCGGCCGGATCGCAACGAGCCATGGCCAAGATGGCACGAGCGCGATTAATCCCGTGGCCAGGCCGGTCGTGACGTAGCCCGCGGCTGTCCAGCCTCGTAAGGCGCCGCCCTTGGCCGCGAGCGCGCCTCCCCCCAACTTGGCCGCTGCGGCCACCCCGTCGGAGACACCTTCGATTAGGCCGAGAGCAATGGGCGGCGCGGCCAGGATCACGGTTAGGAATCCGGGGAGCAGGGTCGTGGCTGTCTCGTGCCCAAGATCCGAGAACAGGGACGCCAGGGCGATGGCCACGACAGACGGAGCGGCCAGGACCGATGATTGCAAACGGCCCCGCGCTAGCTTCATTCCCGCCATCCTATCGACCGATAGTTGCTTGCATGCTGGGGCCCCTCAGCGTGGCTACATCCTCTGCTGTTAAGAACTAATGAGGACTTCGTCCAGTCGCGCCTTCATCTGGATGATCGCGCGACTGGACGAATTCTTCATATCCGTTAACGGGCAATCTCTTCGAATACCGCTCTGGCGTCAAGCGGCTCCTTTGTAAACAGCGTGTCGCCGGTTCGGATTACCGATCCCGACGGCAACCGCGTCCAGATCGGCCAACCGGGCTGAGCCGGCGAGACTGCGCTGCTTGGTGGCGATGGCGTTCGGTCAGAAGACGAAGTAACGGAGCTACTCGTCGTCGAGGCGCTGTAAGCCCTGTTCGGTGATCGCCGTGACATCCACGTCCTGCGCCCGATTGTCTCCGCGCAGCTCCTTGGCGCGTATGTCGCCCTTCGCGAGCAACTGGCTCATGGCCTCGGCCACTTCGGGTTTCGCCAGGGCAGGCTCCCGCATTCGCTGCAGCACCATGCCCGCGTCGACGGGACGCGAGCCGGGAGGACGGTCCTTTAGCAGCTCCTCGATGTGTCGCAGGACGCGCAAATCGAGGCAGTCAAGCGCATCGCTCATCCACCTGAGCTTAGGCGTATCAGAGCACCTGGCGGCGCCCCGTGGCGGCGTCCTGGGCCTTTGCGGGTGCGCAACCGGCGGACGACAAAGAGGCGCCTACGATGGGCAAGGTGCGGAAGATCAGCTGGGCGGTTGTCCTCATCAACGTCGGCGTCTTCGGGTGGTTGGTAGTCGCCCATTTCACCGGATGGCTGACGCCGGTGCGCTTGTTGATGACGGTAGGAGGCCTTTCGCAGTTCGATGGCGTCTACCTCGTGCTGCCGGAGATCAGCGCCACCGAGCGACTTCTGGACTTGCCGCCGTGGCTTGCGAGCATGGCTAGCGAGTTTGCTGGTGAATTTGCTGGTCTCCTCTCGTCCATCCGGGGCGTGTTCGGGAAGCGCCGCGCCCGGCAGACTCAGCTTCGGGGAGCCTCACTTGGGATGGGCGGGAGCCTTGCCGCCCGGGTGCGTGTTATTCCTGGCTCTATTGCGGACCAACTGGCCGCCCTCCGCGATGAGCTGGACCGGGTGCAGTGGCGTCTGGATCAGCATGAGGCAGAACAGGGGCAAGAGCTGACAGCCCTGCGCGCGAATCTGCGCGCGGAGATCGCGGAAGTCCATCAACTGGTCACAGAGCTCACGGCCGGGTTCCGGCGCCAGCGTGCCGTGGGCGTGGTACTCATCCTCTGCGGGACGGCGCTGATCATTGTCGGGGCTTGGGTCTAATGGAGCTCCCACGCAGCCGGAAGGCGCTGGCGCAGGCCCGGCGGGGGCATGACGAAATGGTAGCTGCCTGGGACTCCGATGACGACTTCGACTACAGGTTCGTCATCTGCATGGCGCTGCTGATGCGCGTAGGGACGACGATCGAGGACGAGGTTCGGGGTCACAAATCATCCGACTTCTCAGCGTGGTGGGAGCGGACCGCCGACGCTCAACCCCTTTTCCGTTACCTGCGAGACGTTAGAAATGACGAGCTCAAGGTCACGATGGTTCGGACTGCCGCGCAGTATTTCCCGAGATCCATCCGGCTGGCAGCGTTCTCGATGACCCACCGGTTCCGGCCGCGCTCAAGGATGTTCAACAGGCGGCCCGCCAAAACGGTACTGCAGCCAAGCCTCACGCAGGATTCACTTGCCAGGCCTCCGAGCAGCGCCATCATCGGACCGAGCACAAGCCGAGTCTTCGTTCGAGGCGATCTCGCCGGTCATGACGCCCTTCCGATCGTCAGCCAGTACTTGGGATGGCTCGATGAGACGCTACTGCCTGGCGCTGAAGCGCACACAGCGCCAGACGCGCCGCGCCCTATTGCCTAGCAGCCAGGCGCGCAAGGAATAGGCCCGGCGCCGTGGCATCTCCTAGAGGCAGGCGTCGGCACCGACGCGCTCGTTCACGGCATCATCTTGACAAGGCGAGCACGCGGTATGAGATTCGCCGTTGAAGGATCGTGCCTATTCTCAAAACCCAGTTCCACCTCCGCGGTCAACTGGTTCCAATAGTCCTGGCCGACAAAGGCTACGGCAACGCTAAGCGTGTTCGTGTAGGGCCGGCACCGTTCAGGACAAATCGACCAACCTACGGCCGCATCCTTACAAATGCGGGCATCTGTGAGTGTGCCGGTTGGAGCGGTTAAGTTAGTAGCTGTGCCCAGCATCGCAGATTTCTTTCGCCAATTGATCGAGAACCCGAGGGAAACTCGTACCCGCGACAATAAAGGAAAGATGTCGTGGCCGGAGGCCAAGACCGCTGCCAGATACGAGTTGCTGCGTGACATTATGGCCTTCTCCAACACGATGGATGGTGGAACCATGATCTTCGGGATCCAGGATGCAACCCACGAGCTGCTCGGCCTGGACGAAGAGGAAGTCAAGTCGTTCGACAAGAGTTCGATCTACGAGGCTCTGTCGGCCTACGCATCACCGGTGCCCCAATTCGAGGTCGAGCGATGTCCGATTGATGGAATCAGCTACGTGGCGATTGTCGTGCGTGAATTCGAGGAGGTGCCGACCGTCTGCAAGAAGGAGGCTAGGGCCACAAAGGGCGAGGCACGACCAAACGAGAAACCGCTCCTTCGAAAAGCTGCGGTCTACATTCGCACTGAGGGTGCCCAGACCATCGAGATTGACCGCGAGGAGCTGATGCGGGACCTTCTTAACCTTGCGACTCGGCGAAAGGGGGACCATCTGCTCCGGCAAATCCTCGACCTAATCCCCATGGCGTTCCGGCAGCCCTCGCCGCCACCGGTGAGTCCTTACCAAGAAGAGATCGCAGCGGCTAAGAAGGACCTGGCAGGTGGCTGAGGCCGAAGTTCGCGTCGGCCATTGGTTCTCCACGCTACAGCCCTTTCCGCGAACCAACGACAGGATTGCCCTCAATGAGTTGCAGGAGCGAATCCTGAAGGCAACCGTGGCGCTCCGCGGCTGGGATTATCCGCACATGGAGCTTCCTCTACGTAACCTCGATGGTGGTATTGAAAGTCGAACCGACTGGAATCAATACCATCAAGAGTGGCGGCTGATGCGGTCGGGCTTCTTCGCTCATCGCTGGCAAATCCAGGAGGACGAGTCGCCGGGCTGGGAAGGAACGCTGGACTTCATCAATGCGATCTGGACCATGACTGAGGTTTTCCAATTCGCCAAGCGTCTCTACGGCACTGATAGCACTGTCGAATCCCTGACGGTTACGTTAGAACTGCAAGGCCTTAAGGGAAGGCGGCTAGCGGGTAGCCCGGAGTACATGATTCGAGTTAACCGCCTCCCGGACATCGACGAGTTCCGCCGAGACGTCAACTTGGGGCGCGCTGCCCTGAACGCTGATCCCGACACGACCCCTTGCGAGTGGGCGCAGGCCCTGTTCCACGTTATGGGAGCCCCCGGGATAAGTCTCGAGACGCTTAAGGGTCATCAGCGTCGGCTGCTGGAGAGAAGATTCCGCTAGCCAGCCCCACCGCTTGTATGGCTGGTTTCGAGTACCGGCCAAAGAAGTGCTGCAGGTACCGGGTCACAGGATCGAGCAGGCCGACTTCGTCCGTGCGGCCCGGTCGATGAGCGAGATCGGCGGCTGAGCGCCGGCTTCGGCACATGCCAAAAAGCTAGACGGTGAACGGCTTCACCCGACATTTCACTAGAAAGCTGGCTGCCCACCTCGTATGCGCCTCATTAGCGGCTGATAAATGGCCTCGTCACCGCCTTCGGCTGGCGTCGCAGGCTTACCTGGAGCCCGCAAATGACAATTGCTACAAAAGCTATCTGCAAACAGTCGCAGTAACGGCGCTCCTCGAGTAGTCGACGGACGAGTCATGATGCCGCGGAGTCGGCATACTGCTCGACGCCGCGGATGGGTTGAGGCAAACCCGTCGATTGTTGGAGCGGTGTCTTGGTAGACAAGACAAAGGTGCTGGCAGACCTCCATGTTTGCCCTTTCCGTGCGAAGCTGATCTTCGAGCGTTCGTAGCAGCACCGGGCGCACGCGCTGCTGGACAGGCACTGCGACGAAGGCTGCGTTGAGCATCGCATCGACAAGTGCTGGCAAGTTAGGTTCCGTCTGGGCTAATTTGCGTGATTCCTCGATTGATTCCGAAGGCGTTGGGCCTGATCGAATGTTGCGGGCGCTCTCGACGAGGTCCTGGTAGCCGGCCTCTGCTGCCAGCCGTTCGGCGTGTCCTGCAAAGGCGTCGCGGTTGCTTATGTCGCCAATAACGGCGGCTGCCTGCGCGGCGCAGTTGTAGGCGATCGCCACGTTGCGGACCATTCCCCGGTCCGCGTACTCGCGGGCTGCCCCGAGCGCGAGCCCGATGGCTAGTTCGCCGAACTTACGAGCATCATCGGTCAATGCCCGGTGCTGAAACACACTGGTGGAGGCAGACAGAGTCACCATTCGTGCCCAGACAAGCTGAACTGTGGCTTGCAGCATCGAGTCCTCGAGCGCGTCTGCAATTGACGTCGCCTCACGAATAAGTCGCAAGCTCTCGTCCTGGAGGGCGACGAGCTGACGCGCCATTGCTACGCGTATGGGTTCGGGCATCTCTGACCCAGCGGCTCGGCGTATGCCTAGAGCGGTAGCCTGCCGCTGCAGCCGATGTTGCGAGATCCGCATTAGCAAGTCGGCCGCCTCTGCCTTCGCGATAGCCTCGACGGCCTGCGCACCGACATCGTGAGCGTCCTTGGCCAATGCCATCGCCTCGTCGGTCAGCGAAGGCCAAACCGCGGGATCAGCGCTGTGCATCGAGCGGGCTTGGAACGATTGGTGGCGCGCTTGAAGAGCAAGCTTTGGCTCGTGTTCCAGCAACTGCCCAGCCACGGCATCAGCCTCCGCAGCGTAGCCCGCCTCGTCGAGCTCGCGGAAATCAACCCTCAGCTGAGCAAGGAGCAGCCGGGCAAGACCGTGCTCAACAGGAGTTCCGTCCGGCATCGCAACAAGGCGTAGACCCTCGTCGATCGCGGAGCGATCGCCCGTGTATGACAGAGCTCTGACCCAACCCTCTAGGAGCAGCCGAGAGCGCCGGATTCGCTCAATCGGCAAGCGCTCGAGCAGACTCCTGAGGAGTCCGGCGTCGCCGGCGTTGCCCAACACGCGGACAACCGGCTCGATTGCGTCCTCAGCCGTATCCCAATCCTCCGCATCGCACGCAAGCTGATATGAGGCGGCCGGGTTGCTCCGCCCCAGGTACCATTTCGCCATTTCAGAGCGTGCCTCGCGAAGCGAGTTTGGCCCCCTCTCCTCCCGCCAGCGCTGCGCAAGGAATTCGCGAAAGAGGCTGTGATAGCGGAACGAGTCCGTTGCTTCTTCGACCAGGAAATACGGGCCGCCAACGAGTTCTCGAAGCCGCTCGCCCCCACCCTCACCTAAAAGGTACTCCGCTTCGAGAGAGCTGATGATCGGCGGCAAAGAAATGTTGAGGAGGTTCTTACGTACATCGCCGGAAAGCGTTTCGAAGTATCCCGCTGTGAAGATCGCGTAGATCTGGTGACGATCACCGCGGGTGCGCGACTGAAGATCGGCAAGTGTTGCATGGGAGTTCGCCAAAAGCCACAACCGGATAACCGCCAGAGCCGCCGGCCAGCCTTCGGTGCGCCTGTGCAGCAGCGCGACATGGGTATCAGGAAGGCTAGGAATCGCCTCACGGAGGAATCTAGTTGTTTCGCCTATGGTGAACTTGAGCTCCCCTGAATGCCACGTCGGCAGTTTGCCCTGGGCCTCGAGCTGGGCTAACGCGTCTGGACCGCCTCTCCCCACGAATAGGGTCCGCAGCCACTGTGGCGGAGCTGCTGCCAACGTTGCCAGCAGTCGGCCCGCCGCACGAGACGCGAGGTGCACGTCGTCGACGACCAAGAGAACTCTGTCTGGAGCCAGGCCTCGGTCTGCGTCGGCCAGGAGCAAGGCTGCCACCGATTCCGGCGTCAGGGTGTCACGAGACGTTTGAACCGGACCCTCGGCCGAGCCAGCCGTCGGCGCTTCCACTTCAAAGACAGCCCCAAGCGCACTCCAGCCGAAGCCCGGGGCATGGGGTTCGACGGCAGCGACGATGCGCTCCACCAGGTTTCCCAGCGACCAGTCACCTGCAACGGTTAGCCAAGCCACCGGCCAGCCGAGGCGGTCGGCTGTCTGGCTCGCGATCGTCGTTTTCCCGTAGCCTGGCTCAGCGTCCAGGAACGCAGTCGGCTGAGCCTCCAGCAACGTCGCAGCGCCGGTCGCGAGCGGCCGCGGCTGAGCACCCACGATGCGTGGACGCAGGATGCCCGAGGGCGGTGGGGCCGGAGCGGGGGCCTGTAGCCGCTCGACGATGGCAGCGGCGATTTGGACATCGTCGGCACCGCGCACGCTGAGCTGGACGCAGTCGCTCGGGATTCGTTCCTTGCCGGAAGCTGCCAAGACCGCCTTCCGACCCAGTGCAAACGCTGCACCGAGCATTACCAACTGGCCAATCGCATCATTTGGCCAGGAGCCATCTGAACCGGGACGTACGGCGACGACCGCGCCCGCAGCCTCTGCCAGACGCACGGCGTCGGCCAGCGATCCGAATGCCGCCAGCGTGACGCGGTCCACGCCGTAGCCAGCCGTCTGGAGCCGCTCGGCGATAGTAGCTGCCCGGTCGCCTTCACCGATTACCATCACTCGCACCGGGTCAGGAGTCTGCGGCTCGGACCTTGGGACGATCTCTGGCGGCTCGAGGTCGACCAAGAATTCGTTGACTCGGACGATGCACTCAGGGTCGTCCTTATGCACGTGGAGAAAGGCACCTCGAAGCAGGTCGTGGACATGCTCGGGGCTGAGCCGAGTGGTCAGTGCTGTCGGGATTCGGAGGGCGGTGCTCATACCGAGCTCGAACCAGACGTTGCCGTTCGGCTGGCTAACCTCGTAGAGGTTGCGCTCCGAGTAGCGGATCATACCGAGGATGCGGTCGAGCATGAGGCCGCCCGGCCGAGCCGCGAGGGGCATCACCGCCTGCCAGCCCGATTCCTTAATCGCTTCCGGCACGACCTTCGAGAACAGAGCCTTGCTGGGCTCCTGATACTCGAAGCCAATGAACAGCTTGCGCACTTTCCGCTTACTTCGGGGTCAACCGAGTCACGCGTCCACCTATGCCGTGGGATCCGGTACGAGAAGCTCAGCTCCCGGGTTCACGTGCAGCACCGCAACTTGCGCCGGTCGTGGCTGCACCCATTGCCTGCCGAACGCCACGATGGCATCCCAGGACCTCACACGCCGTTGGACCTCGGCGGTCAGCCCGTTCAAGAGTGCATTGATGATGAAGGTTTCCCCGCTAAACCGCGAGACCTCTACTAATAGCCCTTTGTGCCCGGGAGGCTTTGGTGGGCGCTTTTTTAAGATCCGATCGACCGTACGCTGGATCGGGTAATTGCGGCCGCTCGATCCCCACGAGCCCGATACACCACCCTCGGGCTCGTCACTGAGAACGATCCGAAGATCGGGATACTTGTTGCTAAGGCCTTCGAGCACAAATGGCCGCGGTTTCTCTCGAACCTTCAACACTTGTAAGCAGATCCAATCGATGTCGTCGAGAGAAGGGGCGTCCGCCCAGACCGGTACGGGCCAAATGCCATCCGGAGGGGTTTCATAATGCAAGTCGGTCACCCCATGGAACTCAACATGGAAGGCCAGATTCAGATCGCTCAGTCGGGTACGCAACTCAGCCCAACGCTCCCCCCACGAATAATGGATTTCAGGAGCCCAAAGGTCATAGACCTCGACGTAAGCGACCCCGGAATCGTCCCTAAATACGAGATCTCCTTGATTATTGTCGGGATGGACGGCTAGTAGCTCGCGACCCGACCGCATGAACCAAGCTGCAACGAAGATCTCAGCGAGCATGGCGAACGCATCGATGCGATTCGCGCTTGCAGCCCGTACTCGCAGGGCGTCTAGACCAGGGACGTGCGCCCTATTTAGTAGGTCGAGGTCTGCCTCAATTGCTGAAACCCTGAGGAGATAGCCGGGCGTGCCATAGTGCAGCCATTCCAGGAATATCGGGCAATCGCCGAGACGACAACTGCGCCTGCCTCCGCGCTCAATTAACGCGGCAAAGTTCGGAAACTCTCGAAGCGAACCATTGACTCGACTCCAGTCAAGGCGACCTATGTGACTCGGCCTCGACCGCGTTGATCCACCCAGCTCATACCGATTCGTCATTAGCGGAATGTCCCGCTACATGCTCGTTCCTGCCGACCCTCATCGGATTCCGCCCACTTCCCGCGAGGAAGACGCTGATAGCGCGTCCCGGTGCTCCTTGCTATGGCCTCCCACGCCAGCGCATGCTGCTCAGTCCGCGGAGCGAGTCGCCGCTGAGCGGCTCGTCCCCGCGGACCAACCGGCGGATTTCCGCGGTTGTCGCCTCGCGAGTGGTTCCCATGACTCTTACCATTACTCGACCTCCAACGCGGTAGGGTTTGAGACCCGGTTCGCCAGGCCGAACGGTGACCACATAGACAGGTCTCTCTTCAATGGAAACTCTTTCGACTTGGACATCAGCCGGTTCGACGACTAACTCCCTGACGATGTTTGCCACTTGATCCTCAACCTTGGGTTGCCCATAACCAATAACCGCTGCGTCATCCGCTACGCCGACGAGCACGACGCCACCTTCCCCGTTCGCGAAAGCCGCTACCGTTTCCGCAAAGGACCGGTTCGCCCTGGAGCCCAACTCCTGCTTGTACTCGAGCTGGTGATGCTCTCCTTCCGTCAACCAGCGGGCGACTCGGGCCAAGAGTGACCCCAGGGTCTCGGGTTGCTGGCCGAGGGTGTCACTCCATCCGTAGCGGTCGAGCACATTACCCTGGGCATCGACCAGCAACGCCCAAAGTTCGGCCGGAATCTCGTCCGTTTCAAGCCTGGCGGTCTCGGCGCTTGTTATTGGGAGGTCGGCTCGAACCCAATCTCTGTCACCCGGATTCCGCCGCCAGGTTGCGAGGATCGCGCAACCCTTGGCGCCATCTGGCTTCCCTTCCTCCACGGTGAGCTGAACCAAACCGTCCTCGAACCGGACCTGTCCGAAGCGAGCGCGCAAATCAGGCAAGCGAACAAGGACATGAGGATTGAAATTGCTCTGAAGATCCGTCGGAGGAAGACCGTAAAGGAGCTCGGCAAAGGCCGCTTGCACGCTGGGGTAGAAGGGCAGCCCCTTCTTGTTTAGCAGGTCACCCATCCGAACCGACACGTCAGCCGAGGATCCGAACGTGTTGTTGAAGTAGAACTCTGGCCAGACGGGTCGGCTTAAGTAGTACTGGCCCGTTGGCTCGGTCGTCATCCAGTATGGATATGTTGGTCCGCTGATCGGCAAGGCGAGCCCCTCGAGCCCGGCTACCGATCCTATCTTTCCTCGGAGAAACCGATCGGCTGCGTCCGCCGCCGAAGTTTGCTCCGTATGAAGCAGAAGGGCCTCGTATTCCAGGTGTCTTTCGGCCACCAGGGTGGCGCCCCGAACCGTGAGGGCCGCCAGCTTCCATTCACCCTGAGTCGACCTTGCCGCCGCCCAGCACCACGCAATTGGCCGATCGGCAGCGCGGATACGCTCGGCGACGCTAGTCCAGTCCTCGAGGGGCAAGCTTAGGATGCCCATTTCAAGCCCCCGTGGGCTCTTGCGCCGAACGCGTGATTAACGGCTCGACGGCCTCGCCACCCACGCTATGTGCCTGCTTCGCCTGTCACGAGGAAGAGGTTATGGGTCGGGCGTGACAGCTGTCTGTCGGAGATCCCACGCCCGCGGCAAGGGTGGCAACCGTCGAGCTTGCGGCTGGCGAGCGTCGGTCGCGGCATAGCCGTATTATCGAACTAGTGTTCGATGGGCGATTCCCTCGGCCGCGTACCACCAAAAGTACCGTCAATCTAAAAAGAACCGGCCCACATACCCGGGCGGCATGCACGGGAAACCAGGCCGAACGTCGACGAAACACACCCGTCCTATTGCCTGCGACACACAGCTGTCGTATGCGTCCGCCATCCTTACATTAGGGAGGAGGCCTTGCTGGCGGACCGAAACGTTACGAGGAGCGCGCATAAGGGTGCGGTTGACCGACGTGCTGCCATGCCCCCTAAGCGCCGTCCCGAGCCCGGCGCAAGGCCTCGGGATGAGCCCATGCCTTTTCGGGTCTGGGAATCGCCGCAATGAGCACGGCGAATCGGGGCGACTCACCCCCATTGACCCGAGAGATGAATCGAGACCTTATTACCGAACAGGTACTGGAGCGCAGTCGGTTCACCACAGCTGAGCAAGTGCGGAAGCTCGCCTCCCTCGCGAATGCGGAGCGCCAGTTTGGACGTGAGTATCACGGCCGCTTCGTCATCGAGCTCCTTCAAAATGCTGCAGACGCTTGGCGGAAAGTAGCGGAGCCGAACCAACGCTCCAAGGTTCGCATCGTGCTCGGCGGCGGTCCAAGCTTGATTGTTGCGAATCAGGGTGAGTTTCTAAGCGCTAACACCATTATCCGGTCGCTTGGCCACATTGGTGCCTCAACGAAACCGCATGGGGAGGCGATCGGGCACAAGGGGATCGGGTTTAAGTCGGTTCTTGAAATGACCCTGTCACCGGAAATCTACTCAGGCTTCCAGAACGGCGAGTTTTCGGTAGCCGTCCGCTTTGACCCTGATAGAGCTCTTCAGACCATAAGGTCTGAGTCGCCCCACTGGGATGACTTTCTTGCCGATGTGGTCGGCCTCTCGGAGGATCCCCTGGAACCAATCCCCGTCCTTCAGTTTCCGTTTCTAATCGCCGAAGTCCCCGATGAAGTACGGGCGCTGGCGCGTGATGGGTTCACGACGATTGTCCGCCTTCGATTTGATCCGGCCTACTCCGAGAGACTCCACTTCGACTCTAAGGGTTGGGAGGACGCAACGCGACGCGCGCTAAACGATGTAACCGACGAGATCGTCCTTCTGCTCGACATGTTCGATGAGGTGATATTGGACGACCAGCTTCGCAGCGAAGTCGTCGCGATTACGCAGTCGGTTGAGGGCCAGCCCCGTCTCCTTAATGGCCAGGTCCGAGTGAACCAGCTGGTGATGCGCCGTAATGACGGCGTCTCAAGCCGGTGGCGTGTCTACCGTGAGGCCCTCGATAAGGGCCCAGTACTCGAGGCCGAAATTGCTGTTGGCATCCCTCTGACACATAGCGACACGACTCCGCTACAAATCGATAGCCCGACCGCCTCGGCTCCATTTCATCTTTTTTTCCCTACTCGTATCGCCTCAGGCACTCCCTTCCTCCTGCATGGGTACTTCGAGGTCGCAGCCGGCAGAGGTAACTTCTACGGTGGTTCGGAGCACAGAAATCGTTTCCTTTTGGAGCGATTGAGCGGGCTCGTCGCACAGGCGGTCGCCGACGCCGCCATATCGGATGTCTATCTCGCGTCCCTTGCGCACCTGCTGGGACAGGCTCCTGCCCCCGAGGATCCCTTAGCCAACTGGTTCCGCGAGAAGACTCTCGATGCACTCGACGATGTTGCGTGGGTCCCTACCCAAGCGAACTCAGAAGCACCGCCGCTCGTGCGACCGACTGAGACGCTTGCCTTCAGGCCCGGATCGCTGACCCGCCGCCTGGCTAACACCTTCGAACCAGGGTACGTCTGGACATCGACACGGGCTGCCGCGGTCGACGATGCGGTCGACGACATCGGCCTCGAGTTTCTCGCAGACCGGCGGGCCCTCGACAAGACCCGTCCACCCGCCCTGTGGGCGACCATCGCCACCCTGTTCAAGCCGGGCGAATTAGCGCCGTGGCCAAAAGGACAGGAGGACCCGGGCTTCGTTGCACTGCTCGAATTGCTAGCTCTCCTTGACGCTACCGATCGACCCACAACTCGCTCCCTGACCGGGAACCTACGGGGCAATCCGTCCGCACGACTCATCCCTTCTGTCGCTCCGGATGGGGCCCGTGTTCTAATTCCCCCTCCCGCCAGCGCGGAACCGGGCCAGACCGAAAGGACACATCTTGTCCTCGCTCGCCTACGTGAGCGGGAAGCCGGAGAACTCGTCCCGCCCGGGGACCTGCGCGTTTCGTTCATCGCGGACCAGCTGCTGGACGCGCGCCTGCTGGCGGGTCCAGGGTCTCTCCTAAGCGTGCAGGAGTACGTCGTCGATAACATCCTCGACCGACTCGAGGGACTGGCGTTGGACGCTGCAGGTGGGCGCGCCGTCGTCGACTTCATATGGCGCCTTCTCGTCCGTGAAAAGCGTTCCGCCTTTGGCCTTCAGCGTTCCCTCCCCGAGCTAAGCGAATTTGACCCCGGTCGCTTCTTTTGGTTTCGCCCTGGCCGAGCGGAGGGGGGCGAAGCCGACCGCCAACGCCGCGAACGCGGGCTCGCCTCGCTCCCATTGCCTTCTCGAGCCGGGCCTTGGAAGTCAGCGTCGCTGCTCGCTTTTGGTGAGGATTGGGGCCAATGGCTTCAGAGCGGAGCGTTAGGCCCTCGCACGGCGGCTATGCGTCAACGTGCATCGGCCTACAGGGACCTGGAGCATCTTGCACCGTCTCCAGAGAGTTTGCTGGCTGCTCCAAACCAAATTATGGCCATCCTGGCTGACATCCCACTTTGGGAGGAAGGGTGGTCCGACGAGCTAGTGGAAGATCACCGACGCAATATTGTCCGCCACGCGTTTCTAATGCGTCTCGGCGTCTGGGAGGTTCCACCAGTCGAAATTTTCTTGGATCGGCGGGATCGATCCGACAATCGAATACCGTGGCCCGGGCCGCTGCGAGACCAATTGATCGCTTGGGTAGCCGCCCATGGCGGCTGGGTGTTTGATTACCCGACGTATCAGCATGACAACGTGACCGTTGGTGAGGATTACCGGCTAGATTGGTCGTTCGAGGGACGTGATCCCGAACGATTGGCGCGGTCAATTTCGCGCGGCTCGCGGTTATACGAACGGCTCGCCGCCCTTTTCGCGTTCTGCCCCGGGTGCCACAACCACCGGACTCGATATAAGACCACTCAGGACAATGCATTTCCGAGCAGGCTTGCCCTACAGCTTCGGCATGAGCCGTGGCTCCCATGCGCCAGGGACGGCCGCGACATTCTCCAACCGCTGTCTCCAACCGTAGCGTGGTGGGATCCGTCCCCACCCGAGCGAGCCGGTATGCAGCAGAGTCCGCTGCGCTATCTGCCCATCGTTCGCCAGGGCACACCACTCTCTGAATCGCTTCGCCAGCTCGCCGACCTTCCTCAACTAACTACCGCCACAATGGAGAGGACGCGCCGGCTACTGGTCGATCTTCGGGATCAATTTCGAGCCCACACACTTGACCCGGACCCGGCGCGATCTGGGCTAGCAAAGCAGGCATTCGTAGGCCTGCACCGACTTGCCTATAGGCGCCTCGCCGATATCGCGCTGGTGTCGCCAGGCTTGGCCCGTAATGTCATCGGCGAGATAAGGGTCTTATGCGATATCGGGAACGCCCTCGACTACAAACCAGCTGGCGAAAGCCGGCACGACGACGGCCGCTTTGCCGCCTACCGGCGTTATTTCAGCGGAAAGATTCCGTTCGTCATTATCGCTCGCGATCAAGAGGTGGTGGCCAAGCGCCTCGGCATCGCTCCGTTCGAGGTCGAATTTGTTAGGCGCGACAGCGGTAAGGGCGTCGACGTTACTGATGAGGTTACCTACCTCGTGGCGGATCGGGCAGTCGAGTTTCTCGCGATTGTCGTAAACCACAGCCTGGGCACGCAGACCCTCGAGCTCGGAAGCGAGCAGTTCCACGAACGCTCTCGCCGGCTCCTCAAACTGAGGGTCGTTCACGTCGAGCAACTGGTTCTGGATGCCGCGGTCGTCGGTTCCGAGGCTCGTACTTCGATAGGCGATCAGGCGGATATCGACGTATTTCTCGAGGGGCCCACTTCAGCACAACCGGTCCTATACCAAAGCCTGAGAGGGGACGGTTGGAAGGACGGCCTTCGTAGGAAGCTCGCGCCCAATATCGCCGCCGTCCTTGAGAACGCAAGTTATGCCGCGACCTTTGCCCTCTTTCTACAGCAGGTAACCGATGCAGACCGGGAGGAATTCCTTCTGGAACTCGGCATCACAGGTGAGGATGTCGACGCCGTGCGATCGGCGCTCGGCGTTCTCTCCGAAGCCGACCGGCTTGGCTTTCAGCGCTGGTTTTCCGCGATCCTCGATACCGTCGGAGATGCCCTCAACGATGTGATCGACCAGGACATAACATCCGCCCTTATAGCCGCCGGACTACACGCACAGATTGCCCACCGTCTCGTCGAGATTGGAGGCGGCAATGACGTCCGAAGCGACACTGGTCCTGACAGCGCCCTGCGTCTATTAGTTGATTCAGGAGTCTCTTTAGCGCGGCTCAACGCTGCACTCGTTGCTCGCGGCGATGCCGGCCTCCTAATCAGAAACGCGTCGGATCGGCTCCGAGACTGGAAGGCTCGATATGGGCGCCGGGTCGCTGCCGCACTGGCGACTAAAGTCGGCGATGTGCAAGCCAAGGCCCGCGTCGAAGCGTGGACTGCCGATGCAGGACTGAGATTTGTTTTGGACCCTGCGCAAGTGGCCGTTCTCTCGCCGATAGTCGAAGACTTGCGCTTGGTGGGCCTCGATCCGGATCCACAAGCTCTCGCCAGCGACGATCCCGTTGCTGAAATCGCTCGCCTGGCCGGCTGCGCCGACGCAGCAGAACTTGATAGGCGAGTGCTGCTGCTTTTCGACGCCGAAGAACGGGATCGGATACTGAGGGGGTTGGCGCGTGACTGGCGCCGCGAAATCCGACTTATCGGCGTACTACTTCGGGCAACGCCGCATGAACCGCGTTCCGTCACACGATTGCACGGTGAGGAAGTCGAGGGCCTCCTGCCGGCGAACGCCGACTGCCCCACAGCCCTTCGACCCTCCCTCACGATGCTCTTCAGTGGCGCTCCTGGTCTTGAGGAGGCGATTACGGACCTTCTAGTCGACCAGGTTACGGCTAATCCACCGGATCGGCGCATGCTCGCCCAAGTCCTAAGGGATCATGGGCTCGACCCTGCGCCGTTAGCTGACATCGAACGGGTCCTCGCTGCACCAGCACGCACAGAAGTCAGGCGCGTGCGAAGTCAGATCGACCAATTGACGAGTCAAGGCGTTCAAATTGCGCCGCCCGAGAACAGGAAGGCTCCTTCACCAACCGCTTCCCGCAGGTCATCTATTGTTCGAACCATCCACGTGACGAGTAGGGAGTCGTCTCGCCGGCAACTTGGCGAAGAAGGCGAGCGCTGGTCACTCGCAGCGGTCATCCAACCCCTTCTCGACCCTCAGGTCCGCAAGCGGGCTCTTCCCGAGCTAGTCAAGTTGTTGCGCCGGTTCGCAGGTGACCCTGTGGCCCGAGCGCTCGGACACGCCGATGCGCTCATGGCTGCGGATCTCGACGATGAAGAACTCATCGACGAACTGACTGGTCTGCTGCATGTGGCGCTTTACAGCGACGACTTCGGTTTTGACTTGCTCGGCTGGTTGGCACCTGCAGTTGGTGCTGAGCCGACGGCGATGTGCCTTGAGGCTAAGAGCAGCGCCGACGGAAGCTTTCACTTCTCGGCCGGGGAATGGGCTCAGGCTTCTCAACTCCGCGACGACGGGCTAGGCCATCAGTACGCCATTCTCGTTGTTCGCAGAGGAAGCGGCCCGGTGCCAGAGCGACTCGATCTTCTGGTCGATCCCGTGACGCAGTGCGATCACGGGCTCTTGTTCAAACGCGATGACGGGTACGTCATCACGTATTAATGGCGTTTCGCCCGCACTTAGATAGCGACGCCGTGCGTGGGTCGAGGAAAGCAGCAACTCATCACCTCCAGCGTGAAGCTCAGAGTCGACTTTCATGGCCATGCAGCAAACGTTGACGGCCGGTTTCCGGATCCACGAGCACGACCTCGAATCCCTGTTCGTGCTGAAGACGGGCATCCCCTGGGAGTACTTGCCTCTTCTGAAGCGTTCACCGCCTTCGGAGAAACCGGTGGCGCCCTAGCCTAGGCGCTGCTTCGACTCGATCTCGTGGCTCGCAACCATCCTGCTTTCCGCCTACTTGCGCCGCGGTTTTGTTATGCCCAGCAAGCGCTCCGCCGTTGGAACACGCGCGACGACCTCGGCAAGCACCTCTCCCAGGGTAGCAAGCGCGCTACGCGTGGCCTCAAGGTTGAAAGCGGCGTATCCCAGCAGCAATCCACTGCGTCCGTCCGTCATCGCCGTTGGCGCCGAGCGCGATAGCGGGGTTACCTGGACACCACGCTCGGCCGCGGCTCGGGCGACGGCGCGCGCATCAACGCCGCGGGGCAACAGGCCGAGCACCTGCATTCCCGCCGGCGCTGATCGGACGTCCAGGAGGCCGCCGGTCAGTGCAGGCGCCAGATCTACCAGAACCCGCTGCCGCCGCCGATACAACTCGCGCGTTCGTCGAACGTGCCGAGCGAAGTGACCACCTGTCAGAAAATCTGCCAGTGCAGCCTGTTCTGCCACCGATGTATGTAAGTCGCTGGCGAGACGCGCACGTACTACCGGCGCGATGAGCACCGGTGGCACAATCAGGTAGCCTATACGCAATCCCGGCGCGAGCGTTTTGCTGAAGGTGCCAACGTAGATCACTCGACCGGCATGGTCGAGTGCCTGAACCGCGGGAATGGGGTCAGTGTCGTACCGGTACTCACCGTTGTAGTCGTCCTCCAGCACCCACGCGTTTGCGCGGACGGCCCAATCGAGTAACGCGAGGCGGCGCGCGAGCGAGAGCGTAACTCCAAGCGGAGCCTGGTACGACGGCGTGACGAATGCCATTCGGGCATGCGGCGCGAGACGTTCGCCCTCCTTGACGTTGAGTCCCTCCTCATCAACAGGAACTCGGACCAGTTCGGCACCCGCGGCACGAAACGCCGCGCGCACGGGCCTGTAACCGGGCTCCTCCACCCATGCCGTGTCGCCTGGATCCAGGAGAATCCGCGCCATGAGATCGACCCCATGC
>JALZAL010000050.1 GCA_030948325.1 Candidatus Dormiibacterota bacterium
GAGTGCCGCCAATTAGCACCGTTTGCCACCGGCGTTGCTGTACGAAACGGTCTTGGAGCTCGACCTTTGCTGTGGTCAACGCGCTTGATAAGGCGACTGGCCGATGGTCTCGATCTGACGAATCCGGCGGCCCAAGGTGGTACCCAAAAGCAGAAGCCCGAATGCCGTGACAATTAGGCCATTCAGCTCCTGTGCAAACCGGGCTCCGGCAAATTGAGCAACCAATCCGACTTCGAGTGCGCCTATGGGCTGTAGCCCAACGATGAGCACCCATAGGCCAGCGGCACGGCCACGCGAACCAACTTCGACAGCCGCCTGGAGCGCCGTCAGCACCAGAGCATCGACCACAACGCTCGCGATCCCGGCGCCGACGACGATTGGCATGGCGATGAGAAGGCGCGGCACGAGGGCGTAGACCGCCAGGGCGAGCCCGAAACCCAGGACCGCTACGGCTATGGCTCGACCGAGAGACCGACGCGGTGGTTTGAGTACGAGGATCCCGGAACCGCTCAGGCGCCCGACAGCGCGTGCGACGAGTATCAGGCCAAGTCCTACTGGACCGGCCATGAACACTTTCCCGGCGAAGACCGGATCGAGCGCTACCGATGAAAATGCGAAAAGCTCAACAGTGAGCGCGACTCCTATCAGCACACCCACCGTGGGGACCTCGCGGAGCAAAGCCAGTCCCGCGCCAACAGCAGCTACGAATGATGGGGGCGCCGCGGAGCGAGTCAATGGCAGGTCCGATACACCTAGCAAAAGTAAAGCGCTGGCTCCGTAAGCAAGTCCAACGACCATTGCCGTGATGGCCGGGCCAGCGACGCTGAGGGTAAACCCGACGATCGCTCCGCCAAGCGCCGCACCGAGCCCTGACACGAAGTTTGACGCAGCGATTGCTCGCGTCGTCCCGAGATCGCCGGCGAGGTCGTAGACAAGGTTGTTGGCACTGACCATCCGCCCGGCGTCGGCTAGCCCGAACATCGCGGCGGCCGCTAGCAGTACGAACAGTGGCATCCTGGCTGAAAGCGAGAGCGGGACGAGGGCGAACGAGGTCGTTGCAGCCAGCGAGTTCGAGCTTTGCAGGATCCGGATGCGCCCGAGTCGATCGGACAACGCCCCGATGGGCACCCCGGCGACCGCGAGTGGGGCGAAACGCAGGGCGAACGCCAAGCCGACGAGGGCCGGCGAGGCAGTCGCGGCGAAGATGAGCCAGCCAATGAGCGCCTGACTTACCGTCCAACCGAGCCAGGATGGAAACAGCGCCACCAGTAACAGACCAAGCCCGCGCGTGAGCTTCAACGCAGCGCCCACCCGAGCGTCGGCGGATGTCGCTTGACTTGATCCTTGACGGCGGACTCCCAGCCTACGTAGCAGCCCGGCCGATGCCACCGGTCGCTCCGCCCAATGGCCACACTGGGGCTTGGCCCGATTACGTCTCGCCCGACGGTGCGGAGATCAGGCTGATCCTGCGCCCGGAGGTGGAGGGCGTCCGCCATCAAGACACAGCTTGCAGCTACGGAATTATCAGCAAGCTAGTGTCGCCCGGACCGAGAGAGGACGCCTAGCACTAGACCGGGGGTAGCGGCGGCTATAGTCTTGCTCGTGGGGGGATTTTCCGAAATGCGGATACCTCAAAAGCTAACGCGGCGTTCTGCACGTGAGGAGCGCAGGTGATCGGGACCGGAGACGAATATCGCGAGTCAATCCGCGACGGCCGGGAGATATGGATCGATGGAGAAAGGGTCAAAGACGTAACCACTCACCCGGCATTCAAGCCGATAGTTGACCTCCGGGCGCGAATCTACGATTTGGCGCACCAGGAAGCGACTCGAGACGTGATGTCGTACGTCGATCCCGCGTCCGGCGAACGCTGTGCGGTCGGGTCGCAGCTTCCACTGACGAAACCCGACTGGTATGCAAAGCGACGCGCGGTCGACACGGTTCTCGACGACGTCGGTGGGATCGTCACCCGTGTCGGGGACGAGACGGTTGGCGAGATGTGGTCGCTTTTCGACGGCCAGGACGTGCTGAATGAGATCGACCCTAGTTTTTCCGAGCACATACGGCGGCATGTCCGCCATGCCGAGGTCGGCGACCCCTTCCACGTCTCCGCCAACACTGATCCCAAGGGTGATCGATCGAAACGACCGCAGGATCAGGATCCCGACGTGTTGCTGCGGGTGGTGGCCGAGACCGACAAAGGCATCGTCGTTCGGGGCGCCAAGTTCGAGACCGCGGCAGCGTACGCGAACCAGGCGTTCGTGAAGCCAACGATCGGCGACTGGGGTAGCGCGGAGTTGTCGGAGTACGCCGTCGGCTTCATCGCGCACATGGGCGCTCCGCGGATAACGCACATCTGCCGGTCAAGCTTCGCCGGCCACCACTCGGCCGACGACTATCCGCTTTCGAATCGATTCGACGAGATCGAGACGATGATCGTGTTTGACGATGTAGAGATCCCTTGGGAGGACGTCCTCTTCTACCGGCATACTCGTGCCGCCGCCTACATCCGGGCGACCCTACATCGCTACAGCGCGTTCCCATTTGTGCAGCGGCATTTGCGGCTGGCCGACTTTCTGATTGGGATCGCTTACACCAACGCAACGCAGACCGGCGTCAAGATGCATCAAGGAGTCCGCGAGAAGATCGCGCAGTTGGTGTGCTACCGCGAGAGCATCCACGCACACCTGACCGCCGCAATCGAACTTGCAGAGCCCAGTCCAGCGGGCCTTTTGATGCCGAATCAGGCCCTGCTTTACGCGGGCCGCGTGCTGGCTTGCTCTCAACTTCCCGCGATGATGCATCTCGCCCGCGATCTCTGCGGCGGCCAGATTTGCGTCATGCCCGATGCAGCAACATTTGCTCACCCGGTGCCCGGAAAGCTGCTCGACAAGTACTTTCGGATCGGCGACATCGACGCCGATCAGCGGCGCCGGTTCAATGCGCTGGCACGAGATCTCGTCAACTCGGACTACGCCGGTCACCGACTGACCTTCCAATTGTTTGCCCAGTCGCCTGCCTTCTCGCATCTGCTTGCCGTCTACAACAACTACGACTTCGCCGGCCCAGTCGAACTTGTCCGACGGTACATAGACTCCGACGAGCCAGCTAACCAACTGGCGTGACAACTCGCCCCACCGCCGGCGGTCATCTCCGCGTACGTCCATTCAATACAAAAGACACCTACCCTGACCAGCGCTTGGACAACGACCTCTGCCAGGCAGTAGTCGCGGGCAAGACCATCTACCTGCGCGGCCAGGTCGCGCAAGATCTCGACACCAGCGCCAGCGTCGCTGTCGACGACCCTGCCGGTCAGGCACGGAAGATCATGCAAAACATCAAGCAACTGCTCGAGGAGTGCGGTGCCAAGTTGGAGAATATCGTCCGGTGCGATATCTACCTGACCAACATCGGCTACCGGGAGGCCGTATATCAGGAGATCGGGCGCTGGCTAAAAGGCGTCTACCCTGTGTTCACCGGGGTTGTAGTCGCTGCCTTAGCGAGGCCTGAGTGGTTGGTCGAGGTGACGGCCATCGCGGTTCTTCCCGACGAGGCGCCGTGACCTTCTCGCTTGCGGGGCGCTGCGCCCAAAGCGGCATGTTCGGCGCCGTCGTGAGCTCGTCATCTCCGGCCGTCGCGGCGCGCTGTATTTCTGCCCGCGCTGCCGTAGGTGCTGCGTGCTCCCAGAATGTAACGGACCCGCGGCTCGGACCGTGGATGCTCGACCTGCTGGCCACGGGACACGATGCACGCAGCGCTCTGGACGAGGTTTTCGCCAAGGCTCCGCACATCGAATACAGGCAGCTCTGCCTCATTGATGCAGCAGGGCGTGGCGCCGCTTATTCGGGGGCGAACACGCTTGGGCGGCACTCCGCTCGGATCGGCACCGATTGCGTTGCTGCCGGCAATTTGCTCGCCTCTGACGACGTGCCGGGGGCGATGGTCGCGGCCTTCGAAGCCAGCCCAGGCAGCCACCTCGGAGACCGCCTCATCGGCGCACTGAAGGCCGCCGTAGCAGCCGGTGGCGAGGCAGGTCCGGTCCACTCATGTGGTCTGGTGCTGGTCCACCATGTCCCCTGGAACGTCGCCGACCTTCGTGTGGACTGGACCGAAGATGACCCCGTTTCCGAGCTCGCAGCGCTGTGGGAGATATATCGCCCGCAACTCGACGACTACGTCCAGCGTGCCCTCGACCCCTCGAAAGCGCCCAGCTACCCCGTGTGTTGATTTCTGCCTTAGTTTGGTTGGCCCACACGAAGAATTGGGCTGTCGCGCGTGGAGTAACATAAGGCCTTGCGGCCACGCTCCAGCGCCGCCGTGGGCCGCTCTGTATACGGCGCCAACTCAGGTGAGGGGATTCCATGATCGGAAGGCGATTAGTTCTGCCTTTGTTCATTCTTGTTGCCCTTGTCCTCTCGGCGTGCGGCTCCTCGACTTCCAGTACGAGCACGAAGTACACGGGAACGATTCACATCTCCTCTTCGACGTGGACCGGATACGCGGTCATCTACCTCGCCAACGCCAAAGGCACCTGGAAAAGCCACGGCCTGGACGTCAGCTTCAAGACGGTTGAAGACCCGGGTGACCGCTTCATCGCGCTGGCGGCGGGACGGCTGGAGGGTATCGCAACCACCGTGGACACCTTCGCCCGACAGCAGTCGAACGGCGTGGCGGCGCTCGAGGTATTTCCCATCGACGCCTCGGTTGGCGGCGATGGCATTCTCGCCAGCAACGCCATACAGGCTGTCTCTGACCTGAAAGGAAAGACCATCGCGGTCAACCAGGGCTCGGTTTCCGAGTTTTTCTTAGCCCAGGTGCTGCAGAAGAACGGCCTCTCCCTGAAGGACGTCAAGGAACAGAACATGAAGTCCGGTGAAGCCGGTGCGGCATTCGTGGCCGGCCGGGTTGACGTTGCAGTCACCTGGGAGCCCTGGCTCACCAAGGCCAAGGCGCGGACAGACGGTCACGTGCTGGTGTCATCGAAGCTGTACCCGGACTTGATCATGGACAGCTTCGGGTTCCGCAAGGACTTTGTGCAGAAGTATCCGGACACGGTTAAGGAGTTTATGAAGGCGTACTACGACGCCTACAACTTGCTGACGCAGAATCAGGCCGACTCGCTCAAGGTTATCGGTGACGCAGTCGGGGAAACGGCCAACGACGTCAAGGCCGATTTGAGCACGATCGCGATGTACGACCTGAGCATGGGAAAGCAGATCATGGGGACGAGAAGCAACCACGGGAAAATTTATGACACGGTCAAAGCGGCAGCCGATTTCTGGAAGGCCCAGGGCACGGTCGACACAACTGTGAATCCGACCGACGCGGTCGATCCCAGCTTCATCAACAGCTTGTAGGGACTCGTGAGCGGGCGGGTCCCCGCGACCCAGGCAGCGCCGGCGCGTTCTCCCGGAGCACAGGGCCGGCGCCGCGGGTTGCTTCGAACGTACCTCACACCCAAGCAGGCGATTCCCCGCAGGATCGTCTTCACGCTGGGGATCGCCAGCTTTGTCGTCATCCTGGCGGTCTGGAGCCTGGCGTCGGTCGTCATCGACAATCCACTCTTTGCCCCCAGCCCGGCTCGGGTTTGGACATCCTGGGTCGACATGATGCTTCACAGGAACTTCCTGTCCGATATCGGGTGGAGCGCTTTCCGAATTATCGGCGGCTTTCTGATCGCCGCCGTTATGGCTGTGCCGCTGGGCCTGCTGATGGGTTCGTTCGAGGTGGTCCGGTCGTTCTTTCAACCGCCGCTGAACTTCATCCGCTACATGCCCGCCTCCGCGTTCATCCCGTTGCTCATCCTGCTCATCGGTCTCGAAGAAAACGAGAAGTTGATGGTCATCTGGATCGGAGTCTTCTTCCAGCTCGGGCTCATGGTGATGGACATCGCCCACCGGGTCCCGGACGAGATGCTCAGCGTCGCCTACACACTTGGCGCCTCCCGCTGGAAGGTCTTCTACAAGGTCTTCCTGCCGGCCACCTTTCCCGAAGTCGTGGATGCGCTGCGGATCACCATGGGCTGGGCGTGGACCTACCTGATCGTGGCCGAAATCGTGGCGGCCGATCGCGGGATCGGCAGCTTCATTCTGATCTCCGAGCGGTTCCTCCGATCGGATCGCATCATCGCTGCGATCATCACCATCGGGATCCTCGGACTGATCACGGATACGATCATCTCGCTGATCCATCGCCGGGCGTTCCCCTACGTCGAAAAGGTTCACGCATGAGTGAGATCCGCTTTGTCGACGTTGCCATGCGCTTCCCGACGCGTCGCGGTGAGGTGCGGGCCCTTGAGCGGATTTCGCTCACGGTGCCGGACGGACAGTTCGCCTGTATCGTCGGGCCATCGGGCTGTGGCAAATCAACACTGCTGAACGTCGCCGCCGGCCTGGTGACGCCTACTGAGGGCGAAGTTCTCGTCGACGGCAAGCCTGCGGACTCGCCCGGCCCCGATCGGGGCATGGTGTTCCAGTCCTATTCGCTTTATCCGTGGCTCTCGGTTCGGCGCAACATCGAGTTCGGCCTCGAGATCAAGGGCACGCCCAAACCCGAGCGACGGCGTCTGTCAGGCGAATTGATTCACCTCATGAAGCTGGACGGTTTCGCGGAGGCCTACCCGAAGGCGTTGTCTGGTGGCATGAAGCAGCGGGTGGCGATCGCTAGGGCGCTGGCGAACGATCCCGAGGTGCTGCTGATGGATGAGCCATTTGGCGCGCTGGATGCCCTGACCCGCCAGATCATGCAGGAGATGCTGACCGAACTCTGGCACCGATATCGCAAGACGGTGCTCTTCGTCACCCATGACATCGATGAGGCGATCTTTCTCGGCGACGTGATCTACGTGATGACCAACCGGCCCGGCCGCATCCGTACGACGCTGAGCGTCGATCTACCACGGCCGCGGACCTTCGACATGGTGGGAGGCCAGCAGTTTGCCGAACTGCGCAACCAGGTGGTCGGCATCATCCACGAAGAGAGCATGAAGGCGGTCGAATCGGAGCTGGCGAGTGCCTGATCCGAAACCACTGAAGGGGCGGCGGTACCGGCCGGTGGACGCGATGCAGGCCCCGCGCTTCACCGGGATCCCCGGCTTCATGCGCCTCCCGCGAGTTCCATCTGGGAGTTCAAATAGTCAACATGGAAGGACCGGCAACTCGTGCAATACCGTGGGTTGCGCGGGCGCTGATTGGCGCGAGTCCGCGTAGAGCCACATGCAGGAGGCTTTCGAT
>JALZAL010000055.1 GCA_030948325.1 Candidatus Dormiibacterota bacterium
TGCGCCGGTGTGCCCCGCGGCGGCGCTCCGTCCGGCTGTGCCGTGAAGCGGCCGTAATCCCGAACCTGCCTGCGAACACCGTTACCCCACAGCGGACCACCATGGGCGAAGCCATAAAAGGCCAGCCAACCTCCGCGGGTTCGACCCGGCCGTGTCGCCCACTCCCAGAACTCCAGGTGCGCGGGTAGATGAGCGAATCGGTACGCCGCCGCCTCATCCTCCCACCAGCTCAGGATGCCGACAGTGAAAGGAAATGAGACCCACAGGTGGTGGCTCACGTAACCGGCCGCATCGCGCATCTCGCGCCGCAAACGTGGCCACCGCCATGCCGCCTGCAGGAGGGCAATTAAGCCATCGAACTCGTTGGCACCGTCGGCCAGGACCAGGCCTTTGATCCGCTCGGTCATCGCATCTTCACCCAGAGATCGACAAGCTCGAGCCGGGTGCGCACCCCGCCCGCGGCTCGTCGGAAGGCAGGGCGAACGAGGTCGCCGAGGTCAACGCGGATCTGGCGCTTGACAGGCTTGCCGGCCAGCAACCGCAGCACGATCTCGACCGCCAGAGCGCCCAGGAATGTCGAGGTCATGGCGAGCTGGGGAAACCCGAGGTTGGGATCACGCTTCCTTTCCAGCAGCACCGCGAATATCTCGCGCGGAAGAGCCAAAGGCGGGATCAGGCTGCGCAACACCGCCTCCGGCCCGCCGGCGGGATTCTTCACGCGACCGGCCAGGGGCGCTCGCACCCGCCGGTAATCGAAGATCTCGATGAATTGCGTGGCGGCGATGTCGTAAGCGGTCAGCACGGTGAGCCGCTTCGACAGGGCGGCATCATGCAGTGCGAGCTTGGCAGAGATCCCTTCCGCCGTGGTCACGTCGATCGCGTCGAAGACGAGATCCCCGTCGCGAAGGATGCCCGAGATGGTCGCCGGCTGAACGCCATCCTCGTGAACCTCGATTTAACAATGCGGGTTAACCGCGAGCAGCCGATCCGCAGATGCACGGGCCTTGTTGCGCGCGATGTCGGCAAGAGATGCATCCTGCCGGTTCAGGTTGTTCAGCTCGTACTGGCCCGGATCGAGAAGGACCAGATCCTCGGCGCCAGTTCGAACAAGGGGCATCAGGACGGCACCTCCGGTGGAACCGCATCCCGCGACGATGATGCGAGTCTTCCTGAGAGCCGATTGAAGATCCGGTGCGATGAGGCCGCGATTGCGAGCGGTCAGCTCCGCGTAGAAGCTCTCGTGGTCCTCAGGCTTTGACGGCACTGATAACCTCACTCATTCCGTAGAGCTTCTCGGACGATGTCTCGAACAGCGCCTGCCGCTGTCTCCAGAAGTTCTCGAAGTCTTCTCGAGACGTGGTCAGGACCCGCAGCGGCGTGGCCGCATCAAGGGCGGCAATCGATGCTGCCATCGACTCTTGCGGCACGAAGCACACCTCAGGTCCGATGCCCGCCAGATGCGCCAGGCCCTCTGCGCGATAGGTCAGTGCCTGCGCGAATCCCTCGACCACCCAGCAGACGCGATCCCGCGGCAACGGCTCGCCAGGTCCGAGCGTGAGCGCCTGCCACGGGATGGCTCCTGCGGTCGCGCTCCGCCACAGAGCGTCAGAGGCGCCCAGCGAGGAAGGCGACGTGAGCGCATCGACCGGATAGGGAGATTCGTCGTGCGGTTCGTTCGGCAGCTTGAGCGAAGACTCCTTCACGCTGACGAACTGGCGCAGCAACAGAAAGCGAAGGTACGTCTCCTCCTCGCCCGAGTTGAGCGCGAGGTCTATGTCCGCCCAGCGCACAAAGGTCGCCCAATCCACGTCCGCGACGTTGGCGAGAAAGGGTGCGGTGGGATGGTTGCCATAGCGAGGGCGGAGCGGGTGGCCCGCAGGTAGCGTCACCTGATGGGGAGCGAACGTCGCGACCGGAATGAAGAAATAGCGAAGGTTGCGAAGGGCGACCTCTGGATCGAGATCACCGGTCACCAGCCTCACATGTGGCGCCAGGTCGGGCCTGCAGGCTAGCCGTGCTGCTGCGAGACCGATCTCGAGAGCGCCGCGATGGATGAGGGGGTTTTCACGCCTCCGCTGATCCGTGACAAAGCGAGCCGCCTCCCAGCACTGTTCGGCAGGAGTGTCCGCAGCGTTGACGATGGAGTCCTGCCAGCTACGCCCGTGCACCTCTTCGCATGGAAGCAGAGGACGCTCGGCGCTCCCGTAATGGTGTCCCTGCAATCCCTCTGGCTGCTTCAGCGTCAAGTAGGTCAGCAGCCCCCCTTCCGCATCGATGGCCAGGCCGTGGACGTCGGCGGGATGGACACCGCTCCTGTCTTCTCTGATGAGGCCCTGTCCGGCGACCACCTCGGAGTCGTAGAACCGGGTCAGCAGGTACTGACCAAGACGCCAGGACAGAATCGCGTCCAGGGCAGCGTCGGGGAGCGCGAATGTCGGAGCGATCAGCAACCTGACGCCATGCCGGTCGGCCCGCCTCATCAGGGCGTCGGGCAGATCCATCAGCTGGCTGAAGTCGTACTCTGCGGCCCGAAACGCCCGTGTGGCGAGCTCGTCCGGATCCGCCATCGAGGGTGAGCCTAACCGAATGGACTCCCCGTCCCCTTCATAGCCGTTCATGGCCGCATGATGAACGGGCTCGCGTATCGAGAGCAGTTCCAAGCTGTCTCAACCTGAGTCTCAATCTCGAGCCGGACGGTAGCGAGCGAGCACGAGAGCAGCGCGCGCCCGGTGACCCATTGACTTGCTGATGCTTCGACCCTAGGCTGCCGCCAGTTGGATTCGGGGGGCGCGACGCTGGGCGGGGAGGTTGGCTCGGGGCGAGTCTCGGTGTGGGATCGCTTCGCCGAGCGCGTAAGCCTAGGCAGCTACGTGCCGGTCCTCCGCGACGACCTCACCTGGGCACGGATGACGACGCGCCATGGAAAGCCCAACATCATGCTCGCCGATCGGCCGCGAAAGTATCTTCGGATGGGCGAAAGGGACGATTTCCTTGCCCAGCAAATGGACGGCACGCGGAGCGTCTCGGACCTCGTCGTCGATTACTTCGGGCGGTTCGGAACCTTTGGCCTGAAGCACGTCAGCGACGTGGTCACCGCCTTTCGCCAGGCCGGCTTCCTGACCGATCCACCTCGCGACGTCTGGGTCGATCTTGGCGAGCGACTCAATCCCGCAACGAAGCCGCCTGAGCGCCGCTGGACCGAAGGGACTGCGATGCGGTTGAAGGTGCCCCTGCGTGGGATCGACGGATTCATCAGCAGCTACTACCGAACGGTCGGTCGATGGATTTTCTCGCCGCCCTTTCTGGTCTTCAGCCTCCTGGTCTCGGTCGGCGGGCTGGTGGCGTTCGCCGCCGAGTTGCTCCGTGGCGAGGATCCCTTCGCCCCGATCGCCGGCTCAGGCCTGGCCGCCATCGTGGCGCTGGTAGTCGCCTACTACTTCACGATCCTCATCCACGAGAGCTCGCACGCCCTCACGTGCAAGCACTACGGACGGATGGTCCCGAAGGGTGGCTTGCTCATTTATTACCTGATGCCGGCTTTCTATGTCGACGTGACCGATGCCTGGCTCGAGCCGTGGCGCCACCGGATCGCAATATTCTGGGCAGGACCCTATTCCGGATTCTTCGTGGCCGGCCTCTCCGCCCTGATGGTATGGGTCTTTCCGCCAGGCATCTTTGCGACCATCCTGTTCAAGCTGGCAGTCGCCGCCTACCTCACCAATCTCCTCAACCTCATGCCCCTGCTTTTGCTCGACGGTTACTGGATCCTGGAGCAATGGCTCGAGATTCCTCAGCTGCGCGACCGTGCCCTGGCGTTCGTACGCGGGCCCTTCTGGCATCTCATGTGGACGCGGCGACGGCTGACGCGAAGGGAGCTCTTCTTCGCAGTTTTCGGAATCCTCTCGGGCGTCTACACGTTTATCGCGATATTCTTGGGCGTCTTCTTCTGGCGAAAGCGCCTGACGCCCATCGTGGCGCCCCTCTGGCTGACGCCGGGCCTGTTCTCGAAGGTCATCGCGGTGGTCGTGGTCGGCGCGATCGCGATTCCTCTCGGCATCCGGTACGCCCGCAGGCTGTGGCGTCTGCGGACGGTAGTCACGAAGGCGCCGCAGCTTGCGCGCAGAGCGATCTTCACGGTCCGCATGAACGATCGCCTCGTCCTGCTTGGTGGATTAGGCTTCCTCCGAAGCATGCCGCGAGCCACCATCGAACGGCTTGCTCGCGCGGCCCGAGTCCGGCACGCGGCTCCAGGTGACGTGGTGGTCCGCCAGGGAGAGCGGGGCGCGGATTTCTTCATCATCGCCGACGGCCAGGCGGAGGTCTCGATCCTGGAACGCGGCGAGGAGCGGACGGTGCGCAGGCTCAAGCCCGGGGAATTCTTCGGCGAGCGCGCCCTCCTCGAAGGCGGAGTTCGGACGGCCACCGTGCGAGCGCTGTCCCCGATGCGATTGCTGGTGTTCGAAGAGCGCACCTTCTGGGCAGAGATGGCCGGCCCGATTGCGTGGCAGCGAAAGGTGCGTGAGTCACTGAGCGAAAGGGAGCTTCTCAAGCAAGTCAAGTTGTTCGCCGACGTGAGCTCTCGCCAGCTCGACCTGCTGGCTGTCAAGCTTTCCGTCGTGCCATTTGACAAGGGAACCGTCATCGTCCAGCGCGGTGATAAGGGACACGATTTCTACATCGTCCGTGAAGGTCGCGTGGCAGCGGTCGACGGAGAGGGAAAGACTCTTTCCGAGATGGGTGCCGGCGACTTCTTCGGGGAGATCGCCCTGCTTCGCGACACCCCACGTACCGCGACTGTGGTCGGGACTGAGGCGGGATCCGTGTGGCGATTGGGGAGGCAGGATTTCCACGAGCTGCTCGGCCAGTACCTCGCACTCGAAGACGAGTTCGAGGGTGTCGCTGTCGCCAGGGGTCACGGCATGGAAGGAGCGGCCTGAGCCATGCAGTGCTGGATCTGCGCGGCCCCAGCGAGCGCCAGCTGTCGCTTCTGCGGGCGAGCGGTATGCCGCGAAGACGCACGCATTCATCCGTTTGTCCTCGAGGTATACGAAAGCGGTGGCACCCATTACGGACTGGCGGTGGAGGATGCGATCCACTGTGGCGTCTGCAAGCCCAAACCGGATCCGGTGCTGATGGAGTTCCTTGACGAAGGGAGGAGTCCACGCCCCCCCTCGAAGCGGAAACCGGCTCAGAAGTGACAAACGACACAGGTCGAATGTGTCAAAAGTCGCTTTCACAACGACCGTCCCGGCGCGCACACTCTTAGTGGACGGGAATCCACCCGGATCAGGAGGTTTGACAACGACATGAGCAAGCAGTCTCTGGACCAGGTCCTCCAGCGAGCATCCAGCGATGCTCGATTCAGGGCTTCGTTGAGCGACAACTTCGATGGTGCATTGCGCTCCTTCGACCTCACGCCCGAAGAGAAGGCACAGCTGGCCAAGGCTCTTGGGGTTTCGCGGGCAGCCACCGCCAAGCCGATGGCGACTGCCATCGCCGCGAGCACAGTGGACGCCGCCAGCACAGTGGACGCCGCCAGCACGGTGGACGCCGCCAGCACGGTGGACGCCGCGAGCACGGTGGACGCCGCGAGCACGGTGGACGCGGCCAGCACGGTAGAGGCGGCCAGCACGGTAGATGCTTCGTCCCTCGACTTACTGAAGCTCTGACGACGAAGGGGCGGCCAGACCGGCCGCCCCTTTTCATTTCGGAGGGGCGGATCCAAGATTGCAGCGATGGATCCGTTGGAGGTGCTTCGGAGATCGGCGTTCTTCGAGGGAGTGGATTCCGCAGACCTCGAGACTCTTGTGCCCAGCCTTCGACGGCGATCCTTCGGCGCCGGCACCCATATCTTCCGTGAGGGCGACCTCGGGCTCCAGCTACATTTGGTCCTCAGCGGAGAGGTCAAGATCTCCCGTTCCGGCCCGCGCGGAGCCGAGGTCGTGTTCGCAATGCTCGTGCCCGGCGACCTGTTCGGCGAGCTCGCCCTTCTCGAGGAGGGTGCGATGCGGACAGCAGACGCTGTCGCAGTCCAGCCCACGGAGTGTCTGACCCTCGAACGCGACGCTTTGATTGCATTCCTCGATGAGGATCGAAAGAGGATGTGGCACCTGATCCGCTTCCTGAGCGCCTACATCAGGCGCAAGGACGACTCATTCGCCGAGGTCGCCTTCTTAGACATTCAGGGCAGGGTCGCGCGAAAGATTCTCGAGCTCGCCCGAACGCACGCCGACCCGGCGGCAGGCGGAACGCGGACCAGGGTCCGGATCTCCCAACGCACGCTTGCTGGGATGGTCGCGGCGAGCCGCGAGAACGTGAATCGGGCGTTATCCCGGTTCGCAGCCCTGGGGGACATCAGCATCGAGCGCGGCTACATCACAATCCTTGACGCCGCCTCGCTGCGCCGCCGATCGTGACGCAAGCGTGAATTCGTAGGCCGCAGACCAAAGGCGGCCGGTCGGTCAACCGCCCGTAAGATTTGGTGGCCATGATCACCCGGGCGGTCTGCCGGATCCTGGTGGGCCGCGAAGAGGAGCTGTCCACCCTCGAGGACGCCCTGCTGGCCGCCTGCCGTGGCGAAGGCTCGGTCGTGGTCCTCGCCGGCGACGCGGGCATGGGCAAGAGCCGGCTATGCGCCGAGCTGACGGATCGGGCCGAGAGGATCGGGGCCATAGTGATGCAGGGCTCCTGCTCGGAGGCGGACCTCGCCCTTCCGTACCTGCCCTTCCTGGAAGCGATCGGCAACCGACTCGCCATTGGCGGTGTGGCGGACCTGCGGCTGCGCCTGGGGGTCCACGTGCGCGAGCTGGCCAAGGTCTTTCCGCAGCTGGCTGAGGACGGTCCGGAAGCGAGCCAAACCGAGACGCCAGATGGGCGGCTGCGCCTGTTCGAGGCGATCCTCGCCCTGCTTGGCCTGGCCTCGGAGGAGCGCGGGCTGTTGCTGATCGTAGAAGACCTGCATTGGGCTGATTCGTCTACACGGGAGCTTCTCGACTACATCACGCGGCGGCTTCGCAACCGCCGCGTCTTGGTGCTTGCGACCTACCGCCGCGACGAGATGCACCGCAAGCATCCCCTTCTGCCGACAGTCCAGGGCTGGCAGCGCTCGCGTCTTGCGCAGCTGGTCGAGCTGGAGCCTCTCGCACCCGAGGGCGTGGCCCGGATGGTCAGCTCGATCTTCGACAACACATCGGTTGGGGCAGAGTTCCGCGACTTCCTCCACACGCGAAGTGAAGGCAACCCTTTCGTGCTCGAGGAGATGCTGAAAGCGGCGATCGACCGCGGGGACATCTACAGGGACGAAGCCGACTGGCAGCGAAAGCCGATCGCCGAGCTACGGATCCCCGAGACCGTGCGGGACACCATCCTGATGAGGGTCGAGCGCCTCGACGCGGGGCAGGCGGAGATCCTGCGCTGCGCCGCCATCCTCGGCCGTTCGTTCGACTACCAGACGCTGATCCGCCTCTCTGCGCAGGACCGGATGGCCGTCGAAACCGCTCTCCAGGTCGCCGTCCAGCAACAGCTCCTCGAGGAAGAGCCCGGTTCTCGCGGGCGCTACCGGTTCCGCCACGCGCTGACGCAGGAGGCGATTTACGAAGACCTCAGCGCGCCTACCCGCGAGCGCTTGCATTCTGCGACGGCCGACGTCCTTGCTCAGATGGGGGACACACCGAGGGCCGAGGTCGCCTTCCACCTTCGAAACGCGAACCGCTGGCAGGAGGCCATCCAAGTCACGATGGAGGCCGCGGCCGCAGCGGAGGCCGGGTTCGGATACGGCGACGCAGCCGCTCTGTACTCGCTGCTCCTTCCCGTGGTCACAACCGGCATCAACCGCGCCCGCCTGCTCTGCCGGCTCGGAGAGGCGTACTGGTTGATGGGCACTCCGGGCCGGGCGATCGAGCCGTTGGAGGAAGGCATCCGCATGCTGGAGCACGCCGGCCAGCCGTTGGAGGCCGCCCGCCACCGGCTCACGTTGGGCCGATGCCACTGGGAACGATTGGATCCAGGCCGGGGTCGAGCGGATTACGAGAAAGCCCTCCAGGCCCTCGAGCCGGCCGGGCCAAGCCGCGAGCTGGCGCTCGCCTACATCCGGCTCGCCGGCCTGCATGCTTTCGACATCGACCCCGTGCATACGGGTGCGCTGGCCGAAAAGGCGATCTCAACCGCTGCCGCCGCGGACGCCGACGACATGCGGATCTGGGCGTTGAACTTCCTGGGTCTCGCTCGCGGTTACGAAGGGGACTATCAAGCGGGGATCGATCTCCTCGAGCAGAGCGCACGTGAGGCGCAGGAGAGGGGCCTGCCCAACATTGCGGGCAACGCCCTTCACAACGTCTTTGGAATGTACATCGACACCTTGCAGACGAAAAAGTTGGGGGAACTCGTCGGGCGTCTGGAGGCGATCAAGGTGGAGCGCTGGGGAGTGCTGTCCAGCCTTTTCGTAAGGCTGGTCTGGGGCTATCAGACCGGGGACATGGCGGGCGCGCTGAAGGCGGCTCTGGAACTGCATGCTCGCGCGCATTCACTGGGAGACGCGCACCAAGAGCATCAAGCGTTCTTCGGGCTCGGCTTCATCTACCTGGAGCTCGCACGATTCGATGAGGCTCGCGAGCACCTGGTCCGGCCGGAGGCACAGACAGACATGCAGGATGCAGTGGGCGCCGCCTGGATGTGGATCCGCTTCCACCTTGCCACCGGCGATCTCCCTCAGGCGCTCGACGGCGCTGAGTTCCTGCTCAAGTCGCCTCACCCTGCCATTGAAGATGACGGCGCCGACGCGGCGGTAGAGGCCTTCATGGCCGCCGGCCGGATCGAAGGCGCCGAGCGCATGCTGGCAGCCCTGGAGGCGACGCGGTCGCCGCTCGCGATGCAGGCGGCCAACGTCGCTCGCGCGAGGATCGCGCTCGCGAGTGGCGACACGACCAAGGCTCGCGCCGATGTCGCAGAGGCGGTGGCGTCGTTCCAGGCGGCCGAATTGATTCTGCGAGAGCTCAGGGCGCGACTGCTGCTAGCCGATGTGCACCTGCGCGAAGGTGACGCAGGCGCCGCCGAGACCGAGCTGAGACGCGTTCTGGAGACCAGCCGCCGCCGCGGCCTCGGGCGTCTAGAGCGCACGGCCGAAGAGAGACTGGCCAAGCTTGGGATCGTGGTCGACGAGCCGATGCCAGAACACACGGAGACCGTTCAAGCGCCGGCAGAGTTGGGTGAGCGGCTGGTGACGGTGATGTTCGCGGACGTGCGCGGGTACACGGCGATGGTCGACCGTCAAGCCCCGAGCGAAACTGTCGACCTGATCGCCACCTATCAGCGCTGGG